>CAYOVU010000090.1:0-10517 GCA_964407505.1 uncultured Acidobacteriaceae bacterium | reverse complement strand
ATTTTGTAACCGAGCACCTCATCTATCACGAGGACGCGGTGCTGGAATACCCGCAATCAGGCGAGCGAACCCGCGGTCGATCCAACATACAGAATCAGCGCGCCAGTCAGCCCAGCAACAAGCGGTTTTCTATCCGACGCATCATTGGCAGCGGTGATCTTTGGGTCACCGAATTTATTCTGACCTATGACGGCAAGCCGTCCTACACTGTCAGCATCATGGAGTTTAAGGGCGACAAGGTTGCGCGGGAGACACAGTACTTTGCGGATCCATTCGTGGCTCCCGCATTCCGCGCTCAATGGGTCGAACGGATGGATGCATAATCTGATTTTGGAGGATCGTTACAGCACATCGATGGAGGGATAAGTGATGGATTGGAAACGGTTGGTCCAGTTTGCGCTGCTGGGCAGCAGTGATTTGGAGCAATATGCCATCCTGCTGGTGCGCGTTTCGATCGGGCTGTTCTTCGCCATCTCCGGGGCGAACAAATTGTTTGTCGCTGGCGGCACAAAACCTGTTTACGAAACACTGGTTAAGGCCAAGGTCCCGTTTCCCCAACAGACGGCTTATTTCGTGTCGAGTGTCGAGTTCGTTGGCGGATCCTTGGTGACCGTGGGGTTCCTTTCGAGCCCGGCCTGCGTGGCTCTATTGATCGATATGATCGTCGCCACGCTGACCAACGCGCTTTCCACGCTGCCTAAAGGGCTTTCGGCTCTCAGCTGGCTCGACGATTTCCTCTACCTTCCGGAAGTCCTGTACGTGCTCTTCTTTGTTTGGCTGATCTGCTCTGGTCCGGGAAAGTTCAGTGTCGATCACTGGCTCGCCGGGAAGTTATGGAGGTGATCGATCGACGAAGCAGCTTGTTGCTAGAGCTAGGGCTTTGCGGGCAGCGGCTGCCAGAGCTCAATTTTATTCCCATCCAGGTCATAGATCCAGGCAAAGCGACCGTAGGATTCATCTTTTCGTTTGGCGTCAATCTTTACTCCCTCTTGTTTCAAGCGATCGAGCAAAGCATCCATGTCGTCCACGATGTAGTTGATCATGAACGGTGCGGGGCTGGGATCGAAATACTTAGTGGAGGCGGGAAAAACAGTCCACACTGTAACGTGTTCCTTTTGCGGGTCGTCGTGTTCGCGCCACGGAAGCATCGCGCCTTGGCCCTTGTCAGCGAGTCCAAGATGCTTCGAATACCATTCGCGCATCTGATCACGATTAGCGGATTTGAAGAAGACACCGCCGATTCCAAGGATGCGCCCGCGCTGCTCCATTTTTACAGGCGGCTTCGACTTTTCAGGTTGCGGAGATTGCACTTGCTGTCCTCCTGTTGAGTAGGCCGAGATGAACAACAGCGAGCCGAGCGCAATTGTGCTCCACGGTATTCCTTGCATCGGCGGATTATACACAAGGTTCGATTCGAATGGAGTCGATCGCCGCAGCATTTGCCGTGCGGGAAAAGACTCAGTCTGAAGGGTTGGCGGTTCGGTTTTGATCCTGTCATCCTTGGGGTTATCCCCATTTGCGTGAAGTCACGCACGAGCTATTTGAAGAGTTCCGCCATTCTGCTAAGCCACAGAAAATAAGGACGTTTGCTGGATTTTCCACAGGATTGCCTCAACTCTCGGTGACGTCTGCCCTTCGCAGTGTCAGATTGGGCCTCCTATAGTGGGGTCGAAATAGGAGAAACTGGGTAGCAAAAGCTATCCGCTCTCCCGTTTCGGGAACACCGAGGTATCGCTTATGTAATCTCGGGTTCCATTCGGGATTCGTCCCGCCGCACAGTATCAGTATGAGCACTGCAGCCCCGCTTCCATGGCAGGAACCCGGTGCAAGAGAGAGCGCAAAGACGAATTTTTGCGCCATCTTCGAATACGCCCCCGTCGCCGTGGCCCGCTGCAACCCGCAGGGGGAAATTCTCGAAATGAATCCTGCTTTTGCGCAGAGCTTGAAGAGCGATGCCGTCGTCAAACGCGGGTCGCTTTTCGCCGAATTGGTCTGCCAGCAGGACCGGGAAAAAACGGAATTTTTATTTCGCCAGTTGCGCGACTTTGAACGAGACAGCGTCTCGATTCCGGCGAGCGCTTCCGCCGATGGGCACTCGAGCGCAAGTTGGACCGCATGGCGGTTGCCCGACGGCGCCAATGAGGCGGAGTTTGACGTGCTCGTGGCTCGGCACTCGAGTAACTCTGAAGTTGGCGACGGAAAGAGCAATCTTCCGGGAGAAGAGAGCTTCATCCAAGCTCAGCGATGGGAAGCCGTTGGCCGGCTGACTGGCGGCGTGGTGCACGACTTCAACAACCTCCTGACCGGTGTGATGCTGTACTGCGATCTGCTGCTATCCAGTCTGGATCATCAGGATCGAAGGCGCCGTTATGCCGACGAGATTCGCGGCGCCATCATTCAAGCCAGCGGCCTGGTTCAGCAGTTGCTGGTTTTCGCCCGGCCGCACCCCGCACAGCTTCGCACTCTCTGCCTCAACCAGATCGCCGCGTCCATGCAGGATTTGTTGACACGCCTGATCGGCGAAAACATCACTCTCGACTTACGTCTCGATCCGCAGTTGGGCATAGTCAGGATCGACCCGGCGCAGGCTCAGCAGATTTTACTCAACCTCGTTCTCAATGCGCGCGACGCGCTACCCGAAGGCGGCCGCATTACTATCCAAACAAGCAATTGCAAGTTTCAGCCTTTGGACGGGCAGGCACGAAACGCTGGCGATTTTCCCTGCGTGCTGCTCGTCGTCGGGGACAATGGCCGAGGGATGGACGCTAAGACTCGCAAGCGTCTTTTCGAGCCCTTCTTCACCACCAAAGGCTCGGGCAAAGGCACAGGTTTGGGGTTGACCACCGTCCGCAGTATCGTCACCACAAATCGCGGATTGATCCACCTCGAAAGCGAGCCTGGCCACGGTACGCGGGTGATGATTCTGCTTCCCCGAACCTCCATTTCCACCGATCAGGATTCGGCTGACACCGACTTCGCCGATACAGATTCTTCGACCACCCCCATTTCAGACCCACCCTCCTCCCACTCGTCTTCAACATTTCAGGAAATCAAGAAGGAATCCATCTTATGACGTCAACAGCCGTAAGCCCCATCGTCGCTCCTCCTCAAATACTGGCCGCTAACTTTCTGAACCTCCTCATTGTCGACGACGAGCGCTCCATCCGGGATGCCTGTCGCGAAGTCGCGCTGTCCCTTGGTTTCACCGCTCACGTCGCGGACTCGGCGGAGCACGCCTACCGCTTGTTGCAGACTCACAATGTCGATGCTATCCTGCTTGATCTTCGCTTGCCCGGAGCCGGCGGTCTCGAAGCCCTGGGCCGCATCAGGGCGCAAAATCCCGAAGCGCTCGTGATCGTCGTCACGGGCTACGGTACGGTGCAATCGGCGGTGCAGGCAATGAAGCACGGCGCTTACGAATACGTTACTAAGCCCTTTAGCGTCGACGAACTCCGAATCCTGCTGGAACGCGTTTCCAACCATCTCAAACTCAAAACCGAGAACCGCATGTTGCGCGAGAAGCTTAAGTCCCGCCAGGGATACGGGGGCCTCATCGGCCGCGCTCCGGAGATGGAGAAGCTCTATCGCATCATTGCCAAAGCCGCCAGCAGCTCTCATCCCGTCCTGATTTTGGGCGAGAGCGGCACCGGCAAAGAGATGGTCGCTCGTTCCATCCATTACTCTGGACCCTTCCGCGACAAGCCGTTCATCCCTGTCGATTGCGGTTCGCTCGTGCCCACGCTCATCGAAAGCGAATTGTTCGGCTACGTGAAAGGCGCATTCACGGGCGCTAATCAGGCGAAAGATGGACTGCTGGCCATCGCGGAAGGTGGAACCGTATTTCTCGATGAAGTTGGGGAACTTCCCGTCGACTTGCAGGCCAAGCTTTTGCGCGCGCTTCAGGAAAAAGAAATTCGCCCCGTCGGAAGTACCCGCCGCATCCCCATCAACGTCCGCATCCTGGCCGCCACCAACCGCGACTTGGAACAGGCCGTGACCGAAGGCGCCTTCCGCCGCGATCTTTATTTTCGGCTCAACGTTCTGAGCCTGCGCATTCCACCGGTGCGCGAGCGCCGCGAGGATATCCCGTTGCTCATTGCCCATTTCATGGAACGCTCCTCGCGCGCTTCCGGCCAGGATAAAATTCTCAGCGACGATGCCCTCAAAGCCATGTTGGCTTATGACTGGCCGGGCAACGTCCGCGAGCTAGAAAACTGTCTGGAGCGCACCTGCGCTTTTACCAGCGGCCCCGTAATCAACGTTACCGACTTGCCCCCGGCGATTGCCCGCACGCAAGCACCACCTTCAAGCAACGGCAACGGACACACCCAGAAACGGATCGTACCCATGGCCGAGCTGGAGCGGCAGAGCATTCTCAACGCCATCGCCGAACTGAACGGTGACAAATTGCAAGCCGCGCGCTTGCTTGGTATCGGCAAGACAACTCTCTACCGCAAGTTGAAGGACTACTCGGCGCAAAGTAATGCTTAACGATAAGGGCTGGCACAATTCTAGATTCTTTGCGGCGATATATGACAGGTCTGAATGGAATGGTCGGCTAGAATTCAACGATTGGTTGAACTTGCCAATGTCCGCATATGAACGGAATCAAGCTAAGAGGCGTTCCGCAACGGGAACGACACAGCGGCCGTTGATCTCTAAGCCTTGTCTTTTCAGTGACGACGGTAGTGGTCGCGTGCGTGCTATAGAAAGCGCATGATTCTACTCATAACACCTTCGGCACGCGGTCTAGAGTGCGCTGCCAGCCTGAAAGCCGACACTGGGAATGAAACTCACTGGGCTGAGAGCCTGCAGCAGGCCATGGTCCAGCTGCGGGAGCAGTCTTACACCGCCGTAGTGATCGACCAGTTTCTCTTGGAAAACGAACCCAGCGAAAGCGACCTGGTGCTTGATCACCTGGGCACCGCCTTTCCTGTCTACTTGAATTTCGCGGTCAGCGGCATGGAGCGCCTGTTGCGCGAAGTTCGCTCCGCGCTGCATCGCCGCAAGCGTGAGGAAACCCAGGCCCGCCGCTCCGTCGAGGAACAGTTTCGCAGCGAGATATGCGAATCTCTCACGGTCATGTTGCTTTCCTGCGAACTCGCCATGTCTGTACCCAACGTTCCCACCCCGGCCGCGGAAAAAATCCGCACCATCGACAATCTCGCCCGCGAAATGCGCCTCAGGCTGGGCGCTAACTGACCAGCCAATCCGCGTACCCCAATTCCCTTGTTCCGTTCCGCATGAACAAACCACTGACGAAAACCGTCCAAACCCGCAAATAATCTCCCAGCTCATCACCAATTCGCACTAGAATAGTCTGGCAACACGCCGGAATCCCGCATGCGGTGCGGGTTTTCAACCCTCGGGAGAGCTCTGTGCACGTACTGGTCACAGCCGATACGATGTCGGACGCCTGGATCTACACCCGCGAACTGGTCACCGGCTTGGTGACGCGCGGAGTGCGGATCACACTGGTCAGCTTCGGCGAGATCCCACTTCCCGAGCAGACTTCCTGGATGGATCTTCTTCACGGCCTCGACTACCGGCCCACTGCGTTCCGCCTGGAGTGGATGCACGAGTCGCCGCAAGACCTGCCTGAGTCGTCAATATTTCTTGCGAACCTGGTCCGCGAAGTGCGGCCCGACGTGCTTCATCTCCACCAGTTTTGCTACGGCAATCTGCCGGTGGACGTGCCCCGAATTGTCATGGCTCACGGCGACCTGATCAGTTGGACCGAGGCCGTGCAAGGCTGCACGCCGCGGCCCTCGCGCTGGTTAAAGTGGTATCGCGATACCATAATCGAGGGCATTGCCGCTGCCGATGCCGTGGTCGCACCCTCCGCCTCGATGCTCGACACGATTCGCGCCATCTACGCGCGGCCGCGCCGCGAAGTTGTGATCTATCCCGGACGCAACCCGATCTTCTTCAATCCCTACGTCAGCAAGGACGAGTCTGTACTCTCCATCGGCCGTCTTGTGGACGCCGGCAAGCAAGTCTTCCTTCTTACCCAACACACGCTGCCGATCTCGGTATGCATCGTCGGTGCGGAGCAAACTGTACCTCTTCCGCGCATTCCCATCCGTGCCGATGTCAAAGTTTCTACAAGCAATCACAGCGTTGCCATCCGTGGCCCGCAAACCGAAGCTCAACTGCGCGCGCTCTACAGCCGTGCCGCAGTCTACGCCGCTACGCCGCGTTATGAGCCGCTCGGCCTTTCGGCCCTGGACGCGGCATTCTCCCGCTGTGCCATTGTCGCCAACGACATCCCCAGCTTCCGCGAAGTTTGGGGCGACGCCGCACTCTACTTCCGCACCAACGACGCCGGCAGCCTCGCACAAATTCTCCGCCAGCTCGACGCCGATCATCCCCTGCGCCACGCCTACGCCGATCGCGCCTACGCCCGCGCCCGCGAACGCTTCACCGCCAGCCGCATGATTGATAACTACCTCGAACTTTACCGCAGCCTTCTTTCCGCCAACACACTCGCCGCGTAATTGTAGAGCGGGCGCCCTGCCCGCTGCCCTTGACCTTGTCTTCGAATTTGCCTATAACCCTATTGCTCATGTGGGGACAGCCGCCCCCGGCTGTCCAGCGGCCCAGTCTTATCAGGCCGCTTGCTCTTTGCCGCGACACGTCCGCCCCCTTGGTGATATCTTCTTATCCCTACTCGAAATCCGTAAGGTTGGAGGAATAATATGGCTCAAGTAAAGATCACTGTCCGTCCCAATGGTCCCTATCGCGTCGAGGCGCCTGAGGGCTCGGTTGAATTGGTTGACGTCAATGGAACCCCGTATGACCTCACCGGCAAGCCAGCATTTTCGCTCTGCCGCTGCGGTGGTTCGGTTAACAAACCCTTCTGCGATGGCACCCACAGCCGAATCGGATTCCAAGGGGCGGAATTAGCAGTTAAAAAGGCTGACGGCTAGCAGTTCGTACGATATGCCTTTGGACATACCGGATTATCGGCCATCGACTGCGCCTTCCGGTGCTGAGTTCAGGAACCTGTACGGACAAACCCAAAGATGACACGCCCGAGCCTGTCAAAATGAGCTATCAAAGCGACCGCGAACTGGGAATGAAGCGCAACATCACGCGCCGTGACTTCCTCAACGGCGTAGCAGTAACCGCAGGCGCAGCGCTGATGCCGTGGCATGTTTTCGCGGGCGGCGACAGCGATCCCACAAAGTCGCCGGATTACTATCCGCCTGCGCTCACCGGACTGCGCGGTAGCCATTCCGGCTCCTTCGACGTAGCGCATTCTCTTCGCGATGGCACCTTTTGGGACACAGTCGGTTCGCCGCAAGAAACCGGCGAGACGTATGACCTCATTATCGTCGGTGGAGGCATCAGCGGGCTTTCGGCGGCCTATTTCTACCGCAAGCTTGCGGGAGCGAACGCGCGAATTCTCATCCTCGACAATCACGACGACTTTGGCGGGCACGCCAAACGCAACGAGTTTCGTGTGGGCAATGTCTTCCGCCTCGGTTTTGGCGGCACGTATTCAATTGAAAGTCCTGCGCCTTACAGCAAAGAAGCGCGTGGAGTTATTGAGGATCTTGGCGTAGACGTGCCTTCTTATCCCAAGTATCACGACCCCAATCTTTATCGCTCGCTGGGATTGTATTCGAAAATTTTTTTCGATAAAGAAACATTTGGCGTGGACCGGTTGGTCACCAGTCCCGCCTCGCTCAGCGGCGGCGAGAAAGACTTCCTTACCGCAGAGGGGATGAAAGCATGGAAAGAATTTCTGGCAGACGCACCGCTGGCGGCGCAAGCCAAGAGTGATTTGGATCGCCTGCGTCACGCCGCAGTCGATTATTTTCCCGGCCTCACCTCCACGGAAAAGAAAGCCAAGCTGGCGCGCATGAGTTACGCGACTTTCCTCAGGGACGTTACCAAGGCTCATGAAGATGTGGTCAAGCTTTACCAGCCGGTGCTGCAAGGAACCTTCGGCCTGGGAATTGATGCAATATCCGCCCAGGACGCCTGGGGAGTCGATCTTCCCGGTTTCGCAGGCATGAAGCTCGATCCCGCGCCGGGCAAGGGAATGAACCGCGACGCGATTCCGAACGAAGAGGCGGAGAAATATTTTTTCCACTTTCCCGATGGCAACGCTACCATCGCGCGCCTGCTGGTACGCAAGTTGATTCCCGATGTGATCGCAGGAAATTCCGCCGCAGACGTGATCCTAGCGAAGGCGAATTATGCCCGGCTCGATTCGTCTGCCTCACCGGTGAAAATCCGGTTGAACAGCACGGCAGTGCGGGTGAAGCACGTTGGCGATGTGGCTTCGTCGAGAGAAGTAGAGGTAGCCTACGCGCGTGGCGGCAAGGTTTACGCCGCGAAGGCGAAGAATTGCATCCTGGCGTGCTGGCACGTGGTGATTCCGTACATCTGCGAAGGGCTGCCGCAAAAGCAGAACGACGCCCTGGCTTCGGCGCAAAAGGTGCCGCTGCTCTATACCAACGTCGCTCTGCGCAACTGGACGTCGTTCCAAAAACTCAAGACGAATTCTGTTTACGCTCCCGGCTGTTATCACACCCGGCTTAGTCTGGACTCGGCGGTAAGTATTGGCGGCTACGAATGCGCGCGCAAGCCAGAAGAACCGATCGTGGTTCACATGATGAAGACGCCCTGTAAACCGGGGCTTCCAGCGCGGGACCAGCATACCGCCGGTCGCATCGAGCTTTACAGTACGACCTTCGAAACTATCGAGCGAAAGATCCGCGAGCAATTGGCGCGAACCTTGGGAGAGGGAGATTTCGATCCCGCGCGCGACATCGCGGCAATTACTGTAAATCGCTGGCCCCATGGATACGCCTACGAATATAACTCGCTGTGGGATCCGTTCTGGCTGGACGGCGGCGAGACTCCCTGCGAAGTTGCGCGAAAAACTTTCGGACGAATTGCCATCGCGAACGCTGACGCGGGCGCTTACGCCTACACAGATGAAGCCATCAATCAGGCTTGGCGCGCGGTGGGAGAGTTGAAGATCTAGCCTTTTCGATTGGACAGTACAGTTCCGGTTGTTATCCTGAGCGTAGCCGTTCTTCAGGCGAAGCGAAGGATCTCCCGCTCAACCGGAGTAGAGCGTCAGCCAAACGACGTTCCAGGTCGACTCGAACTGGGCATCACGTTGGCGGCGTGGTCAAACGGAGATCGTCCAAACCGCAGCGGAAGTTCATGGTAGTGGGCCAGTTCCGCAGCACAGCCCACCAGCGCGAGCATGACGGCAAGAAAAATCGCGGCGCGTCGCGGAGCATGATCTTGCCGCGGAGCCATGAGTGCAATCAGCGCCCCCACGATTAATCCAGTGATCAGCCCGCCGATGTGAGCAGCATTGTCGATCCCGGGCAATGCGAATCCGAAAATCAGGTTATAGACGACAAACGCCCCAAGGCTGCGTAGCGTGCCGGAAAGCGCCGCTCGCGGCACGGAAAACTCGCCTAACTTGAAAGCCGCAAGCAACGCGCCCGCCAGTCCAAAGATGGCCCCCGAAGCGCCAACGCTCGGCACATAAGGATGCCAACCCGCACTGGCTAAACTCGCTCCCACGCCGCAGATGAGATAAATCGCGGCATAAGTCCAGCCCCCGTAAAGCGCTTCGCAGAGCTGCCCCAGATTCCACAGGCACCACATATTGAATGCGATGTGGATCACTCCGCCGTGCACGAAGATGTTGGTCAGCAGCCTCCACCATTCTCCGGAGATCGTAAGCGCTCCAATGTTGGCGCCCCACTGGCCGATCTGCGGACCGAAATCCATGATGCTCGAGCCTTCGGGTGCTTTGCCGAGGAATATCTGGACAACCATAGCCAGGAACACCGCGACGTTGATGCCAAAAATGATCTGCGTGATCCCGATGGTGGATTCACCGTGGCGAACCCATGGCGTAGGCATCACCGGCTGGCGCACGTTGTCGGCGATTTCGCCACGCTGCGCCGCTTCATGCTGCACGCACCACTGGCAGATCTTTCTTCCGAAAGAAAAACCGGGAAGCTGACGGCCACATCGAACGCAGTTTGCCATGGGTGTTAGTAAAGAGTATGAGTGCCAGTAAAAGAGTATCAGCAGTTTGGCGCGCGGGCGAGAACTAGCAAATCTTCAAACTCACACTTGTCATTCCGACCGGAGCCGGAGCGACAGCGACGACGGAGTGGAGGAACCTGCTTTTCTCTCTGTGGCAGCGCTGACAGGCGCCCTCGCCGGCCCTCCTTAGCAGCTCACAGGTTCCTCGTCAGCGATTCGCGTGCCTCGGCAGGCAGATGCACGAACGCCGCAGTGGCTGCGGTTCTGAGAGCACTGTAGGTCTGCAATCCGTCAATCTCGCCTGCCGTTCGCAGAAGAGAGAGTTTGGGTGTTCCGGTCAGCAATTCAGAACGAAGAAACAACCAAAACTTAAGCCGGGCTCCGGCCAGCAGGACATACAGGCGCATCTCGATCGCCCTATCCTGCAGATCGGTCGCCACGCT
This sequence comes from uncultured Acidobacteriaceae bacterium, assembly GCA_964407505.1. GTDB lineage: Bacteria > Acidobacteriota > Terriglobia > Terriglobales > Acidobacteriaceae > Sulfotelmatobacter. The sequence goes on along the minus strand of CAYOVU010000090.1, from coordinate 42 downwards.
CACGCGCCGAGGGTCCGGGTTGTTTTTCTCGGCGACGGCATA
>CAYOVU010000089.1:0-10020 GCA_964407505.1 uncultured Acidobacteriaceae bacterium | reverse complement strand
CGGGGTGCCATCTAAGCTTTGTACCTAGACACCCAAGGCACCTGGTAAGGTCATGATTGAGCCCTTTCTAACGATGGTTGGCGGCGTATCCATACTCCGTGCTGGTGCTCACCTCCGCCACGGTCTACGCGCCGAAGCTGTGGAATGGTCGTGACGGATGAGCCGCGCGTCCACAAGGCGGTCGCACCGGGCGGATATTTTCAAGCAGAGCGATCCTGCGATTCACATGCTGGGATTGCCCAAAGCGCAGCCACGGTTAGGTAGATGGGTGGTGTTCGCACTGCTGATCGGTTGCGCGGTTTCGCTGCTGTTCGTTTTCCTCACGCAATAACCGAAACGCCGCCATGTTTGAACGCTCATGACTCCGGACAAAGTTCGCCCAAACCATGTCGAGCGTTTTATTGGGTCGAGGAACTTCCGGGCTTGCAGCCCACATCGAGAAGCCCTCGCACAGTATCGAGTTCCTGCATTCTCTAAACCTGAGGTTTTGATGGCAGCTTTCGGCACGTTTTTGACGCTGGAATACACGTCCTGTGGGATTTGTCCACGCATCCAACGGCCAAATAGCGGAGCGATTTCGATTACTTCGACAAACGTCCTTGGAAACTGGGATTTCCATCTGTGCCGCGCTTCGATATCTCTCGATCGTCCTTGAGTTTCTGCCTCCTCCTGTACATCTACGATGACTGGATGGACTCAGTCGGGTTTCGGCTTTGATATGGCAGACACTATCTTCGAGATTCTGGTTCGGGGTCGGTGGCTGCTTTCATAGCCCGGCCCTCCGCTGCGCTTCTCACACCCGGTCGTGGCTCCTGAATTGCACTCGGTATTTGGCTATCGCGCCCGATCATCCGTGGACGCTTACGCAGAAACGTTGGAGGAAGGACTTTGCACTTAAATGAGATTCCGACGGTGCACCATGGCAACCACCTTCTACCGGAACAGTATCTCGGCGGTCTTGATTGGTCATTCGATCGTGAGGCTTACCGCAGAGACTTGCGCAAAATGACTGACTCGGAGCTGATCGAAGAAAGCCAATCTCATCGCCACGTGACCGGGCTACTCGTACTCCTAAAACCCTGGTTTCTGATCAAGCTGACCGAATGTCGAATGGAGTGGCGTAGACGACGGCCAGAACTTTAAGGCATGCTCTTCACGATCTACCGTTTCTTGCTGCCGTCGGGTGCGCAGCTTCAACCAGGGCCCTGTTAATCACCGCCCTCTTCCACTAGGGCGATGGCTGAGACTAGAATGCACGGCGCACACTATAATGGGGACAATACGGAGAAAGCTTTAGAAAGGCAACGCGCCCGGTTCCCGCCCGGGTTCCGAAGCGCGCCGCTCGGGGAATTATACGACTCGCGGATGATCCCAACGCCAAACGGTAAAAAGCCATCGGAATGAAACTGTAACCGGCGCGTCCAGACTTTACCCAATCCAGGATCAGTCATGGGAATGAACTGCATGTAGGTCCCACCAGAAAACCAGCCCCGCTCTATCGTACGCTCGACGGAGAGCTGCGTACCTGCTCTTGATCCCATCCGCGGTCATCCAACGGCCGTACGTTTTTTCTCCGAATGGGCCAGATGCGCCCTCAGGGAAATTCCGGGGCGTATCAAAATCCGACCGACGAATGATCCCTCGAAGCAGCGGTTGAAGTAATGGCGCGTGTCGATAAAGTTTGCGTATACTCCGCAACCCGACCTCGCGATCGAAAATGGGCATCTTATCTGTGAACGTAACTTGATTCAGCAGCTTGAAACGGGCGTAGCCCAAGGTCAGCAGTCGTTCTAGGAGTCTAATCTCCATGCCGTGTGCAAATTCTACGGACATGTAACGTGGGGCGAACCCCTCGGACAGTGACTCCAACCCAATTAGGTCGTAACCCTCGATATCCATTTTCAAGTAATACGGGACTCCATATCTCTTAAGCACTGCGGAGAGCGGTAAGCAACGGACCCGTATTGGATGAGCGAGCACTGTCGCTCCGCGACGGGTAGCAATCGGTTTCGAAAAAGAGCTCCATTGGTGATTCGACTCCGAAATCCAAAAATCGCTGTCTCCTTCGTCCTGAGCGATGCCTACATTTAGAACGGTCAGCCTCCCTTCCGCAATCTCGCGTCGGAATCGATCCTCAGCCGCGGCTGTCAAGGTCGGATTTGCCTCCACTGCGACTACGTTAAAGCCGCAACTTAGGTAGTAGGCGGTATCGTTCCCATCGTTCATTCCCACGTCAATGATTAGAGTCTGATCACGGTGCCGATGCGGCTCGGTCATACGTGCCTCGCAGATCTCGCTCACTTCCGAAAGGGAGCCCGAGACATGCAGTTCGCACCACCCTACTCCAATCTAATTGTTTGTTCAATAAAACCGACTCCTCTCGAAGGAGATTCGAGATTCAAAAAAATGAACGATCGACACTCCGCGAAGTTTCGTCTCGGTGCGATTGGGCGCAACGCCTCCGAAATGTGGAGCGAGTGCGGTCGTTCGAACCTTCCGGTGCCAAGATTCGCGCGAGCACACCCGCGCACGTTAGCTCAAGAATGTTCGATCGGAACCTCTCAATTGCGGGTGATTTAGGAGCGAATTTCGTAACAGAAGGTCGGTATAAGGGGTAGTGCCCGACACCTGTTTTTGAGCGAAGCCTGTCGATCGGTTATCGGGGAACTTCGTAACGGTTCTTGCCGACAGCGACTTTTGCCTCTCGACGGATGATTTGTACGCTCTCGGGACGACTGGCAGGCTTTGCCCACCGCTTGTTCGCTTCAACCGCATCTCAACGTCGACACCATCGGTGGACAATTGGCAGACCGAAAGTGTCGACCCATTCGCCGGGCTCAGGAGCTAGCTAGATCGAAGAGTCCCAACTGGCTGGCTTCAAGTCAAAACGCGCAAAATCCAAGGCGGGAAGAAGACCCCAAAAACACAAACTGCTCGAGGATCTCCTCGAGCAGTTTGCTGATGATTCTAGCGATCCAGATTAGGCAACCGCTGTTCCGACCAGCTTTCGTCGCAGGACACCGGCGAGTATCAGTAGCCCCGATCCGAAAAGAAGCATGGTGCCAGGTTCCGGCGTTGGGCTATTTTCGAGACCCTCTCCTACGCTGAGTGATCCCTTTTCAATTCCCGTCAAGTGCGCAACTGACGTGCCCGACGGAAGATCGATAATAAACCCGATCTGGACACTCGTCGATCCGGTCTTCAAATCTCCACTCAAGAAGATGAACTGTCCCAGTTGGGTGAGCTTAATATCGGTGAGCGTTCCCGTGATTGACGTGCCGGTAAGGGCAAAGGCCAACGTGCCGTTGGTCTCGAAGCCGCCCGCGGGGTCAGCTGTAAAACGGAGCGGCGCCCCGGACAATGTAAAACCGGTGGCCCCGGCAAACTCGCCCGATCCCATCGAGGCCGCTCCACCGAACCCCCCCGACGACAAGGTCAGCACCGGATCTCCAGCACTCGTGCAAAATTGGATGATTCCCGTCTGCGGCCCCGAAAAGTTTACACTCGAGTTTGAGGCACTCGCCTTCGCCGAGCTGAACAGTATCCCCAAAACGAGAACGACAGAACTAAGAATGATCTTTCGCATACCCCACCCCCAATTAAAACCTAGCACCGGGCCCAAAAGACACATCACCTCATGAGGCGAGCAATGTAGTCACTTCAGGTCGAGCTGTCAATAGTACTCGGGTACTGATACCGAAAATTTACATTCGCAGGTAGTGTATAGTCGGTGACGCGATAAAAACGGGAAATGAGTATGGCCCTTAGTTTGCTTGCAGTAGTGCCTGCCGAGCCTCTTCGGCTTCTACTCCGTCCAGCTTCATTCGCAAAGCCGTCAGCAATTGATCCCTACCCTTGAGTTTCTGGCCATCAGCCATGAGGGTCATGCCGAGATGATAGCGAAACTGCGCAGATCCCGGGGACTTCTGCACGCATTGCTCAAACAGCGGAATGGCCGGAGGATAGCGCCCTTGCTTGTACATTACCCAGCCAAGAGTATCGGTGACGGACGTCAGGTTGGGCATCAACGATTTTGCCTTCTGGGCCATGCCCAAGGCCGCGTCGAGATCCCTGCCCTCCTGGGCGTCGACCCAGGCCATATCCGCGTTCGCGAGCGCAAAGTTGGGATCGGCCGCAAGGGCCTGCGCGAAATACTTGCGGGCCGCGACTATGTCCCCTTTGTCGAGGTACAAGCTTCCCACCATGGTGGCAAGCGGAGCCATCCTTGGCTGCAAAGCGAGGGCCTCCTGGTAGCGAGCAAGGGCCAGATCGAGCCGGCCCTCGGATTCGTAGAGCTTTCCGACTCTTAGATACGCCTGCACATTCTGCGGATCGAGCTGGATCGCACGCTCGAATTCGGCATGAGCCGCGGCATTGTTCTGCGAGCGGCTGTAAAGGGCACCAAAGACGACATGGCCGTTTGCATCATTAGGATTAGCCGTCACATATTGCTGTATCAATGTTGCCGCGGCGGCGGTCTGATTCCGCGCGACCAGTACGTCTACCAATTGCCCGACGACGGAAGTGTTGTGCGGATCCAATTGCAGAACGGTTTCAAACTCGCTCTGCGCTTCAGGCCACTTCTTTTCGATGGCATAGATTTGCCCCAAATTCACGTGGACGGTCGGATCTTTCGGTGCAAACTGCTGGGCAATGAGCAGTTGGTCCTCGGCCGGGCGCAGTTGCCCTTCTCGGGCAAGCGCTTCAGCCATTATCAGGCGGTCGGTGGGGTCGGCGGGAAACCTTTGGATTAGTTCTTCAGCGTAGATCTTGGCATCGCCGGCATTTCCCTGTTCGAGGCTCAATCGGCCGAGGCCCTGCAGCGCAGCGGGCCAATCTGGGGAAGCCTTGAGGGTGTCGAGAAGCGCCCTCTGAGCCTGTCCCAAATCGCCATTTTGCCAAAAAGCCATGGCCAGATAGTAATGTGCTTCGGCCGAGTCGGCAGCGTCAGCCACGACCCCTTGCAGATACATCGTCGCCTGGTGCGGATTTCCGTCGAGCATGAGCAGTCGCCCGTGGCTAACCCGGACGACCACGTCTTTCGGAGCATCCTTCATCAGCTCGGCGTCGAGCTGGCTGGCGAGCTGCCTTTGATCGGTGGAGATGTACAGATCCTGCATCCGTTTCTGGATTTCAATATTCTTGTTCTTGGGCGATAAGGCGAGACCGCGGCGGTACTCGGCAAGCGCCTTATCTGTTTCTTGGCGGTGGAAATAAAAGTCTCCAATGGCAATGGTTGCGTCGGTCGAATTCGGAACTTCTTTGCGCAGTTTGTCGAGAAGCGTTTCGGCGCCGGCGCTGTCATTCTGGCTTGCAAGGATGGACACCGAATCAAGGTACAGGGGCATTCCGTCCGGGTTCTTGGCAATCCCGTCTGCCAATACCTGTTGCGCCTCCGGGACCCGATTTTGCAGTCGATAGAAGTTCGCTAGATCAGTATAGGCTTGAATGGAGTGCGAATCGACGGCGATGGCTTTTTTCAGGTGCTGCTCGGCGGCGGCATAGCGGTGCAGGCTGATCTCGACTAGGGCCACGTTGACATACGCACTCGGATTGTTAGGTAGCAATTCAATGACTTTCGAAAACGCCGCGATGGCCTCGCTCGGCTTTTGTTCTCCGATGAGTGCGGCGCCCAGTAGCTGGTAAGCGGCGACATGTCCTGGATCCTGTTTGAGCACGAAGTTGGCCTCGTCCTCGGCCTTATCGAACTCCCGGGCGGCAAGATAGAGACGCCCGCGGTCGAGTCGGGCATCGAGGCGGCTGGGATCCAGTTCGATCGCTTTCTCGAGCGAGCCATAAGCCGAACGCCAGTCGTGCTGGGCCAGATCGGCTTGCGCGAGCTCGTAATAAGCTTCGACAAAGCGCGGATCGAGTCGCAATGCATTGCGGAACTCGATCACGGCATCCCCGTACTGCCCCTTTTTCATGTAGCCCTGACCGGCCTCCAGATATTTCTCTTTCGCCTGCTCAGGATCGCTCGTGCACGAACTGAGTGCTAGAGTCACCACCATGAGCATAGCGCTCGCTGCCTGTCCTGTTGCCCCTCTCATGCCAGGTTCCTCCACCAAGTGCCGCCATCTACTTAGGTACGAGCTCGTCTAGATAAGGAAACAGAACTTCCGTGAAGTTCACCAATCGGGTTCGCGCGGCTTCCTCTCCGTCGTTTAACGGAGTAATCAGGCGAACCAGAGCTCCATCGGTGCGATTGCGAAATATAGCGTCGTTCACCATCCACAGCTTGCCCGCATATTCACTGGCAATCACGCGCCCGCGTCCCTGATACCAATAAAAAACCATCCGCCGTTGCTCGTCTTGTTGAATCACATACTCGTTCACCAAAATCTGCTGCCCGCCAGCCAGCTCGATTCTCGCGTAGCCGGAGCGAATCGGATCCCAGCCAGCCCCTGGGAGACAGTTTTTTGGAGAATGGATGGTGTCTCCGGCTCTTTGGCTTGCGTAATAACCGACATACAGCTCGATGGACGGAGCCGACGGTTCGGAGTAGACCCGGTTGGTATAATCGCTCACGCTGACCGCTTGCACAATCCTCTCCTGCAGCGGATGTTCCTCACCGGTCCAGCCTCCCAAAGTGTAAGGCAGTTCTCGCAGCGCCTTGCGCGCTACGATGGGCTCTCCGTGGCTCACCGTGTGCAGTAATGTAAACGCGCCGCAAAGAGTGGCCGCGGTGATCCACAGGCGAACCGATCGATGGGATTCAAACATGAGCAACCGGCTTTCGTCCGTGCCCCACCCGTCGAAGAATGCTGTGGCAAGCAAACATCAAAGTGAGAGCGATCAGAAAGATGACCCAGCCTGAAAAGGTGTGAAGAAATCCTTCAGCAGCGCCCGGACCGAACTTGTGAGCCAGCACACCTGCTCCCATGATGCGAATAGCGTTGCTTACAATGGCGCTCGGTATCATCAAAAGCACAAGCAGATACCGAACCCAGCGCCGCGACTCGGCAAAGTAGCCATACGCAACGGCGAGCGCGATCAGGCTCATGAGCGAGCGAATACCGCTGCAAGCCTCCACCACTTCCAAGGAATAGTTCGAAAGAATCAGGACGTTGCCATCTCGCAATACCGGGACGCGCACTGCTTCGAGCCAAAAGGTTGCGAAACGCGATGCGATCAGCTGCAGCGGAAAAGTGATCTGATTGTAAATGATCACCGGGATGGGGATTGCGAAGATGAGAAAAGCCAGCGGAAAGGACACGGCCCGAAGCATTTTCCAACCCGCCAGAAATAGGATCAGACCCGCCAGCAAAACTAGCAGCGAAGCCCGACTGAGAAACAGTTCAGCACCGAGCGAGCCGACCAGCAGCAGCCCGACGGCGCCGAGCATGACCAGAAAGCCGAGATTGCTCGGCCGAATTTCTGTTTTCATCCAGCGCCCGCGCTGGCGCCACAGGACGTATCCAGAAAACAGCGGTACGAAAAAACCGTGCCCATAGTCGGGGTCGGTCCACCATTGGGAAACCAGCAGCCTCAGGACCGTGCCGTACAACAGCAACAAGAGGGCCACGAGAATGGCCGACCACAAAACCAAGCTGCGGTCTTGCCGAGTGGACCCGAAAACCTGCATGCTAGTAGACACAGCGTCCTCTCGCAACAGGCCAAGCTAAAACCTTCATGTGCCTAGCGGGAATCTCGATGTTGCGCGGGCCATCGGGCCCGGCACTCTTTTGAGGATAGCATAATCGGTTCTTGCTGCAGAGCGGCAGGGCCCACCCGATCTTTTATCACTTCGTGTAATAACATCGCATCGACGACAAGCTCTAAATCGAGACCGTTCACCACCGCAGCGGGATGCGCGCTGCGCCTCGCTCGCCTACGCTGGACTTAAAGAGCTCTGCACTTCACGATCGGGCACCCAAAATCGATCTCCGTCTACACACACGCGCTGCCACAGTTCCAGGTTGACAAGTCGCCAAATCTTATCGGCATGATCACGGTAACGGGCGCGGTGTTCGCCAAAAAGTCGCGCAATCGCCTCGGGCCGGAACAGCTTTCGCTCGAGCGACCTAGGTTCGAGCAGCATCTGCTCTAACAGCTGTAGCTGCGGACCAAGCAGCCAGCCATGCAGCGGGGTTGGAAACCCCATCTTTTTGCGCTGCACAATGCTGTCGGGCAATAGTTCGCGCGCCTTCTGTTTGAGAATGAGCTTTCCTTCCAGTCCGCGAACCTTAAACTCGGCCGGAATTTGAGCTGCGAACTCAACAAGGAGGTGATCCAAGAACGGCACGCGACTCTCGATCGAGGCGGCCATACTCATCTGATCTTGCTTCATGCACAACTCAACCAGGTAGGTTTTGCCATCGGTATAGAGCATGCGATTGAGCAAGCTACCGCGCGATTTTTCCCAAAAATTGAGTGAGTCACGATAGGGACTTGCCGAACTCCGAAGTACGGCCTCGGTCAAGAGGTGCCGTTGCTCACGCTCGGAAAATGCCGAAAAGAAGTTGTCGAAGTAAAAGGAAGTCCAGGATCCCAAATCGCGACCTAGAAACGAGTGCTCGAGTTTACGCCGCGCACCGGCGCTGAGGAGCCGTGACCCTTCGATTCCGTCGCGGACCATGCGCCGTACCACCTGAGGAGAGAGGGCTTGGTAGGCGGCGCCGACGCGTGCGTTCCACATCGTCCAAGCGTAACGCGCATAACCGCCCAGAGTTTCATCGCTCCCTTCACCGGTCAATACGACCTTGACCCGCTGCCGAGCCAGGCGGGCCACGAAGTACAACGACACGCTCGATGGCCACGCGAGCGGCTCGTCCTCGTGCCAGATTAGTTTCGGCAGCGCCTGGAAGAATTCCTCCCGGGTCACGCGGACTTCGTGATGCAAGGAGTTTAAGTGCCTGGCTACGGTTTGCGCATACGGCAGCTCGCTGTAGGCTTCCTCCTCGTAGCCCACGGAGAACGTTTCGATCGGTTCCTTGCGCAGCTTGGTCATCAACGCTGCGATCAGACTTGAATCGATGCCCCCGCTCAAAAACACTCCTAAAGGCACGTCGCTCATCAGGTGGCTTTCGACCGATCTTTCTAGCAACTCGGCATAGGCTTGAGCGTAGTCATCGCCCGATCGCCTGTCGGAGTGACCCGAAACCTCTTGAGGCAGGTCCCAATACGGTTGCACCTCGAGATGCCCGGATTCATCGGCTTCGAGCACGTGCCCGGGAGGCAGCTTTTGGATTCCGGCGAACATCGTTTCCGGGCCGGCCAGGTATCCAAAGGCGAGATACTCGGGTAAAGCGGCTTGATCGAGCTCGGCGCGAATCCCTGGGTGGGCGAGAATGGCTTTGATTTCCGAACCAAACAGCAAGAATTCAGAAGTGTGTAGGTAATAGAACGGCTTAATCCCCAGACGGTCCCGCGCTGCGAAGAGCAAACGACGTTTTGCGTCCCAAATGACAAACGCAAACATTCCGCGCAAGTGCAGTACACAATCCCTACCGTATTCCTCATAAAGATGGACAATGGTCTCGGTGTCAGACTGCGTGCGATAGCGATGCCCCTTTTGCTCGAGGGATACGCGCAATTCTTTGTGGTTGTATATTTCGCCGTTGAAAACAATCCACACCGACTCGTCTTCATTGGTGATGGGCTGGTGACCGGTGCACAAATCGATGATGCTCAATCGGCGCATGGCGAGACCCACGGATCGTTCGACGTAATAGCCCTCGTCGTCCGGTCCGCGATGAATGATTTGCCGATTCATGGCCTTCAGCACGTCGCGATCGGCGTTACGCCGGGCATGAAAGTAGTAAGCTCCACAGATTCCGCACATGACTAGGGCTCGCTCGTCGCAGAAGGTTGAAGGTCGTGCCGAGAAAGCGGGGGCATGGTCGAGAGAAGGAGTATAGCATTTAGAATCGCCCCGAAGTCGCAGGGCGGGCACCTTGCCCATCCAGAGGTGCCGCGCTTCAACACGTCCGGCGATGGGTTAGGCGAAACCAAGCCCCACCTTCTGAAAACAACGATGAACACGGAACATGTGATATTCGCTCGCGATCAGCATAGGAA
>CAYOVU010000088.1:0-31981 GCA_964407505.1 uncultured Acidobacteriaceae bacterium | reverse complement strand
ACGCTATGGCGCTCTACCTGATCACGGGGATTGGCGGCTTTATTGGTTCGTCTCTGGCACGAGAACTCCTGCAACGCGGCGAACAAGTCCGCGGAGTCGACAACTTTTCTACTGGCAGACGGGAAAATCTTACTCAAATTCCCGGGCACATTGACTTTCGCGAGGCAGACATCCTCGATCCCGACGCCATGAAGAGCGCTTGCGCCGGAGTAGATTATGTTTTGCATCAGGCAGCTATCCCGTCGGTGCCGAAGTCTGTGCTCGACCCGCTCGGCAGCAACCGGGCCAACGTCGATGGCACGGTGAACCTGCTGGTCGCGGCGCGCGATGCCAAAGTAAAGCGAGTGGTCTACGCAGCATCGTCGTCCGCTTATGGCGATACTCCCACGCTACCAAAGCACGAGGGTATGACTCCCGACCCGATTTCGCCATACGCCGTCGCCAAGCTGGCGAGCGAGCGCTACATGATCTCGTTCTACCGCTGCTATGGCCTGGAAACAGTAGCACTGCGCTACTTCAATATTTTCGGTCCGAGGCAGGATCCCTCGTCCCCATATTCAGGTGTGCTGGCAAAGTTCATCACGATGATGCTGGGCGGAAAGCAGCCGACGATCTTTGGTGATGGCGAGCAGAGCCGCGACTTCACCTACATCGACAATGCGGTCGAAGCCAACCTGCTGGCCTGCAGGGCTCCCGCTGTGCAGGCGGCCGGCAAGGTGTTTAACGTAGCTACGGGACGGCGCATCACGTTGAACGAAACCTTCAAGCTCCTGCAAAATCTCACCGCGTACTCGGGTTCTCCGATTTATGGTGCCGAACGCGGCGGCGATATCAAGCACTCTCTCGCCGACATTTCTTCGGCAGAAAAGAATATCGGTTACAAGCCCAAAGTAAATTTTGAAGATGGCCTGAAGCGGACGGTTGACTGGTACCGGAATTCCCACTCGTAGGCTTCGCGTTACGTTAGTGATCTACTTCGAGATTACTCACGTCAGTAGAGTGGAGACATGACACTCTCCTCGATGGTCGTTTCACGCGATTGGCAGGAAGTCAGCGTTCTGGAATGCATTCTCGGCGGCTTGCACATGGATGTTGCCGTCGAAAGCGAGCCCCAACAAGCTCTCGCCCGTCTCTCCAAATCTAAAGTAGATGCGCTGATCGTTGACTGCGACTTGAATGGCACCGGTCAATTCCTTCGCGAATTGCAGCGTGACGCTCCGCGGCTGAACACGGTGCCGCTGGTCATTATGGGTAGCGTGCAGGGCAAGCCGGATATGGAAAGTACCGGCGCAATGTTCGCTTTCGATAAACCGATTTCAGTGGAGCAAGCGGTACGCACGCTTTCTGCCGCGCGCAACATGATTCTCGATGGACGCTTGCGCTACCACCGCGCCGGCCTGGAAGTTCCCGTGACTTTAAGCGGCCGCAAGCAGAAGCGCGTCGGGGCGCAATTGATCAATCTGAGCCAGGGCGGACTGCAAGTCCGCATGGACGATGGATTCGACCCAAGCGACCTGCAGCGCGTATCGTTCGCGTTGCCCGGAACAAAGTGCGGAGTAAAGGCCGATGTCGAAGTCGCCTGGGCTGACGAGCGCGGGAACGTTGGCATTCGCTTCGCGAAAATCGAATCGCAGATGCAGCACACCCTGCGAGTGTGGCTGGCTCAGCAGTATTTTGCGAATTAGAGCGAGAGGAATCTCCTCGCCCAGTCCGTTAAGGTTTAGTCCGTCAAGTCTTTAGTTCGTCAGATCGAATGATCCTTTCAACCGTATGTCGGCTGACGACGCGCCGATGAGCACATCGAACGTTCCCGGTTCTGTGACCCAATCTTTTTTCTGTGTGCTGTAGAAAGCCAGCGCGTTCTTATCGATCGTGAAGATCACGGTTGTCGACTTACCCGGCACCAACTCCACGCGGCGGAAGCCTTTCAGCTCCTTCACCGGACGATCGACGCTCGCGTGTCCATCGTGCACATACAACTCGACAACTTCCGCTCCGGCACGTTTTCCTTCGTTACGAAGTTTCATGCTCACCTCAAACTTGCGCCCAGAAGAATCTTTGCCCGGCTTGATCTTCAAATCGCTGTAACCAAAGTTCGTATAAGACAAGCCATATCCAAACGGAAATTGCGGCGTGATGCCATGCTTGTCGAAATAACGGTAGCCGACGTAGATCCCCTCGGCATATTTCACGTGTAGGTCTTCTCCGGGATAATTTCCGTAGGCGGGCGATTCTTTAAATTCGTTGATAAAAGAAAATGGCAGCTTGCCGGAAGGGTTCACGCCCCCGAACAAGACGTCGGCAATCGCGTGCCCCATTTCCTCACCGCCAAACCAGGCGTCCAGAACAGACGGAACATCGTCAACCCAGCGGCTTACATTGACCGGTGCGCCGGCGTTGAATATCACGACCGTATTGCGATTTGCCTGGGCCACAGCCTTGATCAGTTCGTCCTGGCCGTCGGGTAAATCCAATGTTTTGCGGTCGAAGTCCTCGGACTCGACCTTAACCGAATTTCCCACAAGCACGATTGCGGCATCCGCTTTCGCAGACAGCGCCACAGCTTCCTTCCGCAATTGATCTCGCGCTTCGGGTGTATCTTTGGCCGGATCCTCGCCGGGCGTGGATACACCGAGCGCATAGCTGACCTGGACACCGTTACCTGCTTTTTCCTTGATCCCGTCGAGCGGCGAAACCGCAGATTTGAACTTCACCATAGAACTACCACCACCGCCGGTTCGGGCGACAGCCGCATCGGGACCGATGACGGCAATCGATTTAATTTTGGAAGGATCGAGCGGAAGCAGATTGCCGGCATTTTTCAGCAGCACGATACTCTCCGCCGCCCCGCGGCGCGCCACCGCACGCTGCGCTGGCGTATCGATTTCGCTGGATGCCGTCTCGCTTCGGTCGAAAATACCACTGACAAATATCGTACGTAAAATTGCGCTCACATTTTCATCGATCGTTGCAGTCGAAATGTTGCCTGCCTTCACGTCGGCCAGCACTTTCTCCTGCCACAGCCAGCCGCCCCCGTTACCGTTTTTCTTTGAGTCCGGCTTCGCTAACCAAGTCCTCGCGGGCTCTCCGCCCGGCATCTCAAGGTCCATCCCGGCATTCACCGTGCCCGCAGTACTGTAGGTACTTCCCCAATCGGAGACTACCAAGCCCTTGAAACCCCACTGTTTTCGCAAGACATCCTGCAGCAGAAATGCATTCTCTGCGCAATAGCTTCCATTCACTTTTTGATAGGCCGACATTACCGACCAGACGCCGGCCTCCTGCACAGCCGCTTTGAATGCGGGAAAATAAATCTCCTGCAGCGTGCGCTCATCGATGGCCTCGTCCACGCGATGTCGTTCGAATTCCTGATTGTTGGCGGCAAAGTGCTTCACGGTAGCAATCACGCCTTCGCTCTGCACACCTTTGATATAAGCCACGCCCATGCGCCCGGCGAGGTAGGGATCTTCTCCATAGCCTTCAAAGTTCCGCCCCCAGAGCGGCACGCGTTGGATGTTGACGGTGGGGCCGAGAATCATATTGCGGCCAAGCGCCCGCATCTCCTGGCCAATCGCCTGGCCCACGCTTTGCGCAACCTCCGGGTCCCACGTTGCGGCGACAGCGATTCCCGCCGGAAATGCGGTGCTGCGAAAGTGATCCTCATCAGCCTTGGTTTTTGCCGAGGGTCCGTGCCAGGATCTTATGCCCATGGGTCCGTCCGCCATTTTGATCGACGGCAGCCCCAGCCGCAGGATCGCGACTGTTTCCATCCAGTTTGCTCCGCTCAACATGCTGGCCTTTTCCTCGGGCGTCATGCGGCCGAGCAGATCATGGACACGCTCTTCGACCAGCAGCTTTGAATTCTTATAAGGAGCATTGGAAGGGACATCCTGGCACGGCGCGGCCACAACTCCAGCAACTAGAACCGCTACCAAGGCAAATATCCTACTCAGTAGGCGGATATTTCGAGCGTTATGATTATTAAAATGGATCACAAGAGTAGTCCTCAGTCGGATTTAGAAGCGAACAGTAATCTCGGCAGCGGCTTCACGTCATCCACATAGTACGGCTCGCCAGAGCTCAAGCGAGGAAAAATCTTGCACGATGTCGCGATTCAGGGCGGCTTTCAAGGCTGTTCTTAAGGACAAGATTTGTAAGTAACGGAGATGGTTCGGAAGCGCCGAAACAAAGCTCTTACGTAAGATCATGTCCCGTTGTGCGAGTTCCTGTCATTGCAAGTCAGATGAAATACCGCTAATTTACTGATAAAGCTGGTGAAAACCGGCTTGGAGCCGACTTGCCTAGGAGCAACGCGGCGCGACGGATGCCGGCTACGCCAACTAGTGGATTGACAGGACTTTTGCAGACCGCCACACTCGCAAGATGAGTCTGGCCGCAAATTTAAGATGGCGACAACTCCCGCCAAACCGAGTCTCGAGATGAGCGCCAGCCTACCCGGAGCGCGGGTACCGACGTGGCCGCTGGATCGCGGCGTGGCTGCATCCCGGCCCCATTCCGCTTTCGAAGTTGGAGACTCCCACCCAAGCCGCCAAGATGCACTGCAGGCGCTTCTGGCTTTTTCAGCGCTGCATCAGCAGATACGTCGGCGCCGGGCGCTCTCTGTTCCGAGCGATGGATTTGAAACCATCGACCGCGTGACCGAGTTCGAAGCCTCCGAGCAATTTGTGTTGGACGAAGTATTGCAACTGGTCGCGGAGCGCGCCGTTGCCATTACCGGTGCCGATGGATTGGGCATTGCTCTGGCCGAGAACAACGAAATTGTTTTGCGGGCTTCGGCAGGTGCGATCAAGCCCGATGTCGGGGCGCGCATCCAGCGCGACTCAGCGTTCTCCGGAGCATGTTTTCGCACCGCCCAAATCATCTACTGCCACGACGCCGAGACCGACGATCGCGTCAACCTATATGCGTGCCGACAACTGGGCGCGCGGTCGATGGTGGCCGTTCCGCTGTGCGGCAGGCGTCGCGTCATCGGATTGCTCGAGGCATTCTCGGCCGAGCCCTTCGGCTTCAACGATAGTGACGTCACCAGCCTGGGCCTGCTGGCCGAGTTAATCGTCGGAGCTCTGAAGCCCGAGGACGAAGATCGCTTCGCAGAATCGGCTGAAGCGGCAGAAGCAGAATTAGACGCAGCACCGGTTGCCACGGCAGCGATGATTCCGGTCGAAACAGTTTCGCCTGAAAAAGCACTGGATCCGATTGAAGGCGCATCGGGAGTAGCGGAAGAGAATAATGCTGAGGCGCAGGCAGGAGTCGTTCTTCAAGAATTCCCACCGAAGAACGCCGCAACGGAGGCAACGGAGAAAGACGCAACGCTTCCTGCAGCCGAGTCTAAACAGGCCACTGAAACAGCGATCCCACTTCCAACTCTTGCAGCCCAGAAACCCGCATCTTTAGAGCTGGTATCTCCAGAGCTTGTCGTTCCCAAGATCGCAACTTCCAAAACCGCATCGGCAGGGCAAGAAGAAGCGCCCGCAATCGAGGCTGCTCCCGAGCCTGCGCCTTCCACGCACCATCCCGGAATTTGGCTCGTGGCCGTCGTCGTGGTTGCGTTGCTGGCTGCCGGAGCGTGGTGGAAGCTGAAGAATGCGCAACTGGGAGAAGCCCTGCTTCAACCTACGCATAAAACCGTCACCAAGCCAATCGCAGTGGCGAAGCAACCAGCGTCTGCCGTTCCTTCCTCGACAGCGCCTTCAAGCGTAAATGCCCCGACGGCGCCCGCTTCGGGCACGGCAGCAGCCGGTACAGCCGCAGCCGAGCCGAACAGCGAAGCTGCGTCACCGCAGGAAACTTCGAAGCTGCCGCGAATCACCGGCATTCGCCATTGGTCCTCGGCGGATTCCAGCACGGTTGTGCTCGATCTCGAAGATCAAGTGCAATACGAGGCGCATCGGCTCAGCTCTCCCGATCGAATTTATTTTGATTTGCACGACACTTCGCTCGCTCCCGAGGTTGCGGGAAAAACCATTGAAGTCGGCGATGCGCTGCTGGCGCGGGTTCGCGTGGCGCAGCCGGTCTCCGGTCTCACACGCATGGTGCTCGAAACCAAGGGCAACTCGAATTTCTCCGTGAGCCTGGAACCGAATCCTTACCGTTTGGTGGTACAGGTTCGCAAGCTGGGCGCGGATCCCAAGGCTCAGGTAAATCTTTTTCCGGGAACCGAAAGTGATCGCGGCAAGTTGTTTGCCATTGTGGTTCCTCCGCCAACGCATGAAGATTTGCAACTGCGCGCGCGCGTTCCGAAGATGCGTATCGTGGTCGATGCCGGCCATGGCGGCTGGGATCTGGGAACCGTGGGCCGCAAGGGACTGCTCGAAAAAGATCTGGTGCTCGAGATTGCCCAAAGGCTGGGCAAGCTGCTCGAAAGCCGTCTGGGCGCGGAAGTGATCCTCACGCGCAAAGACGATAACTACATTCCGCTCGACGAGCGCGCCGGCATCGCAAACCAGTCGCAGGCGGATTTATTTGTCTCGGTCCACGCCAACTACAGCGACCTGCCCTCGGCGCGCGGCGTGGAAACCTATTACACGAACTTCTTTTCTTCGCCGAGCGCGAAAGAGGTTGAGGCACGCGAAGATGGAACCGTCGCCAAGGCCACGACGATGGCAGCGCTTTCGCCGGTCGACCTGCATGATCGCATCGAGCAATCGCGCCGCCTCGCCGCCAGCGTGCAGCGTTCGCTCTACGGAACTTTGTCGGTGCAGAATCCCGGACTGCGCGATCGAGGCGTGAAATCCGCATCGTACGTGGTCCTCACCGAGACCGCGATGCCGGGAATTCTTGCCGAAGTTTCCTTCGTCAGCAGTCCCACCGACGAGCAAAAACTTCGCAGCGACGGTTACCGCGAGCAGATCGCGGAAGCGCTGTATAAAGGTATCGCTCGCTATGCGGCAAGCTCGCGTGGGGTGAAAGTAGCCAGCGCCGCGAAGTAAGTACCGAGTTGCAAGTATCCGGTACTGAGTTTGGAGCACACAATTCCGAGAGAGACCGGGGAAGGGCACGACTTGCAGTCGTGCCGATTCCGCCTCACAAAACGGAACCGGCTTTAGCCGCTGAGGGACGAACTTATTTGCGCTGATGAATTTCCTCTCGATTGAATGTCCAGCCAGCCGAGTCACCTTGCCCTGAAAATCGCTTGAACTCTTCGACGGTCCGCTCTGCCTGATCGTCGTCGGCCTGAGATTGCGCATCGCTCATTCGCTGATCCATAATTCTTGTCCCTGGCTCTCACGAGATTATCGCAGCCTGTGGATTTCTCGCCGAAATAAAGTTCCGGCGGAGTCCACCAAAGTGGAACGATTTGGCACGCCTACAATAACGCTCATGGAGATTTCTTTAGCACCTGAGATCGAGGCGAAGCTCGCGAGAATCGCTTCCGAAGCGGGTAAGGCCGCTGATCAGGTGGTGCAGGAATTGGTTGCGGACTACCTAGACCATGACGAATGGTTCAAGCGAGAAGTGCAAAAAGGGCTGGCGTCGCTTGATAGCGGCAACTTTGACGGTTTTTTGCATTAAAGATTCTTCATCCTCTGGGCTGCTGCGTGCTCCTCTGGGAACAAACGCTCGCTGATCTTGCTGGACAGGGTGTGCCATTCTCGGGCCATACGGCGGTCTTGGTTTCCTTCGAGTTCTGGAACGGTGAATGCTGTGATTGTCGCCATGAAGTTTGGATCTTTTGACAGCCAGAAATCTAGAAACCCTGCAAGGCTCATACGTTGGAAACAGCCGGAGATCTCCTCTATGCTTTCCACGTCAGCGCAAAGCAACGGCTTGACCTCGACCTGGTCGATCTTGCGACCGCTCATGAAATCTGAGAAGTAATGATTCAGCAACGGACTGATCAGTAAACTCCCACCGATCCCATCGAAGGTGACGAGCAAAGGGTAGACCTTGGTGATGCCGCGGAGATCAAGATCTGTCACAGGGGTTCTCGTCGCGGTGCCAAAAATCTGAGTGACCGCATCCGCCAACTGCTCAACGCCCTTCTTCTTTGACTCGGCTTTGTCACGGACGAGCTTCTTCTCAATTTCATCCACGAGTAGTTCGTGGTCGCCACTGTATTTAGTTTCCGCCGTGAACATGTTTGCCTTGTATTCGAGCAGGACAAGCGAGTCATCCTGCATTATGAGACCATCGCATATTTGTTGTGCGGGGTTGTCGTGTCTTGTCGGATCCGCGACGAATACGGCTTTTGTTCCGCGGAGCGAATCCGTTCATGTAGGCCTCGAATACCGCCCCCCAGAAACGTCGCAGTCGATCTCCCACGCTCTTGTTGATATTGTTTACCATCCAGTACGGACCACTTTCGAACTTTTCAACGAGAAAAAGAATGTCGAAAGGAAGATAACCAGCGGACGCTAATATCAGGGGCCGCTTTCGCAATTCGGTGAAATCGTTCGACCCATAGTCCCGCTGCTTAATTCGATCTGCCAGCGATTCCGGGGTCGTGGTTATCTCTTTCAGAAACAATTTGATACTCTCTTTCGACATCGCCATCGCGTGGAAATGTTGTGCCGCGAAGGTGAAGGCGGAAACTCCGCGCAGAAGATCTCGGGAGCGAGGGTCGCGCATTTTGCAAACAGACCGAAACAGAGTGCCTGATAATCGGCGATCGATATGCCGCTTGCGTTGCGAAATTCAGCTGCGATGTCGACGAACTCCGGGTGTTTGCGAAGCCGATTTGCATACTTCAGCATGAGGTGTGAGCGCACAATTCTATACTCCGCTCGAAATCCTGCACCTTCCCCAACTGATATGAATTCAGCGAGAAGGCGCTTAACCTTGTCGAGTTCGTTCGGCTTTGCTTCCGCGAAAAGGCTATAGTGAAAATGGTCGTTTGCCATTAGCAAGAGGGTCCCGGAAACGCCCGGGGGCACTTGCCATAGGTTCGTACCGACTTCTGGGCAGTGGAGGGCGGCAAGTTTTGTGATCAGAAGCAGTTGGCGGCGATGAAAGACGAACTCCGGTTCTGTAAGACGCGCAGCTAACTTATACCAGTCCCCCCTTAACCAAGATGATATTGGCAACCTACGCGACCTTCGAGCAGATGCACGGCCGGAGAATCTCCATGCAGGAGCTGGTCACAAGGCTGAGCTCGTATTCCCGTGATTCTGTTATCTCCCTGTGCTCTTTCATTGGTATTTTGCTGAAACTCTGGGACCGCGGCAGCTACGATCTAGCCCGCTATGACCACCTAATATCCTGTGCTTTTGAGCCGCTCAGGCGGCGTGATTGTAGCTCGCGCATGATCAGTGGAATCCCATGTCAGATTGTCGCCGTAATAAAGACAGTTCTTTTGCACTGCGCGGCCATTCTAGCTGGAATGTTGTGCGGAAGGAATTTGGTAGTTGGTGTCGTCCCCTTCGGGACTGGTTCCCATTTTATAGGCTTACCCCGGACTTACGTCCGGGGCTACTATATGTCGCCCCTACGGGGCTGGATTGGTGACCGCGTCTGAAAGGCTGCGGCCCGATAGACCTGGGCCGCTGGACAGCCGAGGGCAGCTGTCCCTACATGATTTCACTGTCCCGACATGTTTGGCATGGCTCCGGCGGTCAAAAACTTTCGGTGCAGGCCGCGCGGATTCCCACCCTTCGGCAAGCTCAGGGCAGGCTCTCTCGCAAAATACGCGAAAGATGGGCCCCCTTTTTTATTTTGTATTTGGGGCGTCGGCGGACGAGGGCGTCCGCCGCTCCACTTACTTTGCTGCTGGCACGCCGCCGTACTTTTCCAGCCACTTCAGTTCCTCGCGGACTTTGATTTTGCCGTGCCAGGGATTTTTGTCGAGGCTGTGGCCTTCGCCGGGGAAGATTAGCAGCTTGTTGGGGATGCCGAGCGAGTAGAGGGCGTGCTCGAGCAGGTAATCTTCGAGGACGGCGACGCGGATGTCGTCGGCGCCGGCGACCATGTGGGTGGGGGTGCGGACTTTGTCGATTCGAAAGATGGCGGCTTCGTCGTGATAGCGCTGCGGAGCTTCCCAGGGACGTCCGCCGAGGAAGTAGGCGTCGTCGGCAGTGGTGTCGTCGTTGCCCCAGTTGCCGACGTGCTCGACGGCGCCGGCTCCGGTGACGGCAGCTTTGAAGCGCGTGGTTTGGGTGATGAGCCAGTTGGTCATGTATCCGCCGTAGCTGTAGCCGCCGACGGTGAGGTGGTTGGGATCGGCGATGCCATCTTTGACGAGGGCGTCGATGCCTTCGAGAATGTCTTTCCCGGGACGCGAAACGATTTGCGGAACGATCTGCATGAGGAACTTGTCGCCGTATCCGGTGGAGCCGCGGTAGTTGGGCTCGAAGACCAGCCATCCGTTGGTGGCGGCGAGCGCGCCCCACTTATACCAGTCGGCTTCGAAGTAGTCGCCGTCGGCTTCGGCGGGGCCTCCGTGAATGAAGGTGAACATGGGAAGATTTTTCTGCTCGGGCTTTCCTGGTTCAAAGCTGCCGGGCGGGTAGATCAGCATGCCTTCGATTGTGGTGCCGTCGTCGGCCTTCCAGCGATACGGCTTGCCTTGCGGCATTTCACGCTCGGTGAAGAGTTTGTTGAGCGCGGTGATGGGATGGGCACTTTGTAACAGGTTCGGGCCTTCGGCGAGATAAACCTCGGAGGGACGCGTGAGCGAGGAGTAAACGAAGGCAACGCGCAGAGAATGCAGTCCGGTTGAAGGATTTTCGTAAGTTCCGGGCCAGCCATCGAACTTGCGCAGAGGGTCAGAGGGCTTGTCTGCCCCATACATTTGGACTTCGGTGCCGAGCCGCGCAGTCACGACCGCTCCGTTGCTATAAGAGCCGTAGCTGGCAATCTCCCCGGTGAAATCTTTGTTCCACTGCTCAACCGTCCCGGTCTCACTGTCGACCCAGTAGAGATGAGGCTGCAGGTCGCGGTAGGGGCCGGTGACGTCTCCGACTTCGACGGTGAAGAAGATGTGGCGGCTGTCGCTGGCCCAGCGCGGATGGGTTTCGACTGCCTGGTTGTGGGTGAGTTGGCGGGGTGCGGGTGGTTTCGGTTCGCTAGCATTCGCAGCCGGGGGCGGCTGCGCAGCATCGAGTTCGTAGAGTTCTACGTCTTCGTTTTTTTCCTGGCGTTGGTTGATTGCGTTGGTGAGGAAGGCAAGTTTGCTGCCGTCGGGCGAGGTAATCATGTTCTCTACTCGCAACGACGAGGTCGCAAGGATGCGCGCCCCGGGCGTTAGGTCGGGTTCTTTTTCGTCGGTCTTTTCTTTTTCTTTCGTGGGAGCGGCGGTGCGACCGGCAAGAGCAGCGGCAACGTCGAGGGCAAAGATGGTGTCGCCGCGTTCGGCGGTGCGGTACTGCTGCACGTCCTTCCATTGTTTCTTGTAATCGTCTTTCTGCGCTTTGGTCCACGGGTTGCGAGTGGCGAAGTAGATGGTGCGAGAATCGGCCGACCATGAGAATGAGTGAACCTCTTCCTCGCCGGTGGTGAGCGGAATCGCCTCGCCTCCCGCGGGAGAGATCAGATAGATCTGCGCCGTCTCTCCCTTATCTTCATCTTTCTTGCCTTTGCTTTTGTCATCGTCTGAATCTTTTTCGGAAGACGATTTACGTTCGGAGAGGAAGGCGATCCAGCGGCCGTCGGGCGACCACTTGGGCTCGGTGTCGTGACCGGACTGGGTGAGCTGGATCAGCTTGGGATGGATCAGCGATCCGGTCTTCACGTCGTCGCGGTAAAGCCAGAGATCATGGCGAAAGATGTTCTGGTCCCAGTCGGCGCGCTCGGTGGCGATGACAACAGAATTGCCGTCAGGAGAAAGCGCGACGGAGGTGAAGCTGACAGAGTTGAAGAATTCGTCGAGCGTGAGCTTGGGTTTGTTCTCGGCGAATGTCAGGACGGAAGTGAGAACTATGCAGCCAAGAAATACGATGAATGACAAGAGGATATTTTTGAGTTTCATGGGATTTTTAAGACCCGCGGCTTTACGGCACGGGCTCAGCATCCTTAAGCGCCTGGTCGAGAGGCTGGCTGGGACGAGCGATGCCTTGGACGATTCGCCAACCGTCGTCGTAAGCGTGAAAGCTAGCGGTGGAGCGATAGCGCACGTCGCTGGAGTAGATTGCTGCGCCAACTTCATTCAAGGGAATCCATCTCCAGGTAAATTCGACGTCGGCCACGCGGCCGAGTTTGCTGATGCCAGTGACAGCGACCAGTTCGCGCCGGGCGACAGGAATGCGGAAAGCTTGTTTATCGGAATCGCCGGGCGCGATGAGAGGCCGAAATGTATCCACTCCGGCAGGTGAGAGAGTGACATCCCAGCAGGGCGGCGGAGAAATGTCGGGAGGACAGCGGGCTTGCGTGGCAGAAATCCATCCATGATGTTGGACGGCGAGATATTCGGTGGAAAGATAATCCGCATTGGAGACGATGCCCGTGGTCATTTGAAATGATTGAGTCGCGCGGAAAGTGTTGGAGGTCGCGATGAGGTCGGCAGCAAGCCGGCGCGTGAGAAAGTCGCGCGGAGAACAAGATGAAAGCAGGAGCAGGCCCGCAATCGACAGAGCGAAGATGTGTGGTTTCCGCATCAATAAGAAGCAAGCCGAACGCGCCATCGTCGCGCCACAAGAACACTTTGTTCGGGACGACAATTCTATCGGATTGTAAACAAATGCGAGCTCTTGCGCGGCAAGAAAGGGCGAGAGGCGATCTGGCCTTCGAATTGAGCAGACCAGCGACCGGGAATGGCCGTGGAGCAGTGAGGGCAGCGGCCATCGGGCGTCAGGCGATAGTGCCTGATCAGATAGCCGTAGCGCTCAATCAAAGTTTCGCCGCACTGCGGACAGCGCGTGTCTTCCCATTCCGCAACCCTACCGGGAAGATTTCCCGCGTAAATATAGCGAAGGCCGGATTCGCGGCCGATTTCGATGGCGCGCAGCAAGTCTTCGGGGAGAGTATCGCGCGCGACATCATTTTGCATTTTGTAATCGCCATGAAAGGCGGTGACGTGCCAGGGAATATCGGGAGAGATGTTCGCCAGAAATTCGGTGAGGCGGTGCAGTTCATCGGGCGAATCGTTGAAGCCGGGGATTAGAAGAGTAACGATCTCGAGCCAGAGACCCATCCAATGGATGCGGCGGATGCTATCGAGGATGGGACCGATGCGTCCACCGAGTTCGTGATAATGGCGGTCGTCGAAACTCTTGAGATCGACTTTATAGAGATCGAGCCAGGGACGCAGGTACTCGAGCACCTGAGGAGTGCCGTTCCCGTTTGAAACAAAGCCAGTGATGAGTCCGGCGGCTTTGGCTTCTTTGAAAACTGCGACCGCCCACTCGCTGGTGATGAGTGGCTCATTATAAGTACTCACCAAAATCTTTGCGCCTTGTGCGACGGCGTCGCGGACCAGATGTTCGGGCGAGGCCTGGTGTGGAAGCGAGACCGCGCTGGGGTCGCGTAGCGCTTGCGATGTAACCCAGTTCTGGCAGTAGGCGCAGTGCAGGTCGCAGCCCAGCATGCCGAAGCTGTAGGCCAACGCACCGGGATACGCGTGAAAGAATGGCTTCTTCTCCACCGGATCGCATTGAGTTCCGGCAGTGTATCCCCAAGGAACAAAGAGCTTGCCGCCGCGGTTGTAGCGGACTTTGCAAACACCGGGCTGGCCCTCAGGGATAGGACAGCAATGTCCGCAAGCAAAACAGCGCACACGGTTATTGTCGAGTTTCTCGACAAGAGCAGGTTCGGCTTCGCGGACGCGTTCGTCGAGGATGGTGCGGAGGGTGGACACGGGGGACCTGTCTTTATTCTAACGCCGGGTCGGTGAGAGCGCGGCCGTGGTGGAAATGCCTTGCTAGGCTTGCGGTGGCACCGTGGTGAAAGGGACCCTTCGACTGCGGTGGTGCTTCGCATTCGCGAAGCACCACCTTCGCTCAGGATGACAAGACTGTCTAGTGGCCGGGTTGAGGTTGGGTGGACGATTCGTGTTGTTGATACCAGATCTCGGCTTGCTGTTCGATGGTGGCGGCTTGGGCGCGGCTCATGTGAGAGGCCAGGATATTCGCGAGTTCCTTGCTGCCTTTGTCGCCGCCGGCGCGAGCCAGGACAGTCCAGAAGTAGGCTTGATTCAGACTTGCGGGCACGCCGCGGCCGCCCCAGTAGAGAGCGCCCAGCTTCGATTGCGCGGGTACATAGTTGTGTTCGGCCGCCTTAGTGAACCAGCGGGCCGCCTCAGCTTCGTCGGGTCTCACCGCATGTTTTTCATCTCCTTGGGCATAGAGAAGACCTAACGCGTTCTCCGCCGCAGGGTCGCCTTGATCTGCGAATTCGCGAAGCTGTTTTGGATTGGCGGAATCGACCGAGGGAAGTGCGGCGGTCGATTTCGAAACATCCGCAGACGTCGGCGACGAAGCGAGCACCGTGTGCTCGCTGGTCCGGTCGCGTTCAATTAATTTTTCCTGAATCCAAGGCGCGAGAATGAAGCCAAGCGCCATAAATATGGTAGCAGCGGTGGCCATCAGCAAGACAAGATGAGCGCGAGGAAGGCGTATACCGCCGATTTGGTTGGGATCGCTGTTTGCTTCTTCCTGCTGATTTTCCTTCCCATCTGGGTTCTCGTTTTCGTTCTTCTGCGCCGCATTACTGGCAAAAAGAATACTGCCCTGCGGAGCAAAGTTTTGAGTGGGAGTTGCGGGTGCTGTCGAAGAACTGGCGATCGCGCGCCGAACAGCGGCAAAAATTGTTTCGGCGAAACGGTGCAGCACTCCGCCGTCGTTTTCACTAAAGGCCTCGGGATCGGGGGAAAATAACTCGATCAGGCCGATAGCCTTTCCACTGGCCACAATAGGGCAAGCGAGAATCGACCGAACTCCTAAGGCGTGACAACTCTCACGATCCACCCGTTCGTCGGTCTCCGCATCGTGGCAGATCAACACTTTCGCAGTGTGTACGCATTCGCCGGAAAATCCGGAACCTATTCTCAAAGTCGCGCCCACTGGCGGAGCACTGTCGCCGGAACTAGCGCGGCAGATCATAGTGTCGGTGTCTTCGCCGACGAGAGCGATTGCCGCACCTGACGCGCGAAGCATCGACCGGGCTCGGGAAGCAACCAAAGAAAGAATCGCCACCAGATCGGTGCCGAGAGAGTCAGCTTCTCGTTGCACCGCCGACGCGGCGGTAAGCGTGTCCGTGTAATTCGGCCGAATAATCGGATCAGCCGAGGACTTAGCCAAAGGTTTACCTCGGGCCGCAGCGTTTGCAGCCGCAGCGATTGCGTTGAGAAACAACCACTGCCGT
This sequence comes from uncultured Acidobacteriaceae bacterium, assembly GCA_964407505.1. Lineage (GTDB taxonomy): Bacteria > Acidobacteriota > Terriglobia > Terriglobales > Acidobacteriaceae > Sulfotelmatobacter. The sequence goes on along the minus strand of CAYOVU010000088.1, from coordinate 16,729 downwards.
AAACGAAGCACAGCCGATGCCGGCAGATCGGAGAGACTGAAACCGGCGCGGCCGGTCTGGTCTGACCAAATCACATGGGCTGCGACGCTAATCTGTTCGCCAGCTTCCGCAAGGTCGAGACACAAATCAATCTGCTGGTTGTTTTGCAACTGGGATGAGCACTGAACCGCAACGCCTGTCTCACTGATGTCGAGGATCTCGTAGAAATCCTGCATCTCGCCCTTCGATACAGCGCTGAAAGTCGCGTAGGCAGGTACATGCACCTTGTGCCGGACCCGGCGGCGGCGATTCGGAGTGAAGTGTCGAGAGGCTTGAGAAGTGGCAGCCATGCGCAGAAAGCGGCTCTTGCCCGTATATATTAACCCTGAACTGAGAAAACTCAGCAGAAGATTAATCGCAAGAAAAACTCAGCAGGGCCGGTTCATCGTCGTTAACTGAGAGCCCGTGGTGAATCTAGCCCAAGCGCCGTAGAATCTGGGCGTTGTGAATGCTTGAGATGCGGGAGATGGCCGCAACCATCATACTTGAAAGAAGTTGCATAGTGGCTACATCACGCTCGTCGAAGGCGCTGGGTGACGAAGAGAGCACTTCGAAGACACCCAACGTTCGCCGGTAGTAGCGAAGGGGCGATACCAAAATGGAACGAACTCCCAGTCGCCGGCAACTAGCGAGGTCGACGCGCGGGTTGCGTTCGGCGTCGTGGCAAAGCATGACTTCCCCGGTGCGGACGGCTTCGGCGGAGATGCCAGCATCGGTTTGCAACCGGACACCTAGATCGGGTGCCGTGCGACCAGCGCGGGCACGACATACGATTTCATCCCCAGCACGCAGGGCGATCGCAGCTCCAGTAGCTCCGGTGAGATGTTGGGCGCGTTCGGTAATGGCGCTGATGGCGGGTTCGAGGTCCAACTCGGCGGCATGGATATCGACTTCTTCTCCCGGGTGGACGGCGCGGAAACCGGAAACGGGGTGCGCGGCATTGGCCACCCGAAGCTGACTACGAAGGGCAATCGAAGGTACGCGAGCGTGATGCTCGGCCACGTCGAGGACCTGAGGATCTGGAACAGTACGCAGCAAATCGCGGACCAAGCTGTCGAGTTCAGAATCGGTGATGAGATGAGCCGTTTGCACATTACGCAGCGACCCACCCAGCACGCGAGAAAGACTCAGCAAGGAGGTATTTCCGCAGGCGAGGCAGTACGGCCGACTATTGGTGCTGATCAATTCGCACTGGATGCAGAATGTCGCGGTCTGCAGAGGAACGAAATGAACGTCTTTAAAGGTGGTGCCGTAAACCGTCTTGCGAGACATGATTGCGAGTCCTCTCAACTACTTACAAGTAGGTTAAGGTAAACAGGTATGGACGGAGTTTGGCAGTGTCCGCATTGGTTCCACATGTGGAAAAGTCGGGGCTTATCAAAGATGGGCTACGCGAGGGGAATAGAGGGCTGAGATGTAGCGGTGTGCAAATTCTTGCGGTGCACTTTTTAGCTGGGAAGCGCCGTTCAATGCGTGTTTTTGTGTCGATACTTTTGTGCTCCGGGAGTCTTGATTTGAGGCCGATCCTGAGTTAGGATAATAAAACGCTCGAGGCGGCAAGCTTCGATCGAATGGGGGTATCTCATGCAGTGGACAACACCCGCTTTTGAGGAAGTTTGCTTGAATTGCGAAATCAACTCTTACGCCAGCGCCAAGCTTTAACCGTCGGCCTCCCTTTAATTTTCATTCTTGCTTTTGCAATCTGCGTACGCGCCGGAAGGCGTGTGCGCGTCAAAGCACGTACTCCACCCTTTGTGATCTCCCTTTCTTTTTGACAATCTTTTTGAGTTAGATTAGCCGGCCTGCGCAGCTACAAATCCCGCATCATCTTTTCCGGCTTGAGGAATAACGTGAACCGTGTGGCGAAGGGTGCGATCCAAAGCATCGGCTAGAGCGATGGGAAACGTCGAAGTCAGAAGGTTGATGTCGAGCTGCAGATCCCTCTGCGAATACGAACGGTGAAGGACGAAGGCTCCCCGGTGACGGTTGGAAGAGCTGACAAGATCGAGCGATAGAGTCCAAACCGCCAAGTCTTCAATCGATCTCGATCCCCTGTTCTTTCCCCAATGAAAAGAACCTTCAGAACGTCCCCGCTGCGGGCCGGGATCGTTGACACTGAACGGACAAGACTCACCGGGGAAGAGTTTGAATCGAACGTCAAAGCCATCGAAATCGTTCGAGGCGAAGGCAGCCTCGAGAATGCGAAGAATCTGCTCGTAGTCGCGGGCGACTTTGAGTTCCTCGGCAGCCCTTCGAATCGCGAGGTTATTGATGACGATCGTACGTTGGTCGAAGGTGCGCTGAGCGACGCGAGCCAGTTCTCCCAACTCGAGATATCCCAGGCGCTGCACGCCGACCCAGATGCCAGTGCCAAGCACAGCCAGCACCAAGCCCAGAGAACTGCCTGTCGGCCAGAGCAGGAACAGACTGAGAAGCGCGAATACGGCCGAGACACCGTATAGCACAACCACAACCTGCCGATGCGTGAGCCCGTGTTGCAGAAGCTTGTGATGAATGTGCTCGCGGTCGGCGGTAAAAACCGGGCGTCCACTAATCAAGCGCCGTAGGATCGAAAGCGAAGTTTCGAGAATCGGCAAGCCGAACGAAACAACCGGGATGGCAACGGCGACGATGGTCGGTGATTTTTGTGCTCCTTCGAGAGCGAGAGCACTTAAAAGGAATCCGATGAATAGGCTGCCCGAATCTCCCAGAAAAATAGTTGCCGGGTTGAAATTGTAGCGAAGAAAACCGAGGATCGCGCCCGCCAGGGCAATGGCCAGAACAGTGACCAGCGAATATCCGTTCAGCAGTGCGACCACAAAAGCGACCAAAGTGGAAAACAAAGCAGAACCGGCAGCCAGTCCGTCCAACCCATCGATGAGGTTGAAGGCGTTGGTGATGGCCAGCACCCACAGGATCGTGAGCGGCAATCCCACGAACCATGGCAACTGACGGGTGCCAAACAGAACCGGGATGTTAAGAATGCGCAGCCCTCCGATGAACAGCATGGAGGCGGCAAGAGATTGAACTGCGAACTTGACGTAGGGGCCAACGCTGTAGACGTCGTCGTAAACGCCGAGCAGGAAGACCAAGGATGCCGGGCCGAGAACTGTAAACAGAGTCTTCAGAGAAAATGCCGAGTTCAGCTGTGGAACGTAGCGAGCCAAGAAGGCAGCCGCAACCATGCTCAACGAGAACGAAACGAAAATTGCGACGCCGCCCAGGCGCGGCAGGGGAACGGAGTGCAGGTGCCTCTCATTCACTGGAACTGCAACCCATCCGCGCTGCGAGGAGAAGTCGCGCACGTACCGGGTAAGGACAAACGAAAAAGCCAGCGACAAAAAGAAAACCGCAAAGATAACTACCGTCAACTAGCCTCCTTCGGCCTTTAAGTCGCGGACGTAAGCGCGCAACATTCTCGTACGACCGTAAAGTATGGCAGCAGCACGGTGCTGGTTGGTAGTGCGTTAAAGGGTTCCGTTTGTTCTGAGAGTTGAAAGGAATCTAGCAGCCTCGGAACGCAAGGGTCAATTCCTTATTAGTGAAAAATCTGTGGAAAACCCGATTTGGCGGTGCATAGAAGGTCGATTCCATCCAACTTGGCTTGGGTAACAACATGCTAAACTCCGTAACGACCCTTCTTTTAACCAGAGGTTTGTCAATGGTGTTCGGCAGACGCAGTTTTGCCCGCAGCGGGAGCCTGCTCGCGTGCGGCTTGGCATTCAGCGTGACGGTCGCTACGGCGCAGCAGCCTACATCTCCTCCCGCGGAGGCCACAGTCCCGGCGCTGCCCGCGGTGCTACCGCTCTCTCAAGCTGCAGCGGGAAACACGCCGAACAACTCTGACCACCCAACGCCCGTTGAGAACGGTTCTATCAACTCGAGCACGTCGGGCCATGAGAATTCTTCGCTAAGACTGGGCCCTGGGGATTTAATCGAGGTCAGCGTCTACAACGTGCCTGAGTTGTCGACGAAAGCGCGAATCGGCAATTCTGGAGATATCTACCTTCCTTTGGTCGACTATGTCCACGTAGGCGACCTCACCGTGGAAGAGGCGCAAACTTTGATCGAAAAGCGATTGGTCGATGGAGGTTTTGTCCGCAGTGCTCATGTGACCATCTTCCTCGATGAATCCGCATCCCAGGGAGTCACCGTTCTAGGTGAAGTAGCCAGACCCGGGATCTATCCAGCGATTGGAGACCGCAAGCTATTCGATATGATCTCGGCGGCCGGAGGATTTACGCCCTCAGCGGGCCGCAAAGTAAGCATCATCCGGTTCCATAGCCAGACCGGGCCCATTACAGTGAGCCTGCCCCGAAATTTGGCGGACGACTTGCAAGATGACATTGAAATTCTTCCCGGCGACACGATCACGGTGCCGCGGGCACCGATTATCTATGTGGTCGGTGATGTAGGCCATCCCGCAGGACTGCTCGTCGACAACGGCAGTCTTACGGTGTTGCAGGCTCTGGCATTGGCTGGGGGGCCGAACCACACAGCCAAGTTAGGCAGTGTTCGCATTATCCGAAAAGGGCCTACTGGAATGACGGAAACGCACGTTCCGCTGAAGAGGATGCTGGAAGCGAAGACTCCCGACGTGACGCTACAGGCCGATGACATTCTTTTCGTACCGCTCAGTGGAGCCCGTGTTGCGGCGGCCCAGGGGGTTTCTGCGGCAATATCCGCGGCAACCGGTTTGGCAATTCTTGCCGTTCATCCCTGAAGCTGAATTACGCAGCGATTTCTTTTGTCGGCGACTCGGGCAAGCCCAGCAGCATTTGTTCAAGCACCCGAATGTATTTTTCTGCGGTGTGACGGCGGGAAAATTTTCGTACTATATATTCCCTGCCGCTCCGCCCCATTTCCCGCGCAACTTCCCGATTCGCCGCCAGATAGCAAATAGCATTCTCCAGCACCGCGGAATTCTCAGGCTCAATCGCAAGACCGGCGCGGGCTTCCTCTAGAATGCCACGCGCTTGCCCGTCTACCCCAAGGATGACTGGCCGCGCGCAAGACATGAATTCCAGCATCTTGGTCGGTATGACTGTCTTGAACAACTCGTTTTTCCTAAGCGGCACGAGGCAAACATCCGAGGCAGAGATGTAAGCAGGAACTTTTTCTCTAGGCTGCTGATCGATGAAACGCACGTTGTTCAGGCCTCGCTGGCGCGCCAGCGCAATAATGCGATTCTTCTCGGCGCCTTCCCCTATCATCAGAAAGACAGTCTCGGGAGCACGCTGCTGAAGTTGGGCCGCAGCATCGAGGATCGTTTCCAGTCCATGCGCCATACCCATTGTGCCGATATAAGAAACAACAAATTTTTCCTCGATGCCCAGTTCCCTTCTGAGTTCTGTAGCTGATTCCGGAGCGAATAGTTGTGTCTCAACCCCATTCTCGATCACTGAAATTTTTTCCTGGGGCACGCGCCAATGTTTCACCAAATGATCTTCGAAGGCAGCCGTAACGACCACAATCCGATCACACTGGCGATAAAGAAATCCTGCAATCTTTGACAAGGAGCGGTGCAGGATGGAATTTTCCTTACCGACGCCGACCGCAGCCAGCGACTCAGGCCAGAGATCACGCACCTCAAAAACAAAAGGGACACGCCTGCAGCATGCCAACCACCAGCCTGAGAGTCCAACCAGCAACTGTGGTGACGTGGCAATCACCACATCAGGCCGCGGCAAGAACAGCCCTGTACTCGCAGCCGACACACAGAACGAGCTGTAATTCAACATGCGCTCGTAGGCTCTGCGGTTCGGAAAAGGAAGAAGCCAGGTGCGAACCACATCGACACCATCGCTCTGTTCCCGAGCCACTAAGCACCACAGTTTTTTTCGATACGCGGGCGGCACCACTCCCGTGGGGTGATTGGGAAACCCCGTGAGCACGCTCACATCGTGCCCTTGCTGGATCCAATGCTTCGATAACTCGGCGGCTCGCGCCGCAGGTGCTCCCATCTCGGGTGGAAAGTATTGAGAGACGTAAAGAATTTTCATGAGCCGATGAACTGTAAGTCAAGGTCGAGCTTGCTCAGAATGCGCGCTTCAAGAAGCTTGATCAAAGCCGCTGGCTTCAGGCGCATCGAGCACATCGACATTTCGGCGAAGTTCGCTAGTCACCACGGGCTTCCCCGCACTCCGTGATTCTTCGAGAGCGAAGGTTGTGAGCATCGTAGTCACTACTTCGCGCAACGGGATCGGAGACTCAGCGCCGGTTTGTATAGCCTTAACGAAAGCTTCCCACTCGCCGCGATGACCTTTGTCCTGACGTAGCAGCGATCGATGCACCCGCTTCTTCCCTCCTCGAATCAGTTCGAGGCGGCGAAAATCTTCCAGCACAGCCACGGTACCGCCACCGAAAACTTCGATTCGCTCCTTCGAAAAAGATTTATCCCCATTCGCCAGGTAGCTGATAGTACCTTGCGAACCATCCGCAAAGCGCAACGAGCATACGACGTTGTCATTGCTGTAGCGGCCTGGATTCGGCAGGCTGCGAGTCTCGACTTCGACGGGAGATGAGTTCGTCAGGAAGCAGAGGAAGTCCACAAAGTGGCAGACCTCGCCGAGAATGCGTCCCCCGCCCTGCTGCGGATCGTTCAGCCAGTGATCGGCAGGCAGGAAGCCGGCATTCACACGATAGTGAATCGCCAGCGGTTCACTCACCTCTTGCAGAAAACCTTTCATACGCACAGCTAGCGGCGCAAACCGGCGATTGAACCCCACCATAAGAAGCCGAGAGCCAGAGGCACGACTTTTCCCGGTTCCGCCGTCGCCAGTTTGATCGTTAGCCACGGCAACAATTTGGCCCAGTTCCTCCTCATTGAGGCACAGTGGTTTTTCGCAGAAGACATGCTCGCCAGCTTTGAGGGCTGCGACTACCTGGCGTGCGTGCAGGTGGTGGCGGGTCGCGATGACTACCGTGTTCACTGAGGGACTGTTCAAAATCTCCTGCTCGTCGGTGGTACACGAAGAAAAACCGAATTTTTCTGCGGCGTGCCGGGCATGAGAGCCATTCGCAGCACTGACTGCGATCATCTCGACGCCGCCAACTCGCTTGATTGCAGGCAGCAGCGTGCTGACCGCAAAGTTGCCAGCGCCCAGAAGGCCAAGACGGATCGACTCGGGGAAGTTCGACCCGGGTTTGGCCGCAGCCTCGTTCTGCCTCGCGAACTTCACGCATGGAGTCTCGTTCACGAAATCGGGATAGGTAATGAGTACTCCGAGGAAGGACTCGTGCGTCCTGCCGCTAATGAGGTCATAGGCGGAGTGGGCTTGCGCGATGGGAAAGCGATGCGTAATCAGCGACAGCAAATCGAGCTTGCGATCCGCTGCGAGCTTTAGAAAAGCTTCCATGTTCCGCGTTTCCGTCCAACGCACATAGCCGATCGGGTAGTCGATTCCCTTCTGCTCATAAGCTGCGTCATATCGTCCCGGACCGTAAGAGCGGGATACGCGGAAGTCGAGTTCTTTGTCATAGAACAGCCTGCGCGGGATATCCATCGCAACCGTACCGACCGCAACCACCACAGCACGGTTTCGCGCGACGGCCCCAGCCAGGTTTACGGGATCATTGCTCGCAGTTTGCGCGGTAATGAGTATGGAATCGGCTCCGTGCCCGCCAGAATGCTGCAGGCACAAATCCTGAAAGCCAGAAGACGAAGTGCTCGCCGCATCAACTCCCAGACGCAGTGCCAGACCGACGCGTTCTTTGGAGATGTCCATTCCCAGCACAACGCATCCGGCGGCTTTCAGAATCTGGACTGTCAATTGGCCCAGCAGGCCCAGCCCGATTACTGCCACAATTTCGCCCAACTTGACATCGGCGTTGCGCGCGCCGTGCAGAGCTACGGCGCCAATAGTTGTAAACGCGGCTTCGTCAAAGCTGACTGCCGAAGAAGGAATCCGCGCGACCAGCATGCGCGGAATGCGGGCGAGTTCAGCATGCACCGCATGACCCGCGCCTGCACAGGCCACGCGTTCGCCGGGATCGAGATCGTTGACACCTTCACCCAAGGCAACGACTGTTCCAGCGCTGCTATATCCCAGGGCAGCAGGTTGATCGAGCCGGCTGCGGACGGCAGATACCGTCGCCAGAAGCCCATCCCGGCTGATCTTGCTAACAACTTCGCGAACCAGATCCGGACGCATACGTGCTTTCTGCAGCAGATTCTTGCTCGCAAACTCGGAGGAAGCGCGCTCGGTGCCCGCTGAAACCAGAGATGCAGCGGTGCGAACCAGCACGCATCCCGGCAGCAGTTTGGGAGATGGGACCTCCGCTACAGTGATCTCAGCGCTGCTCGCATCCTGGAAAACTTGCTTCATCGTGTTGGAGTGATCTGCTTCTGCATTAGTAGTGCCAGTGCTTCTCAGCCGTGTCCGTCCCTTTCGATGAAAGATCTACTCGGTAAATTTCGGATTCGCCTGATGATCCGTCCTGACCTTCGCTTTTCAGAATAACGATCTGGCCATCGATTGTTTCAACTCTGCATCGTTCATCGGTGAGAACCACGGTCACGAATCGAACCGGCAACTGTGATCGAGTCTGGTAAACGAGAGACACCGCCGGCTGAAGACCACCATACGTGGGCGACTCCCACCCAAGCAACTGAGTGTCAGCCTCAGCAAACTCGTTCGCCGAAGCAGTCTCTGTCCGTGTCCGTTTTCCAGTCCGCACGACCAAGGCATTCCCTAAACCGGCGGCAAAAATATTCCAACGAATCTGCGACTGCCCCGAGTTGAACGTCACTCGAAAAGGCGCTTCAGAAAACCGATACGGAAGATCTGGTGCCAGCCAGTGCAATCGCACATCGTGACTGCCAGATCCCTCGATGTCATCGACAATCGTCCAACCAGCAGCATTCAGCCATTGAACCAACCGTCGATGCTTTACGCCAAACTTTCTGTAGCCGTCATGCTCGCCCTCAAATCGGTCGATGCACGCCGGATCGTTCGAAGAATACAAGCGACCCCGAGCCTGCGCCCAATCGAGCCAGAGAAAACGACCGGCCCGGCGCATCTGGTCGCGACCATCAACCACGACGGTGTTATGGACAGCGGTTCCGGCAAACCCATTATTCCATGGCGGAGGTCCGTTATAGAGATATGTTCCGGCATCGCGGGCCACATTCATGCCTTGCCACCACAGATCCACATGCAACTGATCGGCCTGAAAAGGCCGGCGAATATATTGACCAGCGCGAATCAAAGCCCAGGAACTCTCATCTCCGAGACGGAAGTATCCGGTTTCGGCAGATGGAAGCTCCAACTTGTCTTCTTTCGCAACTCTTACAACCGCAGGCTTCTTCCCAAACCACAGCGCCGCTTCATCCCAAGAGCCGGGCTCTAGTACTGGACGATTCAAAACGGACGCACCAAATTGCAGCAGCGGACGAAAATCGCGATACGAACCGAGTGCGAGTGGAAGGATCAGGCTACCGTCGTCCGACCCGTAGTTCGGAGCGGAGCCACTCACGGGATCAACCCGGGCGCGCATGAAGTCGAAAGCAGCATTCGCGCGCGTGCGAATGTCCTCGTGGAGCGGCGCGTCATGAATCTCGGCAAGGCGCAATGTCCACAGCAGTAGATGTAGAATCATGCGCTGATAGTTGAAGGAATGCTGCTGCGAGACGCCATCTGGCGTGATCTGGTCGAGAACCGCTTGGTGTAGGAGATGCGCGCCCAGGTTCCGCCAAACCTGCGCTTCTCTCAATTCCGGATAAAGCATCCCCGCTGTCCAAAGACCGCCGGCCTCGCTGATCAAGTGATTGCTGCGCTGGGAACGCGCGTACCCGAGAGTCTGAGCCGTGCGCCAGGCGTGAGCAGCGATCATGGAGATGAGCAGCGCAACGCGATCGTCGGTGGTGGATGGTGAATGTATGAATCCATGCAGCGCGAAGGACAGCGCCACAATGCGTAATGAGCACTCTTGTCCGCAGATCCAAAGTGGGCCCGCCATGGGTGGGCTTTGGCGGATCCAGTCCTCGATTGCGCTCCAGAAGGCCAGCGGATATCGCTCATCGCCGCTGAGCGCATACGCCCGCACCAATGGATAGACGAATAAGAATCTTGATGGCTCAAGGATAAATTTCAAATCGCCGTAGACGGTCGAGGCAAAACGCATCTGCGTCCACGACTGCAGCGGCGAAACTCTTTGTCCGGTGACAGGGTTTTGGAACCATCGCGGCGGAAATCCAGAAGCAAAGGAAAGCTGTCCGAAGAATGGCACATTCCCCGCGAGAATACTTTCCGCTTTGGCGAGAATCGCCTTCTCTCCCTCGATCCCGACAATATTCTTGAGATTCGGGGCCAAGGTTTGAGCGTTCGAGAAGAAAAAAGCTCGTGTGCCATCGCGCCGTACAGCTCGCATCTCTTCGGCTGTAACTCCAGGCGCAATCCGCTTCAAGTCCCAGGAATCCCAACCTTGTACAGACTTCATCTTCCACGACAACAAGCCGCTGCCGCGCTGAAGTTCATATCCCAGACGCAGCATACCGTCACGCATTCCGAAGGTGCGCCCAACGTGCAACACGGTGGCGAGCTTGCTCATCGGCTCATCCATTCACCATCGTCACTGCGAACGCCTGATGGGCGTTAGCGAGGCGCTCGGCCGCCCGCGCCTGCAACCGCTCATGCATGACGAAGAATTGACTGTCCTGATTTACGGTGGAATGAAGAAAGGTTTGCGGCGTCGCTGCGATCGTGCCTTGAGCGAGACCGGTGACTACTTCCCCGATCTTTTCGACGCCAAAAGCAATAAGCCGGTGGCGCAGGTCGCTTAGAGATTTACTGCGGGTTACATCGGGAAGTTCAGATCTTTGAAGAATCGGCCCCGTATCAATTCCCGCATCCATGTAATGAATGGTGATGCCGACCGGAACATGGTTCAGCAGCGACCACTCCGGACTGCTCATTCCGCGGATTTCAGGCAGCAAGCCCAGATGAATATTGAGAACGCCCAGCCGCGGTACATCGAGCAACTGCTTTCGCAAAATACTGCCGCCTGTAAAAATGATCAGGTCGGGCGCCCACTGTTTGAGCTGCAAAATCGAAGCTGTTGAATTCTGATCGCGACAGGTCACAACCGGGAAGCCATAAACACTTCCAACTTTCCGCAGGCTGCGAAAGAATCGGTTTTCGTGCGCGAGCATCTTCCCGAGATGGGGATTACTTACTTCCGTGCTTTTGCCGCTTCCACGTGCAACGAATTTCGTGCGCGCATAACGCGCAACCTCGCGTACACCCCATTGTCCAAGCTTGCGCAGCAACGTGCCGCGGTTCAGTGTAGAGAGGACCAAAGCGCCAACTGGCGCATGTCCTTGTTCAGCCAGATGTGCCGCGATAGCGCAACCGGTCTCGCTGTAAACGCTTGAGCCAAGCACTACGATGCGCATGGTAACGCCTCATATGCGGACGTCTCAAAGGCTTGCAGCAAGCGCTGTTCGAGAAGAAGAGCATCCACCAGGAACTTGCACCCCCAACTGATGTAACGGAACGGCTGATATCGACCCCAGACGGGATAAGAGCCGCTCACTCCGCCTGCGAGACCCCGTGATCCGCGCGCAGGAACCAGTTGCTTGAGCATCTCGTTCATCTTGAGCGCAGCATTGAGATATCGAAGATCACTTGTCACCTCGTACAGACGCAGCCACACGCACGACATCTGCGCGTTCCCTGTAAGGCAAGTGAAGCGCAAGCCATCTTTGAAATCAGGGGAGTAGGTCCCTGCCAAATACTTGTTGGTCTCGAACTTTCGCAGCAGAACCCAGGCTGACTTTGACACCAAGTCGATTGCGTCGTTGCGCCTTAGCAGAATGGCGCATTCGAGAACGCCCTGAAGCACGTATGCGATGAAGTGCAGATAATTCGGGTGGCCGTGCAGATTGATGCCATCGACCCAGCCGCTTTTGCGGAAGTGAGGCAATACCCAATTCAGATTTTTCTCCGCCGACTGGCGATAACGTTGATCTGCGCGATCTTCTGCATGTTCCGAGAGTTCCGCCATTGCCCACGCTACCATGCTGTAGTAAGTGTGGGCAGTATTCTGATACGCGACTGGTCCGGACCATGAACCGTCAGCCTGTTGCATTTCGGTCAGCCAATCGGCAGCCAAGGCAGCCGCTTCCAGGATTTGGGGGCGATTAGTTTCCGCAGCAGCGCGAACTAACCCATGCAGGATTTGACCTGTATTGAAGACTGAGGGCAGCGCAGCAACGCCTTGTAACCCACCGGGAAATGATCCCGACGACGATTGCAGTGTAAGCAGCCAGCACGTCGCCCGCTCTGCGGCAGCGACCGCACTTTCATGTTCCTCCTCATGACCGGCAGCTCGCACGAAATCGTACAGCGTGGGAACGATGTAACCTGTGACCTCGGGATAGGATTGCGAATATCCGGTGAGCAAGCTGTAATAGGCCGCAATGCCGCCATCGGGACGCTGTGCATCGAGAACCCAGCGCACCAATGAATTCAGTGCATCTCCACTCGCTCGCTTCGTTGTCGTATATGAATACAGATGACGCTGCTCGAATGTGACCCGTAATTTGTCAGACACAACCCTTCCGACTAATGGAATGGCGCGTTGAGGCCGACGGAGCAGACCCGTTACCTCAGTCAACGCCCTGGTGATTCGACTGGTCACGCGGTCGCTGCCTCGCGGGTTGAGCCAAACTCCTCCGCACTCCGCTCGACTCCGGTATCGAGAAAAATGCGCATCCAATGTTCTAGCGTCAGAAATTGCCAGATTTGCATCGACCAATCTTCCGCGCCACTCCGGTGCTCGTCCACAAAACGGCGCACGGCTTCGGGACGGAATAAACCGCGCCTTCGGATATTGGATTCGGAGAGCAAATCATCCACCATTTCCGGCAAATCATGCGCCAGCCAGTAGTCCACCGGTGCGGCGAAGCCGGCTTTCGGCTGCCGCAGAACTTCGGCAGGCAGCACATCCTGCATCGCACGGCGAAAGATGTGCTTGGTGGTTGGCTGAAAAAATCCTTTAAGCTTGAGATCCGGCGGAATTTGCCAGGCTGCAAACTCGGCCAACTCGCGATCAAGAAACGGGACCCGCACTTCCACCGATGACGCCATACTCATCTTGTCGTTATAGTTCAGGTTCAAACTTACCATGAAGATTTTCGTGTCGAGATAAAGCATCTGGTTCAGGAAGTCGGCATCGTGCACCGTTTCGAACGTGGAATAGTGGCGCACTGCGGGATCGGACGCTCGAAGTTGATCCTCTATCTCAGCCGTATACAAGCTCATCTTCTGCGAGTAGTCCAGATAGGTGCAGTTGCAAATGAAGCTCTCTTCGGGCGTGAGCGACGCGCTTCGAGCCATTTTCTTGGCGAGGCGCACGCTCCCCTTCATGGCCGTGCCTCGCAGGCTAGGCAACACATTCAGGGCAGACTCAAACGGCGAACGCAGCATGCCAGGGATTTTTCGATACGCTCTCGCCCAGCGATGGGCGGCGTGTTTGCGATACCCGGCAAACAACTCGTCTCCGCCGACGCCGGAAAGCAAGACGGTAGCCTGTTTGCGGGCCTCGCGGCAGACCAGATATGCCGTGATGATCGCGGGATCCGCGGTGGGCTCATCCATGTGCCAGGTCAGACGCGGCAACAGCTCGGCAACGTCCGGCTCAACCACAATCTGCTGATTTTCACAACCCAGTTGCCGCGCAAGGCGGGCCGGCACGTTGGGATCGTCCAGCGTAGTTTCGCCTACTCGATACTTGTGTGGAAACGTAATCGTGTAAGTCCGCACCGGCTGTGTTGCCGCGCGGCACATCATGGCCACAATGCTCGATGAATCCAGGCCGGCGCTGAGAAATGCGCCAAGGGGAACGTCGCTTACCATCTGCTGTTCCACGGAATGCCGGAAGCGCTCGCGAACTTCGTCAGCAAGATCGACTTCCGATCGCGAGTAATCTGCATTGGCCACGGGAAAACTTAAATCCCAGTACTGCCGGATTTTCAGCTCGCCGTCGCGAAAGGTCGCGAAATGCCCGGCAGGAAGTTTGTAAATTCCTCGGAACATCGTCTTGGGATCGGGAACCCATAAGAAAGTCAGATACTGATGCAATGACTCCGAGTCAAGCTCAGCCTCGATTTCCGGCACATGAAGTAAAGCCTTTACTTCCGAAGCGAATGCCAGCTTTCTCCCGCGTTGCGCATAGTAGAAGGGCTTCACTCCAAAATGATCGCGCGCCAGAAAAAGCTCCGGCTTACCCGAGCGTAGATCGCAGATCGCAAAGGCGAACATACCCTTGAGCCGGTGAACGCAATCGGCGCCTTCCTGTTCATAAAGGTGGATGATGACTTCCGTATCGGTATTGGAAGAGAACTGGTGACCCTTACTCTGCAGCTCACGTCGAAGTGCGGCGAAGTTGTAGATTTCGCCGTTGTATGTAATCCAGACAGTACGGTCTTCGTTGCACATTGGCATGTGCCCGTCAGCGGAAAGATCAAGAATTGCGAGTCGGCGGCTGCCGAGGCCAATGTAGGAGCCGTCCGGGAATCGTCGCTCCCACAGACCGAAGTCGTCAGGACCGCGGTGCGCCTGGACGTGCGTCATTCGTGCGAGCACTTCCCTGTCCCCGCAGTTGGCCAGTCCGGCGATTCCACACATGATGAACCGATTCCTCTAAGCCTTAGTTTTTTTTCGCTTCAGTTCGTAGATTTTCGCCTTGGTATGAAACATCTGAACTGCCTGGAAGCCACAGTAAATCAGGCCAGGCACGCCGTCCAGAAAGCCGAACCGCAAGAGATAACGATACAGGAAAAGCAAGACAGGCGAACCCGGCACAGCAAAGAGCTTGCGCTTCAACCACCGTCGGCGCTGTGCTTGCGAACCGAAAAGCGATGGCGGCAATTCTTTATCATCATCAGCTCTGCGCCCCAGCAGCACACGAGCTTCCCAATTGGAATATTCATCATGCTTTTGGATGTAACGCGAGAGCGATTCCACGTTGTGATGCAGCAGCGGATTTCGCAACTTGTCGGTCGCTCCTTCGACGACGACATGCTCATGGATTTCCATATCGGCCATGGAAGCGTCCTGATCTTTCAGACGGCATTCAAATCGTCCCTTGCCCCGTCGAAACAGCGATAGCTTCCACAACCCCACATCCCCATGGCGCAGAACGCGTCCCAGAAACCACGTACAAAGCAAGATCGAATACCCATCAACTGCGGGGTTTTGGATGGCGGAATAAATTTCTTGCGAAAGCTCGGGCGTGAGCACCTCGTCGGCATCGAGCAGCAGAATCCAATCGTGAGCAAGCGGCAAGGTGTCCATCGCCCACTGCCGCTTCTTGGGCCATCCGCCCTGATAATGAAACTGCACGATCTGCGCTCCGTAGGATCGCGCGATCTCCACCGTCTCGTCTGTGCTTTGCGAATCGATGACGAGGACTTCCCCAACGTCTTTCAGCGACTGCAAACATCGCGGCAAATTCCTGGCCTCGTTACGTACCGGAATAATTACACTAACCGGGAGCTGGCCGGCTGGGGCAGCGTTTGCGACATTCCGAACTTCTTCGACCTTTTCCATCGTTGTTCGTTGCTCGTCGCGAATCTTTAACTCCAAATGTGCTGCCGGCACCAGGATTGCAGCACGTACAACGACCAGGGACGCGACCAGGAAGTTCGGCCCCGCAAGAAATCGTCCCATACTTGACGTGCCGCTGATTGACTGATCATCGTGCCAAGTACGCCACCTCCGATCTTGCTCAATGTGTCTTCGACAATGGGACGTAAGTCTCCCCGCAGCCAGTATTCGAAGGGCAGAGTGAAGCCGCGTTTCGGCCGATTGACGACCTTGTTCGGGAGTTGACCCGCAAGGGCCCTGACGAGCAAAGGCTTCGAAGTTCCAGCATCCAGCTTCCAGGAGCCCGGCAGCGCCAGCATCCGTTGCGCCAATCGATGATCGATTAACGGTACGCGAACTTCTAACCCGTGCGCCATGCTCATAAAGTCTGCGTCGCGCAATAATGTGTTGAGCATATAACACCGCACTTCCAGATACGAAACGCGGTTGATCACATCCAGGCTCTGGGCGCGACCCACGCTTTCGCGCAAAGGTTTTGCTGCGCGCTGGAAAGCGGCTGAATCGCACTTCATCTCCGGCAGCAACTTACTTAGCTGCCCAGGAATAAACAGCATTCGTGACAGAAAATAAGGATGAAAGATTGTTCCACCATTGCGAGCTAACGCTGTCAGCTTGCGATTCTGGTCATTCGATGGCGCAATCGCCGCAAAGATATTTGCCAGCGTCTGACTGATTCCTGTCGGTAATCGTTCCCACGCGTTATCGAACCTTTCCATTCGCGGAACTGTTGTGAAGCTTGAGTATCCGGCGAACACCTCATCGCCGCCCAGTCCAGAAAGAGCGACTTTTACGCCTGCGGCGCGGGTCTTCTCAGAGACGAAGTATGTATTCACTCCGTCTACCGTGGGCAGATCCATCGCATGGATCGCAGGCGCGATTGCAGCCAAGAAGTCCGATTGAGAGATGGTGATCTCGTGATGGTCCGTGCGAAACTGCTTGGCGACCGCACGGGAATATTCCGCCTCGGAGTAATCAGCCTCTCGAAATACGATGGAAAACGTGCTCGCTCGTACGCCGTTGCGGCTCAAAATACCGACCAGACTGCTGGAATCGATGCCGCCCGAAAGAAAAACGCCTAC
>CAYOVU010000087.1:0-4614 GCA_964407505.1 uncultured Acidobacteriaceae bacterium | reverse complement strand
AAGAACGAGGACATGGATATGTACGCCGCAGTGCTGGCCGATGCCCTTAAACACGGCAAGCGCGTGGCGGAGTCCGTGCAGTTCTACATTCAGTTTGGATCGCAGGAAACGCGCGAGTACTGCCTGCGCAAGGGTTACCTCGAAGTGTTTCAAAAAGCCGGCGCGCATGTGATCGAACCGAGTTGCGGAGCCTGTATCAACGCCGGGCCGGGAGTTTCCACGCGTCCCGATCAGGTGGTGATCAGCGCGCAGAATCGCAACTTCCCCGGCCGCAGCGGTCCGGGCCAGATGTATCTGGCTTCGCCGTTCACGGTCGCGGCGAGCGCCGTGGCTGGGTACATCGTGGAGTACGAGCCGAGCGCCGAACTAGTGGGAGCGTAAGCAGCTTTGTCGGAGCGTAACTGATCGAGCTGGTCCGTAGCCCACCGTAAGTGGCTGAATTCAGGCAAAGTGGCCGAAATCAGCCACTCACCAGCCTGCAACTTTTCTCCGCTTTCCGAGTTCAAATACATAGGCAGTTAGATTGAAATAGAATCTGAAGGCCGGCAGATCCTGGGGGAAATGGCGGATCTGAGACAAGGGGGATCACATGCGGTACATGAAATATTTGGCTTTGGTGGCGGTACTGATGCTGCCGCTGGCTTATGCTCAGCCTTCTCAGGCACAGGTTGCGGTGGGTATTGGAGTTGGCGGGCCGCCGGTATGCGACTACGGATATTACGGATATTACCCTTACGCTTGCGCTCCTTACGGATACTATGGACCTAGTTGGTTTGCTGGTGGCGTATTCATTGGTGCCGGTCCGTGGTATGGCTGGGGACGCCCGTGGGGCTGGGGTGGCTGGGGCCGTGGATTCTATGGCCGCGGCGGCTGGGGCTACGGTCGCGGCTTCTATGGAGGTCGTGGCTTCGGAGGTGGACGCGGTTTCGTAGGCGCACGCGGCTTCGCGCATGGTCCGGTTGGCGGCTTCCATGGTAACGTCGGCGGCGGATTTCACGGTGCAGCCGGTGGCGGGTTCCACGGTAGCGCGGGTGGATTCCACGGTGGCGGCGGTGGACACGCCGGAGGCGGACATCGGTAAGATTCGCTAGTCCACGCCCTCAGTTACACAATCGAAACGGCCGGCAGCGAACCAGCTGCCGGTCGTTTTCTTTGTTCACGAGGCCCTCACAGCCACGCAGTCTCAGAGTCTGCTGAGAAGCAAGTCCCAACGATCTAGATCTGGGGCCGGCAATTTAGTTTGTATCGCGCCTTCGCGTTTCTTGCTAGAATGTGCGGTTCGTGGGAGAGAACTGCGACGGCGTAGTAAAATATCGATATAGATTTTAGGAGACTCACACCCTTATGACCTACGTGATTGCTGAGCCTTGCATTAACACCAAAGACACCGCATGCGTGGATGCGTGTCCGGTGGATTGTATCCATCCTAAGAAAGACGATCCCAAGCACGCGGCGGAACCTTTGCTCTATATCGATCCGGTCGAGTGTATCGACTGTGGCGCGTGCGTGCCGGTGTGCCCGGTCTCTGCCATTTTCGCGCTCGACGATCTGCCGGAGAAGTGGAACGAATTTACGGCGAAGAACGCGGCGTACTTCGGTCGATAGCGGAACAGCTGATCCTTCTTGGCAGCTTGGCCGATTTCTTTAAGGGCGCAACACCACATGGCGTGCGCCCTTTTCCGTTCGCGCAAGCAGAGGGCAATCTTAAGTTCCTCTCGATTCGGCTAGCATCATCCCCTCGTATCGACCTACGGAATCCGCTGTATTGTGCTGTTCAACCCCGAGCGCTATCTTGAGACTGTAAGTTCCTAGTGGTTGAGGCGGTCATGGGTTAGTGTTTGCGATGCAGGTCGCAACGTTCGAGCCCTCACGATCGCCTTTTTTGTTGCTCCTTACCCACCTCGACATTCCGTTCGTCTTTCCGACATTCAAATCCGTCTATTACAATCCATCCATTGTTTGATCTGAACTTCTTTTCGATTTGAACCTATTGGCTTTCTATGGCGCTTAAAGAGACGGAAGCGATCGTCATCCGCACGTATCCGCTGCGAGAAGCTGATTTGTTGGTCACGCTGTTCACGCGCGCGGAGGGCAAAGTGCGCGGAGTGGCACGCTCGGCGAAAAAGTCGAAGCGGCGCTTTGGCGGCGCACTCGAACCGCTGACTTACGTGCGTGCATTTTACGAAGATCGCGAGCGGCAGGAACTTGTCCGGTTGGATGCGTGCGAAGTGCTGGAGTCTCCGATGGCTTCAGAAGTCAGCTACGCGCGGGCGGTTGCGCTGGCGCACGTGGCTGAGTTGCTGGATGAGCTGCTGCCCGACCGTGAAGCCAACGATGCCGTCTTTCGCCTCACGCTCTCGGTGTTGCACGTCATGACCGGCCCCGATGTGTGGATGCCGGCCACCTATTTTGAATTGTGGCTGACGCGGCTGGTCGGTTTTTTGCCGGAGTTGACGGAGTGCGTCGTCTGCGGCAGAAGTCTAAACGGCAGCCGCGCCTATTTTCATGCGCTGGCCGACGGGTTGATGTGCATCGATGACAAGCGCCTGGCGTCGTCGGAGATTTCCAGCGAATCGCGGTCGCTCGCCGCGCAGATATTTCGTGCGCCGGTAGAGAGCTTCTCCGCGATGCCATGGCCCAAGGCACAAGCGGCCGATCTGCGAAAACTTCTGATCCAAATTCTGCAGCGGCATATTGAGAAGAAATTGGTGACGGCGGGGATGCTGGAAAAGGGTGGGTTCTAGTGATGTGGCTGCAGTTGTGTCGCTCGCTTGATGCTTGATCACGGCCTAACTCGCGGCTTGCCCGAAGTTCCGCATGCGCTATCAGTTTCGTGAGAGAACGTTCCACGCCCAGTTGTCCACTATCAACTCCGCCACCACGTGTTTCAGCTTCTGGTTCTCGTCTTCCAGTTGCTCTAGCTTCTTCGATTTACCGTTTTCCCTCCCGCCGTACTTCGCCTTCCAGCGGTGGTAGGTCTGCTCCGTGATCCCGTGCTGACGGCACAAATCCGCCGTCGTTAACCCGGGCTCCCGTTGCGCCAAGATCGAGATGATCTGTTCTTCGCTGTATCGTGCGCCTTTCATGGACGTTTCCTCCTCCCTGGCTTTGGAAAGACTCTCATTCTTGCTCGGGCGACCATTTTCCGAATGGACTCGATGGTGATCTTTCGCGGTGCGAGTCCACAAGATTTCAACATCCGCTTCGCGTAAGGCAAAGTAATTTTCGTGCCTATCATCGCCGAATACACAACCAGCCAGTCCAGCGCGAGCTCGCGCCTGTTGGAGGGAATATTCTGCGCCACATAAAGCGCGACGTCATCCGGGATGGTGGCTTTTAGCTGCTTGGTGATTTCTAGCCGCTCCATGGTGATTTCTAGCGGCTCCGCCTTCTTCTGCAGGATGGGCACTTTCGTCTCAAGATCCGGCTGAATATCGGCGATGAGTCGCTCGAAGCGGCTGCGGAGCCGATCGCGTCGCGTACTCTGAGCCATGTTGTAAGCCACAAACTGAATATCGGCGATGAGCCCCCGCTCGAAGCGGCTGCGGAGCCGGTCGCGTCGCGTAGTCAGAGCCATGTTGTAAGCCGCAAACAGGAAACCCACACAGCAAAGGAGTTTCCCGACCTTGCCGGGCACTTCGTCGACATGGCTTTGCCATTCCTCGCCGAACCGTTCGCGCTGGCTCCGGGGTAGCCATGCGACCGCGAGCTTGATGAGACTGCGAGTGATCGAAGAGCCCACTGCCCGATCTCCTCCGCCCTTATCCTCGATAGGGCCTGCCATCAGCACTTACCACAAATAATCCCAAAGCCGTAGTCAGCGCCACGCGAACCCCTTGAACGGAAGGGTAATCTCTCTAACGGCGAGTTGTGCCTTCTCGATGCCGACGTCCGTGATCCGGTACAGCCGGCGGCGCGGTCTTCCCAACTTGTGAGGGTCCCCAACCTCCCAGCTGCTTTCCGCCCAGCCTGCCTCCTCGAGTCGCATGAGGATCGGGTAGAGAGTCCCTGATGCGAGATTGGTCATGCGACCGATCTCTGCGCCCGATATCTTGCCCTGCGTTTCCGACATCAGGATCGCTAGGACTTTTAGAGTTTGAGAGGTGATGCGTGGTTGACCGGCACCCATAGTAGATAATCTATATAGGGTGGGGCAAAAAGTCAAAGGTTTCGGACTGCTTTTTTGCGTCGGCTATGTTTCTGCCGGTCGCACTGTTGATCATTGCACTGGCGTGCTAGACCCGTTAGCTGACGCTTCCCGCGGATTCTGAAGCCTGGCTAGTTTGCGAGTTGCTTTTCCTTAGGCAGCGCCGCATTGATGACGTCTAACTTCTGGAATCCGTCCTTGATCACCGTTGTTCTGATATTGTCTTTCGTCACCGCCACGCCTTTCATCATGATGGCAGGAACGTTTTTCTTGCCGTTGTAGGCCATTCGATCCTCGCGGATCTCTTCGCCCCTTATCAGGCGAACGGCTTCATCGGCGGCCAGCGCGGCTTGGTTCGGGATTGATTTGTAAACCGTCATGCTCTGGCTGCCCTCGATGATGTGTATGATCGCCAGCAGATCCGCATCTTGTCCGGAGACCGGTACCTTGCCCTCGAGCTTATGTTC
>CAYOVU010000086.1:0-4215 GCA_964407505.1 uncultured Acidobacteriaceae bacterium | reverse complement strand
CTGGGCATCAACGAATGGCCGATGCCAGGCCGCATCGTAAAACGAGCGACCTATGAGGCCGAGTATCACACCTTGACCAAGAAAGACGGCGCGCCGTTCGTTCCGTATGCGATCTGGAAAGACATGTTCTTTGCCGCGTTCATCATTCTTGCAGTCGCCGCATGCGCATACTATTTTGGTCCGTTTGGGCCCACAGGCCAGCCCGACCCAACCATCATCCAAACTGCGCCCAAGCCCGACTACTTTTTTCTGTGGCTCTACGCCGTACTGTCACTGCTTCCTCCATCGTTGGAGACGCCATTCCTTCTCATCGTTCCGCCCCTGGCAATTCTTGGCTTGATTCTCCTACCGTTTCTTTCGGGAGAAGGAGAAAAAAGTTGGAAGCGCCGTCCGATTGCGGTTGTAACCGTGCTGCTGATCGCGATCGCTCTCGGCACATTTACTCGCCTGGCCCAGTTCACGCCCTGGAGTCCGCACATGAACGCCTGGAGCGGCGATCCAGTACCCGACCGGTACATTCATGGCACGACTGCACTTGAGCGGCAGGGTGCGCTCGTGTTCCAGGTCAAGCAGTGCCGCAACTGTCACTCTCTTGGCGACATGGGTGGACAAAGAGGGCCAGCCCTTGACAGCGTTGCCGTACGGCTGACACAGGACCAACTCATTCGGCAGGTGATTCAAGGCGGCGGCAACATGCCTGCCTATGGGAACAACCTGAGTCCGGCAGAGACCACTGCGCTCGTAGCTTTCCTCGAGACCCTGCACCCAGCTACACAACGCCCGGCTCGTGATGCGGCACGCGAACTGGTACTCAGCAACAGCCAACTGCAAACGCCTGGGACTCAACCATAGGCCGCCGATGATCTCTCACATCCATCACGGCGCGTCCGAGTCATTCTGGGTTTCGAGCGTCTTAATTGTCGCCGCTTTTCTCTACTTTCGTGCACGGCTCGGTGTTCGCAGCCAATACGACGGCAACCCTGAGGGCTGGCGCGCCACCACTTTTCTACTAGGTCTCTCGTTCGTCTGGATTGCGACCGCTTCACCTCTGGCTGCACTCGATCATGAGATGCTGGCGGCGCATATGGTTCAACATCTTCTTCTCATGACGCTTGCGCCTCCGTTGATCTTGCTTGGCATGCCTCGAAAGCCGCTGGCGCATGGCTTATTGCAGCGCGTAATACAAACGGCCGGTCGTCCATTGCGATCAGAGCCGATGCAGCAATTGGCGGGCGTGGCAACGCACCCCGCACTTTGCTGGTTGGTAGCGGCAAGCATGTTAGTTGGATGGCATATTCCTCCCGTGTTTATGCTCGGCCTGCGATCGCAAGTGTGGCACTCGGTCGAGCAACTGTGCTTTCTTGCCTCAGGGCTACTGTTCTGGTGGCCCGTGGTCCGGCCCTCAGCGAGCACTTCAAGGTGGCCAGAATCGTCCATACTTCTGTATCTATTTTTGGCTACTTTGCCTTGCGATATTCTTTCGGGATTTCTGGTGTTCTGCGATCGGGTAGTTTACCCGGTGTTCTTGTCCTCCCCTCGCTCCTTTGGCCTGTCTGCTCTGGAAGACCAGCAATGCGCCGGTGCGTTGATGTGGACCTGCGTGACAGTCGTCTACTTAATCGCCGGGGCAGTTTTCACCACACGTTTACTCTCGCCCTCTCGATCGGAAGAAGTCGCGATTCCGCACGACTCGCGCTTTACGGTACGACACAGGGATCCGAACAGAATGGGGGTGATCTGAAATGTCAGACCGGCTCGCCCTTACCGAGTTGTCTTCTACTGCGGTGCAAGAGCGCCAATTGAGGAGATCCACGCTGCTCTCAGACTACTGGGCGCTCACGAAGCCAGAAGTCAACTTTTTGATCTTGATCACAACTTTTGTAGGGTTCGATCTGGCATCGGCAAGTAATGGGCGGTTTTCATCGGCACGGCTATTTAACACTTTGCTTGGTACCTTGCTGGTAGCAAGTGGGACGGGGACGCTAAACCAATACCTCGAACGAACGTTCGACGCGCAAATGCGCCGAACCGCCCGTCGTCCGGCCGCCGCCGGCCGCGTCCAACCGATTTCAGCCCTTGTCTTCGGAGTTGCGTTGGCTGCGGCTGGCAGCATCTATCTCGCAATCGCTGTCAACCTGCTCGCGAGTGCGCTCGCAACTCTGACGTTGCTGACCTATCTGTTCGTGTACACCCCGCTGAAGCGAAAAACACCAATGTGCGTTCTCGTCGGAGCGTTTCCAGGTGCGATGCCGCCGCTAATTGGTTGGGCCGCCGCCTCCGGCCGACTGAGTATCGGGGCGGGAGTGCTGTACTCCATGCTCTTTCTGTGGCAGTTTCCACATTTCATGGCAATCGCGTGGATGTACCGCGAAGACTACGACCGCGCAGGCTATTTGGTTCTGCCGAAGGAAACCGTGAGAGTTCCTTTCGTGATTTTGGAAACTCTGTTGCCGCTCCTTGCCCTCATCGCTATCAGCATCATGCAATCTCCGACGCGGCATGCGGTGATTTTCTATTGCGCCACGGTACTGCTGGGTGAAGGGTTCCTGTACTGCGGATTGGAATTCGCGGTTCAGCGTTCGAGAGTCGCTGCACGTCGGCTGCTGGCGGCCTCCATTGTCTATCTTCCACTGTTGTACGGACTAAGCGCGACGTTATGCAATCGGGCCAGATAATCCAATGCTGAGATCGATACCTAAATGAAACTTGCCTGGACTTGTGCAATTGCTTTTTCGCTGGTGACTATTCTGCAGGGGCAGGAGCCCACTCCTCGCTCTTCCACGCAAGGCACAACTGCGACTGACCCATCAAAACTGCCAGATGCTCCGAGCGCCAACTCAGTTGTCGTTAGGACGAGTTCATCGTCATCAAATTCCTCAGATACCGAACAAACCAAACGGATCCTCGGAATCATACCTAACTTCCGCTCGGTGAGCGCAGACGTGATTCTGCCGCCGCAAACCGCCAAGGACAAATTTAAGATCGGTTTGCAGGACACCTTCGACTACTCGAATTTCATCTTCGTGGGCGCCCAGGCGGGGCTCAGTCAAGCCACGGATTCCTATCCCGCATTTCACCAAGGCGCGCGCGGATACGGTCGATACTACTGGCACACACTTGCAGATCAATCGGATGAGAATATCTTGGTCGAATCCGTTCTACCGGCGGCCTTTCACGAGGACAGCAGGTATTACACCTTAGGGCACGGAGGATTCCTCAAACGCACAGCCTATTCGTTAAGCCGCGTGATCATTACTCGAACCGACAACGGAACTGAGAGCTTCAACGCATCCGAGATCATCGGAGCGGGTGCGGCGGCGGGAATTTCCTCCGCTTATTATCCGAGTCAATATCGCACGTGGACGAAAACCGGTCAGCGTTGGCTGACCAACATTATTCTTGACGGGGCAAACTTCGCCGTCAGAGAGTTCTGGCCAGACGTACATTCGGCCTTCAGACACCACCGGGATTAACAGTTCACTCGTCTCTTTGCTGGCCTGTGGCGCCGCGATGTTCCTGCAGATTTCGAGGGATTGGTCACATCAGCTAACATGTTCGAGGTGGAGAAGTCTCCGCACTTTCCTACGTATGAACCGAGCCGGACCGCTGATCGCTCCTCCATCTTCGTCCGAGCCCTCAGAGGCTTCCAAACGGCTCCTACCGTGGCTGGTTGCTGTCGCTTTCTTTATGGAGTCGCTGGACACGACAATTCTCAATACGGCTGTTCCCGCGATCTCTTCCGCCCTCGGCGTCGCTCCCCTCAGCATGAAGGCGGTGCTGGCGACCTATACGCTCAGCCTGGCGGTCTTCATTCCAATCAGTGGCTGGATGGCGGATCGCTTCGGCACCCGTCGTGTATTCGCATCTGCGATTGGTCTATTTACCCTCGGGTCCTTTCTGTGCGGAATATCAAGCAACATCCACTTGCTGGTCGCTTGTCGCATCCTGCAAGGTTGCGGCGGCGCGATGATGGTGCCAGTGGGCCGACTTACCCTGGTCCGAGCATTTGCCAAGTCAGATCTTCTGCGCGCCATGAGCTTTGTTTCGATACCAGCCCTGGTGGCGCCCATGCTCGGACCCATCGCCGGAGGTCTCATCGTCGGCTATCTTCACTGGCGCGTCATTTTCTTCCTTAATATCCCAATTGGACTCACGGGTTTGATCCTCGTTTATCTGCATTTGCCGGACTACCGCGAGCAGCGGACTCCTCCGCTC
>CAYOVU010000085.1:0-2874 GCA_964407505.1 uncultured Acidobacteriaceae bacterium | reverse complement strand
AACGCGCTGTCAGTCGGTGTGGGCTTCGTGCATTGCACGTTCACAAACAGCGTTGAATCGACGCTTGTGGTGATGTTCCGAAACCCTGACCAAGTGCACTGGCCGTATGTGCTGGTGCTCGCGACCACTATAGCCGGATGGCCGCTTTCTACGCTGGTCGCGCTCGCAGAAACGATTGCGGGGGTCAGGGTGTTCGCGATCGCTGTGGTCGGAAAGTACGAGGTGCTCATGGTTTCAATTCATCCTTTTCTGATTTCATTTGTGTTTTGTCTATCCATCTGCCGGTGAGTTTCAGGCGTCGGATGTAGCGTTCACGTTTACGTTGTGCGCCTGTCTTTCGTTTGGGTTCCTGCCGTTGCTGGTTCTGCCTTAGCGTCATGCAGAGAACGCAGTAGGGACGCTCACAGGGCGTCACGCGAACGTGACCTGCCTGTTGTACGCGACGACGTCGTTGTAACCGCTGAGTGACTTGGGTTCGATCAGCCGGGGGAGACGCGTTTTCAAAACAGGCGCGCCCCTACCGTCGTCCTGGCCGTAGCGGAGTCTCATGTAGCGCGGCTGGTTGCTCGTTCCCGCTCCGTATCCGTTGGCGATGTAGCGGGCAACCGATTGAGCGCGATTTCGCACGAGACTGTTAACCGGGTGTGCTGTTCGCATTGCCAGCGTCATTTCGCGCAGCGCGTTTACGATTGCCTGCGCGTGCTGCTTTTCCACGTAGAGCAGTCGGAAGATTTCGGCAGGCTTCATGGTCTCTGTCATCGTTGCGATTCTCTGTACGCCACAATCGGGACAGTAAAAAGCGGGTTCACTGTTGGCGGTCGGGATGCCGATGTAAGCGGGCGCGGCATCGTTAATGTGCGAGCAGATATAAACAGGGTTCAATTCAGATTCCTCCATAGAAAAAGAAGAGGCAGACCCATAAAGAGCCTGCCTCTGTGTTCGTTCTGTCAGTTGTCGTTTAGCTTGCCGAGGTAGTCAGACTCACGAGCGCCGATGACGCGATCTGAGTCGGACTGCCTGCAAATCTCGTCTCAAGCGAGAACTGACTCTCCATCGTTTCGGGGAGCGGAGTGTTCTTGTAAAGGCGATTGAAATACTGATACGAGAACGACAAATCCAGGCGACCGTAGAGAGCCTGCACAGTGGAGGCTCCATATGTGGGGAAGTAGTTCGACGAATATACAGGCTTGCCGAGCAGATACAGTTCGCCGTTCACGAATTTATAAAGCGGACGCTGCTGGCCGTCGACGAAGTTCGTAAGGATGTATGCGCGCATCTTCGGAGACACTAGAAACGCGGCTCCCTCGTTGTACGCAACATCGCTGATGCTGTTGACTAATGCCAGGGCGTCTGTAAATTTCCAGCCCGACGAAAGTGAGCCCGCGCCGCCTGCCTGCACGACGCCAGAGGTAACGGAAGCGAGTAATCCGCCTGCAACGCTGTTAGGCAGAACGGTACCAGTCGGATCAGTTCCGCGGAGGATAGCTGCATCATAGAAACGAGCAACGCGCCCCTTGGTAATGACGCTGATGAAATTCTGCATATCAAAGGCAGCGTCTTGAAGCATCTGCCATGACGCTTTGAGTATCGAGACCCCGCTGTCAGTGCTCAGCGCCGTGAAAGACGAGAACACAGGATCAACCGATGCGCCGACAGAGGAACCTTCAGTGAATAGCGTCTGATTTGATGTAACGTCTGAGACGGAGAACAGCTTAGTAATCCGGCTTGACTCAACGCTCTGCACAGTTGCGGCAAGCGGGGACACTAGTTTCAATGCCTGCTTGTAGGTCGTATCGAATCCGGCCGGAACGAGCGAGATACCGCTGCCAGTCTGTGTGAGGTCGCGCGACTCAAGTTCTCCGTTGTACAGGAAACGTCTGTAAGCAGCTACGAGCGCGGAGCGGTCCTCTGTCTTGATGATCGCGGGTGCGGAGATAGTCTCCTTGACCGCAGACACGACAGAAGAGGTTAACTGCTGATTGACGCGGTCGCGCTGCTCGGCTTCCTCCTTCTCAGCAACGGCGATTATGGCCGGGTGACTTGCGAGCTTTCGAAGCGTCGCGATATCTTCCTCAGCCTCAGCCACGGCTTTTTCAAGAGCTTTGTATTCGTTGGAATTTTCGCGCCCTTCAGATAAGAGCGTTGACATCACCCTGATATTTTTGTTGCGACCCTCGGTCACAGCCTGAATCTTTGCTTCACTTCTGGAGATAGACATTGTTTTGTTTTTTGCTTTCTGCGCACCCTTAGGTGGCGGTTATGGTTTGTTTGTGGTCGGCGAGCGAACACACTTCAGCGTTAACGTCCATGTGGAGGCTCAAAGGAAGAGCAAACTTGTTTAGGGGTCTAGTTCTGGCTGGCTCTCAGAATCAAACTGGCCATCTTGCGTCTCATGGCGCGAACGTCGTCAACATCAGGGGATGAGATGAGGTCGTCATAGTTGTCTGCACAATCACTACACAGAGAACGGACGCAACGAACGCATAGGCCGCCACGCATCGGGAGACCTTGGCCGTCGACTGCCGTGCGGAAGTTCGAAGCGCAGCGGGTACAGAGAGCGGAGCGACACTCAGAACAGGGAGCAAAACTGCGGTCGCTGTCATCGCAGTTGCAATCGGGATCGTAGTTTGGATCGTCGGGGTCGCAACTGCAATCGTCGCCTGCGGGATCGATACCGCTAGCGTCACCAGCGTCACGCTTGGCAACCTGCATCTGAGAACGAATGGCGCGAGCGTCCACACTGGTTGCTTGATAAGCCGGGAATGACGTGGTCGAGATTTCCAGCAAGTCAAGGTCGAGAACGGTACGGAGTAGTGTCCCGTCTGCAAGTTGCTTCCAGTCATCTTTGGTCACGACCATACCAAAAGAATTTCC
>CAYOVU010000084.1:0-14565 GCA_964407505.1 uncultured Acidobacteriaceae bacterium | reverse complement strand
AGCGGATCCTGAGGCATTGGCGCAGTGGTTTCATCGCGGAGCGAACCAGGGAAGTCTGGCGAAGTACCTGGAAGGTTTTGCGCATACGATTGCCGTGATGCAGACTGAAGAAGCTCTGGAGCGTGTCGCGTATGAGCAGGCCGGAGATTTAAGCAAGGACGGAGTGGTTTATTTTGAAACCCGCTTTGCGCCCGTCTTTCACACACAAAAGGGATTGACCCACCAGCAGATCGTCGGCGCAGTGTTAAAGGGCTTGGAACGCGGCCGCAAGGATTTTGGAATTGCTTCCGGTTTGATCATCTGCGCTATGCGCAATCGGCATGAATCGCTTGAGATGGCGGAGTTAGCGGTCGATTTCCGGTCGCGCGGAGTTGTGGGCTTCGATCTTGCCGGAGAAGAAGGCGGTTACCCGGCCAAGAAACATGTAGATGCTTTTCACTACATTCAACGGGAAAATTTCAATATCACGATTCATGCCGGGGAAGGCTACGGAAAGGAATCGATCTGGCAGGCGATTCAATACTGCGGCGCGCATCGCATTGGACACGGAACGCGGCTGATCGACGACATCGCAGTCGTCGACGGCAAGGCCGTAAAACTCGGCGACCTTGCCCAGTATGTGCTCGACAAAAGGATCCCGCTGGAAATATGCCTCATCAGCAACGTGCATACCGGCGCCACGCCGAGCCTTGCTGAACATCCTTTCAAAATTCTCTATCAGGAAAAATTCCGTGTCACGCTGAACACCGATAATCGATTGATGAGTTACACCTCGATGACGCAGGAGTTTGAAGCTGCGGCTGACACGTTTGGTTTGTCGATGGATGATTTCGAGAAGATCACGATCAATGCGATGAAGAGCGCTTTCTTGCCTTACAGCCAGCGCATCGATTTCATCTACTCCGTCATCAAGCCGGGTTACGCCAAGGCCCGTAAGTCGGGCGGAGCACCCGATTAGTCGAGAATCACGCCGCTAGTGTCGCCAGGGTTTCCGCAAGCACCAACGTACCGTTCACTATGTCGCCCGGAGAGGCGTACTCGTCGGGCCGATGACTGTATCCGTTTCGACACGGAATAAAGAGCATCGCCACGGGAGCGATGCGCCCCATAAACAGCGAGTCGTGATAAGCGCGGCTCATCATCGGAGTAAATTTAAGCCCGTGTTTCGTGCATGACCGTGAAAGCACATCGATTACAAACGGCGCGCAATCGCCGGGAGCGTCGGCATTGAGCACCTCGGTTTCAATCGACACGTTTCGTTTCGCCGATATCGTTTTACAAGCGAGATCCAATGCGTGCCTCACTGCATCGCGCCGTTGAAGGTCGGTATCGCGAATATCAACGCTGAGGCGAACTTGGCTGGGAATACTATTCACGGCACCGGGAAAGACTTCGCAGATGCCGACGGTCGCGACCGTATCGATCGCTCCGCTGGAAAGCGCCGAGTTTTCGATTGCCAGAATCAGCTCGGCGGCGGCGCAAAGCGCATCACGGCGGTCGGGCATCAAGACTCCGCCAGCGTGTCCGCCGGCACCTTTAATCGAAATGCGCAAGCTCGCAGGCGCGGCGATCTTGGTCACAATGCCAAGAGGAATGCCTTCGCGTTCCAGCAGCGGACCTTGCTCGATGTGCAGTTCTACGAACGCTTTGTAATGGCTGTTCGGCAACATCACCTCTTCGAGTTTGCCTTTGAACCCTGCCGCGGCACGAACTTCCTCCACTGACGCACCGTCGCGGTCGATTAACTTTCCGGCTGCATCCGGCGAGAGCGTCCCAGAAAGTAACCGGCTTCCGAGACATCCGATACCAAAACGCGTCGGTTCTTCCGCGGTAAATACCAGCAGTTCAATCGAGCTTCTCGAACGAAAACCGCGGCGCTTTAAAGCCCGAATTGCCTCCAGACCTCCTAGCACTCCAACCACGCCGTCGTATTTGCCAGCATTTGGAATCGCATCAATGTGCGAACCTGTGCCAACCACCGGCGCACTTTCATCGGAACCATCCCAGCGGGCGAAAGTATTTCCGATCGCGTCATAACGAACCGTCAGCCCCGCCTCCTCGCAACGCGCCTTCAGCCAGGCGCGCGCTTTGAGGTCGGCTGGCGAGAAAACGACACGCGTCACCACCGGAGCTTCTGTTTCAGAAAATGTTGCGAGGGTTTCTATCTCGGAAACCAGCCGCTCCCCATCGATCTGCAAATTCATGGCTGCGGGCCCGTCCAGGGATGGCGATGGAAATCTTTGTAGACAAGATATTTCGCGGGAACTTTGCCGATCGCTCCGAACCACTGCGGACACCACGGGCCCATCCAAATGAAGTCGCCAGCCGTGACTGGATACCAACAGTCGTCGAGCCGGTAGATTCCGCCGCCTTCGAGCATGACGAGTCCATGCTCCATCACGTGCATTTCCACCATGCTCAGCGCTGCTCCCGGCTGGTAAACCATGGTGTTCACCGCGAAGTCAAAACTCATCTCGTCGGGGAGCAGGCACTTCACCTGCAGCGCGGGATCGTCGTCAAGCGGGTGGTGCGATGAAACTTCGTTTTCGCTCGATATGATCAGCTGCGGCGCTGCAGCCGCATCCAGAGCCTCGTATGGCTTTTCGATCACAACCACCCGGCTACGCTTCGTCCCTAACACACGATGAGGCAAGCTTTGGGGAAGATACGCATAGCCGCGCGCAGCGAGCTTGCTCGCTTTGCCCTTCACTTCCACCTTCACGCTGCCCTCGATCACAAAGATGAAGCGCTGCGCCGATGAGCCGCCAAGTTCTCCGCCCTCCTCGAACTCAGCGGTGTACTCGGTAAATCGCGCTCCCAACGCCGGACCTATATGGACGATTGCCGAGCAAGCCTTCATTCCGGGCAGGGTGGTACGTACAAATGTATCCGCGGTGAGCAGCAAATGATTGCTGCGATGTGAACTGCGTGTCTGGCCAAGATTATGCAAGGCCCATCCTCTCTTGAAGTACGTTCGAAGATGCGAGTTGATCCAGCAACTGCAGACCGCAATCGATTGCCTTCTCTACATCTTCAACTGCAACCGACTCAGAAGGGTCATGGCTGATGCCGCCGGGTGTTCGCAGCAAGATCATGGCCGCGGGAATTTTTTCTGCCATGATCATCGCATCGTGGCCTGCCCCGCTCATCATTCGGTGAGGCAAGCAGCCTATTGCTTTCATCGATTTCTCGATTTCATTCATCAGAAATGAATCCATTGGCACAGCCCGTTGTTCGAGCAGCACGCTCCATTCGATTGTGAGTCCTCGGCGGTCCGAGATTCCCTTTGCCAGGTCGACAAGATCATTCACAGCCTGAATTCGAATTTCGTCCGTGGAGTGGCGGACATCGAGCGTTAGTCTCGTCTCGCCCGCAATCACGTTGGTCGCTCCCGGCCTGGCTTCGATTCTTCCCACTGTCGCAACTAAGCCCTCGGTGTTGCGAGCTCTGCACTCGACCGCGGTAATCCACTGCGCAGCTGTCGCGAGGGCATCGTAGCGGAGATTCATTGGCGTGGTGCCGGCATGATTGCTGCGGCCGAAGAATGTGAATTCCAGACGGCTCTGCCCCACAATTGAATCGACAGCTGCAAGCGGAAGACCGAGGTTCTCAAGAACAGGTCCTTGTTCGATGTGAAACTCAATGAAACCCAAATAGTCCTTCGTCAAACAAACCTGCGGAATCTCTGCCGGGTTAAGGCCGAAGTTCTCAACAGCCTTCCGAATAGAAATTCCGCGCGCATCCTCACTGCCTAGCAGCTCTTCATCGATCCGCCCTGCCAGCCCCCGGCTGCCGATGAATGGAATACCAAATCGCACTCCCTCCTCTTCGGAAAATCCGACAACTTCGATTCCGAAGGGAAGCTTCCGCCCGCCCAGAGCCTCCAGCAAGCTAACGGCGAGTACCACACCCAGCATGCCGTCGTAAGCTCCCGCATTAGGCACCGTGTCGAGGTGCGATCCCATCATAAGTCGCGGAGCATCGGGTCGAATGCCTGCATAGAATGCTCGCAAATTGCCGGCCGAATCCACGCGAACCTGAACTCCAAGGGGTTCCATCCAGTAAGCGATCTCGCGATGGCAATCGATCATCGGCGGAGAAAGAAACGTGCGCCGCAAACTTCCCTGGTCTTCGGAAAAAGAAGCCAGCCTGCGGCACCGCGCCAGCACTTCTTCGGCACGCTTCCGGTTCTCGCCGCTCTTCGTCGCGCGTCTCTGCATTTCGGAAGTCGTCGCCATGGTTCGATAGGTGCAATTGCTCTCAAGCCTCGCGGATGAGTTTCGCCGCCACCCAGCCGACAAGAACGAGCGCAACCAATATCTCCCAGGCATAAGTGTTGCCGTAAGTCGCCACGGGAAAGTGATTGCTGATCATGATAAAGACAACAGGAACGGCCATGAAAGTATTGTGTTTGGAACGTAGCTTGGCTTGAGCACCAAGAGATGCATCGAATGGGTTTCCGGCTGCGACTGTCGCGATCATCTCGCGCTGGGCAGGAAGAATTCGAAACCACACGTTGGCGGTCATTATTGTTCCGAGCATCGCCCCCACATGAATGTAAGCAGCGCGACCGCTCAGCACGCGCGTCAGTCCCCAAGAGATAGCCGCAATCACGATCAAACCAAAGCCTGCAAACACGGCTTCAGATTTGCCCAGAGGCGATCGCGCGGCCAGATCATAAATGAGCCATCCCCCAGCTAACACTGCCAGCCCGATTGCAATGCCCATTGCTTGGGTGATGTTCGCTACATCTGTGTCGATGAGA
Source organism: uncultured Acidobacteriaceae bacterium (assembly GCA_964407505.1). GTDB lineage: Bacteria > Acidobacteriota > Terriglobia > Terriglobales > Acidobacteriaceae > Sulfotelmatobacter. Next base: position 9,800 of record CAYOVU010000084.1, on the reverse strand, counting down.
CCTGAGCTGGAATAATAGACCAGCACAAGCAACACTATCCCACTCAGCCACGTCATGAGTGCTTCCCATCGGAACCATTGGACTTGCCCGGCCGGAACTCCGAGAGATTTCTGTTTCGCAACCGCATAGAATCCCCCGCTATGCACCATCCAGACCTGCGGCGCTACTCCATCTGTCCCGGCTTTCTTTGCCAAACGCTCCAGCCGTCCAAATTGGCCGTCGAGCCATGTGAAGTAATAGGTTTGGCCAACCCACATGACTGCAGCGAAAACGTGGAACCAACGTACGCCCAGGTTGAGCCATTCTCGGATTGAAGAAGTCAACGTGCAAACTCCTTGCGGTGTTCCATGTAACGCTCAGCTTCCCCGATACGTCGTATATCCATTCGGACTCAGCAGCAACGGGATGTGGAACCGAGTTTCGCCGTCTTTTACGGAGAACGTAATTTCGACAACGGGATAGAGCGCATCAACCTTCTGCCCTGCAAAGTAATTCGCTGTGTCGAAAACCAAACGGTAGGAGCCTGGCGCGAGAGTGTCCACCTCCGGCAGCAACTGATTGCAGCGTCCGTCCTGGTCCGTGTGTCCCGATGCCATCAACCGCCAACTGGAAACCTCTTGCTTCTCCAGCCGCACTGCGACAGCCCTCGCCGGCTTACCGAGAGCAAGATCCAGAACATGCGTCGAAATGCATCTTATCCCTGAAGCCATTTTTTTAGCCTGAGCCGTGTGATCTGCCGTTGCTGCTCCGCCGCCTCGTGTAGCTCGGTCGCCACGTCGTTCCACAACCGGCGTTGAAGTATCTCCAAAATTTCTGAGGCCGACTTCCCTGTGGCGCAAATGATGAAGATGCGGCCAAACTTCTCTTCGTAAGCACGATTGCCATCGGCCAAAGCGATCTTAACTGCATCGTCGGCCTCTGTGACTTTTTTCTGCTCTTGCCGCGACCAAGCGTCGGAGCTGTGAGTTCCGCCCTGCCCCTTTGACTCGCCGATTCGCGGATGGCTATTAAAGGCCTCAATCCAATCAACTTCATTCAGATTGCGCCACGTTTCATCGGACGCCGCCATCAGGGCAGGCTCATCATTGAATGGTCTTAGCACTGCCATCTCATGCGCCCATCGCTTCGAGCCGCAACAAGGCAAAATCTGTGCCGCAGCGGTGTCGGCGTGAGCAAGATTCCAGGTCGCCAGAACATTACTGACGCCTTTCGCGTCTGCCAACAGGTTCAGAAATTCTTCGACAAGATTACCCGCGACAGTCGCGCGATATTTTGCCGTCGACCGAATATCATCGATGGGCTTGATTTCAGTGATCGCAGCTTGCCGAGCCCGCCGCACCAGTAACGCGTCGATAATCTCACCGTTGACCATCCGTTCCGTCTCTCTAAGGCGAAGCGGAACTGGCGACACGCTCCCTAGAGCGATGCGCGCGTCTTCGATGGTTTTACCAGCCGCCGTGACTGCAACCCTCCCTAGCGCCGCCAAGCAAACTTTTGAAATCGCCTGGGCGTTGCGGCTTCCGACTTTTCGCGCGCGACAAACATATCCTGAAAATTTTCTCGGAAGACAAATGGTCTGTATTAACTCATCGGGCGCAAGCCTCATTTTTTTGTAGCCCGTGTGAAAGCCTGCATAGGGTAACCGGCGTTCTCCTCGAACCGATACTAGAATCAGTTCCGCATCGTAGGCGAGCAGCGCGGGAAGCGAATCCGCCGCTGGCGACGCATTTACGATGTTTCCTCCAATAGTTCCCCGATTCTGATTGGCGATTCCGCCGGTCCAACTAGCAGCGCGCGCCAGCATTGAGAATTCTTGCGCGATTACTTCATGCTCACGAATATCGGTATAGGTCGATCCCGCCCCGATGAGAATTTCATCTGGCAGAACCTCAATGCTTCGCAACTCCGGCAGATTCCAGACGCTCACCAACTTTCGCGATGGCAGTTTCCCGGCCGCGTACTGCACCATGATGTCCGTGCCGCCCGCGACCGGAAGCCACTCACCGGGACTGCGCGCCAGAAGTTCCACCACTGTCCGCAAGTTGCCCGGTGCAACCAGTTCATACTCCCGCGGATCGGACCTCATTTCGACCTCATGAGGGTGTCGTCGTCTCCGCGCGCCGTGCCGCTCTTGCCACAGCTTCGAAAATCTGAACATAGCCCGTGCAACGGCACAGATTGCCGGAAAGCCCTTCCCGTATTTCTTCAAGAGTGGGATCGGGCTTCTTGCTCAGGAGATGGGCTGCAGCAAGAATCATCCCCGGCGTGCAAATGCCGCACTGCGCACCGCCGCATTCGAGAAATGCTTCCTGCAGCGCATGCAGCTGCGCTCCAGCTGCAATTCCCTCGATGGTGACGATGCTCGCTCCTTCGGCCTGCAGGACTGGAACGAGGCAGCTATTCACCAGCGCGCCATTCATCAATACCGAACATGATCCACATTCGCCTTCTCCACATCCCTCTTTAGCGCCGGTCAACTCGAGTTGTTCCCGCAGTACATCCAGCAAGCGTTCCATCGGGAAAGCGCGCACAAGCTTTCGCTCGCCATTTACCGTGAAAGAGATCACGGACTTAGCGTGACTCCCCGAAGGATGGCTCATTGCGCTGCACTCGCAAGGCCAGATTCAATCTCGGACGAACGCCCGGTGAGCGCTTCGAAGATGTCCTCGGGCAGTAATGGAATTGAGTCGAAGGGAAAATTCAACGCATTCCCGACCGCATTCACAATCGCCGGTGCCGGCCCATCCATGGGAAGCTCACCGATTCCCTTCGCGCCAAATGCGCCGTGAACGTTGCCCAGTTCCTCAAAGAACACGCGAATCGGAGGAAGATCGCTGGAAGTTGGCATGATGTAATTTGTCATCTGGCTATTCTGCATGCGTCCCTTCTGCCAGATGACCTTTTCGTATAAGGCAAATCCGATACCTTGGGCCACTCCGCCTGCAATTTGCCCAATCGCAAGCACCGGATGAAGCACTCTGCCCACTTCCTGCAGCGCGACAAAATCCTTTACCGACACGCTGTAGGTCGTCAGGTCAACCGAGACCTCTGCGATGTAAACCGCCCAGGAATATGCGGCGTAGGCTTCGCCCCGATATTTTTGATCGTCCCAAAAGATGCCGGGCGGCGGTTCATACTGGGCCCATGAACGCAGTTGCCCATGTGCGGCAATGTAACTCTGGCAGGCTGCACGGAATTCCTCCAACGAATAAGAATCGCCGATCAATCCCGCCACACTCAGCGTTTGTTGAATTCCGCGCGCTGCAGATTCAACCAGCTTTCCCACCACCATCACCGTGCGCGATGCAACTGTAGGCCCGCTGTTCGGCACCTGCATCGTATCCGGTTGAGCGATGGTGACGTCTTCATAGCGCAGCGCCAACGCTTCCGCCGCAATCTGACAAAGAACTGTTTTCGTTCCTTGACCAAATTCTGTACTCGACACCAGCACGCGAATACGGCCATCGGAACACCCTTCCACGCCAACCACAGAACTCAAGTAGCGCTCGCCCGAGCCGGTAAAACCCGCGCCATGCAGGAAGGCTGCAATACCGATTCCTTTTCTCGTGGTCCCGGTTTGATTTTCGCCCGCGAACCGTTCTTTTTTCGCGTGATAGTCCGAAAGGCTGAGGGCTCGCTCGAGCAGTTTTTCAAGATCGATCGGTTCACGAACGACTTGTTCGGTGGCTGTCATCTCTCCCGGCTTCAGGAAGTTTCGGCGCCGGATCTCGATCGGCGAAAGCCCCACCACGCGCGCAATCCGGTCCATATGCCGTTCCATGGCAAATAAACTCTGAGGCGCACCAAAGCCGCGAAATGCTCCGTGCGGCGGCACGTTCGTGGCAACTGCTTTGCCGCTAATCCGCACACTCGGCCAATAGTACGGACCACCGGCATGAATCAGGCCGCGCGAAAGAACTACGGAAGACAACGTTGCGTACGCTCCGCCGTCGATGGTGAACTCAATTTCCCCACCGAGAATCTTCCCATCTGCGCTGACTGCGGTGCGGTGTCGCGTCCGCGAGGGATGACGTTTTGTAGTGGCCACCATATCTTCCGCGCGGTCGTAAACGATCTTTACCGGTTTACCCGACTTAATCGCCAACAGTGCCGCGTGCGCCGCGATCATCGACGGATATTCTTCCTTGCCGCCGAAGGCACCGCCAGTCTCCATTTGCACGACGCGGACTTTTTCTGCAGGCAGGCTACACAGCGCCATCAAAGCCTTGTGCACGTAGTAAGGACACTGCAACGAGCCCCACACCGTGATGCCCTCCGCGGCATCGTAGGAGGCAATCATGCCGTTGTTTTCTATGTAAAGCTGTTCCTGCGCACCGGTCGCGTATTCACCTTCGACAATGTATGCGGCCTTCGACCAGACCTCGTCGACATCACCTTTATCGATGCGATACGTCTTGAAAACATTGTCTTCGCCCCAAACGATTTCAGAGCAACTCTCACTCTCTTCAATCGTGAAGATGGCGGGAAGAGGGTCACACTCTATCGATATTGCCTCAACCGCTTTTCGGAGAGCATAACGATCCTGGTGGGCTAGCAAAAGTATCGGTTCCTCGGGATGGTTCACGAATTCGCTCGCCAAGCACGGTTGATCGTCCCCGATGAGCGCGATGCAATTCTTCCCTGGAATGTCTTTCGCCGATACGATCACAAACTCGTCCCAGGCGATTCCGAGGTTAAATTCGATCTTTTCGATTCTGCCTCTAGGGACTTGACTGCGAACCGTCGCACCATAGAGCATGTCCGGTAAAACCATATCGTCGAGATAGCGAGCTTGCCCGGTTACTTTTTCCCGGCCTTCCTTGCGCGGGACCGCCGAACCGACGATGCGCTCACTATTCATGATTTGCTGTTTCCGAGGATATAGCGATTTCTCTATTATTGTGCGTAGATGGGATAGTGTAGCCGACAACCCCGTCAATATTGGCTGAAATTCGTTGGGGCCACGAATCGGAAAAACACATAAGATCAATCGCGGTTCGAACTTGCAGGGGCCAGCCTGAACTCTTGGCCCGCCGGTGATCCAGGAAACTTGCCCTCAACAAAAACAGGCTTCCCTCTGAGATAGGTGGCCTTCACAACACCACGAAGTTTTTCTCCAATGTATGGAGAGGCGGGATAGCGATAATGCAGCCGCTCTTCCGACACTACAAAGTCGCTCTCGGAATCGAATACGACAAAATCTGCGTCGAAGCCCGGCGCAATTTTTCCTTTGTGCCTTTGGCAGCCGGCAAGCTGCGCCGGTTTCTCGGCCATCCACCGCGCAAGATCGCGCAAAGTGAATCCGCGCCGACTGGCTTCGGTCCACATCAGGGGCAGCGCCATCGAAAGACTCGAAATCCCGCCCCATGCGGCTCTGAAGTTGCCTTCTTTGAATCGTTTCATTTCTGGCGGGCACGGAGAGTGATCCGTAACCACGAGATCGATTACACCGTCCCTCAAACCTTTCCACAGCATTTCTCGGTTCTGCCCGCTGCGAATCGGCGGCGCACACTTAAACGCGGTCGCTCCATCCGGGATCGTTTCGGACGTCAAATGGAGATAGTGCGGGCAGGTTTCCACAGTCACGGCCAACCCTTCGGAACGCGCCACCTTTAACTCGTGCAATGCTTCGCTCGCCGAAAGATGCACGATGTGCAAGCGAAAGTGATATTCGCGGCACAGGAATAAAAGTAGTCGAATCGCGGCCAACTCCGCCTCTTCCGGACGTGATTGAAGATAAGTCGAATAGTATCTCCAATCCGCGTTCCCAAGAGTTTCAGTGGCTGTATCGATCGGCCCAGGAAGTTCCGCATGTACCAGCAGCGGCAAGCCGGTTCGCACAACTGCAGGCAATGCCGCTCGAAGTTGCGGCTCCGTGACCATGGTGAAGCCATCGATGCCGGGATGAATGAGAAAGCATTTGAAGCCGAGCACGCCTGCAGCAGCGAGTGCTTCAATGTCGGCTTGGTTGTCCTCGACGACTCCGCCCCAGGCCGCCCAGTCCACACGGCATCGACCGTCTGCAGCGACCCGCTTTGCTTCGAGCGAGGCGACGGTGGTTGTGGCAGGCAGGCAATTCAGCGGCATGTCCACCAGAAGCGTGCAGCCTCCGGCCGCAGCCGCCCGCGTCGCCGTCTCGAAACCTTCCCACTCAGCGCGTCCGGGATCGTTGATGTGCACATGTGAATCGACCAGCCCCGGAAGAATCGCAGCCTCACCAAAATCGCACGCGCGGGCATGGCGAGGAACTTGATTCTGAGGGATAACAGCTTGAATCTTCTCACCGTCTACGAGAATGGCTGCTGGCCGAATTCCATCTGGTGTCACCACACGACGCGATAAGAAAGCTTGTAACTCCAAGTACCTTCTCCTTACAAAATCCAGAACCTGAATCGAGGCTGCTGTCTCATTTCTTCAGCATGTCTTCATGCAAAAGAACATTTTACGAATTCCCGATTCCCAGCTTATACTCCCTTCTCAGCGAAGAAGCTGCGAAAGAGTCCATGTCGACCGAGGTGCTCGCGGGTTCGCGGATTGCAGGCGTGGGTATTCCTTTTGCCGGCCACGCGTTAACAGAGCAACCACATGAACAATCCTTTCATGACCCGCGCGATTCAGCTCGCAGTTGAGAATGTCCGCTCCGCAAGCGGGGGTCCGTTCGGGGCAGTCATCGTGAGAGACGGCGGCATCGTTGCCGAGGGCGCGAATCAGGTGACCTCGATCAATGATCCGACAGCGCACGCCGAAGTGCTTGCCATCCGCGCCGCCTGCGCTAAACTCAAAGTCTTCGAACTGCACGGTTGCGATATTTACACTTCCTGCGAACCGTGTCCCATGTGCCTTGGTGCAATCTATTGGGCGCGGCTCTCTCGCGTCTACTTCGCCAGCGCCGCCGCCGATGCATCCAAAGTTGGATTCGACGATTCTCTGATCTATCGCGAGATCGCGCAGCCCCACGCACAGCGTGCAATCCCCATAATTCAAATGATGCGCGAAGAATCTCTGGCCGCGTTTCGCGCATGGGAAGAGAAACCCAACAAGATCGCCTACTGAGGAAACTTGATCGATCGTTACTTCAAGCTCGCCGAGAACCGGACCTCCGTGAAACAGGAGATGCTCGGCGGCCTCACCACCTTTGTCACCATGGCTTACATCATCGTGGTGAACCCCCAGATTCTCGCGCAAGCGGGAATGCCCGCTGACGGTGTTGTTTTCGCCACATGTGTCTCTGGTGCGGTGGCGACGCTAGTGATGGGGCTTTATGCCAACTATCCCATCGCGCTGGCGCCGGGCATGTCGTTGAATGCCTACTTCACGTACTCAGTTTGCATGGCTATGCATGTTCCGTGGCAGACCGCGTTGGCAGTGGTCTTCTGTTCGGGTTGCCTCTTTCTCGTTCTCACCGTTACCCGGGTTCGAGAGCAAATTGTGAACGGCATGCCGGACTGCCTGAAACATTCGACCGCTGCGGGAATCGGGATGTTCATCGCGTTCGTCGGCCTGCGGAATGCGAAACTCGTCGTCGCGAATTCGGCAACGTTTGTTGGGCTCGGGAGCTTTTCCGACAAGGAGGTGCAGACTGCCTGTTTCGGACTTTGCCTGACGTTGATTCTGATGGCGCGGAGGTTTCACGGCGCAATCTTACTTGGGATCATCGGTACCGCTCTCCTCGGAATTTTTCGCGGCATCACAAGCTGGCCCGCGGCAATTTTTTCCATGCCGCACCCATCGTCAACTTTCTTGCGACTTGATTTTCGAGGCCTGAAACATCTTGGCCTACTCGAAATCGCATTTGCCTTTCTGTTTGTGGATCTCTTCGACAACGTTGGCACACTGGTGGGAGTTTGTGAGCAAGGCGGCTTCATGCGCGACGGCAAAATCCCCCGCGTGGGGCGGGTGTTGCTGGCAGACGCTGTAGGCACCGTATTCGGTGCATTGACGGGCACATCCACAGTAACAAGCTATATCGAGAGCGCCGCAGGAGTGGCAGCCGGAGCGCGCACCGGTTTGAGCAACATCGCCGTCGCGGCATTGTTCTTGCTGGCAATGTTCTGCTCACCGCTGGCAACCGCAATTCCGGGTTATGCCACCGCTCCCGCGCTGATTCTGGTGGGCGTACTAATGTCGGAATCCATTGCACAGATTCAATGGCGCGACTTCAGCGAAGCTGTGCCGGCGTTCATCACGATTCTGGCAACTCCACTTACGTTCAGCATCGCAACCGGCCTTAGTCTTGGGCTGATTGCTTATACAGTCGTAAAGATCGCAGCTGGTAAATTTCGCGAAATCAATACCCTCGTCTGGATTCTCACAGCCCTCTTTATTCTGCGCTATGTCTACCTCGCCGTGGCCTAACCCAATCAAACTCGGCGGGCAAATCATGTGGAATCTTGTTGACGAGAGGCGCTGCCCGTCCTAACATAGCGAGGTATGATTTCGTTGAACCTTCATCGTCACCACCATAATCGCCACGCGATGAGCGTGTCGGCGGAGGCCTACGGATAAAAGCCTAAAGCACTTATAGGAAATCCAAGCCCGCTGACGCCAAACGCGCAGCGGGCTTTTTGTTTCTACTGCTCGTTTGAAACAGTGGGACGGCAGAAACAGGAGATTTTTATGGAAATCGATTTCGACAAAATGCAAGGCCTGGCGCCTGCAGTGATCCAAGACGCCACTACACAAGAGTTGCTGATGGTGGGTTTCATGAATCACGAAGCGCTGGAGGCGACTTTGCGGACTGGATTTGCCACATTCTACAGCCGTACCCGGCAGAAACTGTGGACGAAAGGCGAGACCTCTGGCAATCGACTCGAAATAGTCGCCGCGTGGACTGATTGCGACCGCGACACGATTCTGCTGCGCGTACGCGTCCTGGGTGAGGGAAAGGTGTGCCACACAGGGTCGCGATCCTGCTTCACTGAGGAGCTTCCGCTCGGAGCGGCGCCGCAAATCGCAACGGAGTCAAGGTGATGAAACTTCGTCTGGGCATACCCAAGGGAAGTTTGCAGGAGGCAACGCTGAATCTATTCACCCGCGCCGGTCTGCGAGTTTATACCAGTGCGCGCTCCTATTTTGCTGCAACCGACGACCCGGAAATCGAGTGCCTGCTCATTCGTGCCCAGGAAATGGCACGCTATGTTGAGCACGGCGCGCTCGACGCCGGCTTAACTGGTCTCGATTGGGTGCTCGAAAGCGGGCTCGATGTGGTCAGCGTTACCGATCTGATCTATGCGAAACAGAGCATGGGAAAAGTGAAGTGGGTGCTAGCCGTGCCTGAGGATTCGGAGTTTCAGAAGCCCGAAGATCTTGCGGGCAAGATCGTTGCCACCGAGTTGGTTAGCTTCACGCGAAACTATTTTGCCAGCCGGAATGTGCCGGTTCGAGTTGAATTTTCCTGGGGTGCAACAGAGGTGAAACCGCCGTTGCTGGCCGATGCAATCGTTGAAGTCACGGAGACTGGAAGCTCGCTGCGCGCCAACCGTCTGAGAATCCTCGAGACGTTGCTGGAATCGAATACGAAACTCATTACCAACAAGACCGCCTGGGCGGATCCCGCGCGACGCCACAAAATCGAAAACCTGTCCGTGATGCTCTGCGGAGCGATCGCCGCGCTGGGTCGAGTCGGCCTGATGCTCAACGTGCGCAAGCCGGATTTACCTGCTGTCCTGGGGCTGCTTCCTGCACTGAAGAATCCCACAGTCGCCCCTTTAGCCGATGGCGAGTGGGTCGCGGTGAATACAATCATCGAAGAGCAGACTGCGTGGTCGCTCATTCCAAAACTCAAAGAGGCAAATGCCCAG
>CAYOVU010000083.1:0-6496 GCA_964407505.1 uncultured Acidobacteriaceae bacterium | reverse complement strand
TCCGATCCCATCGACATGCCCTTCATGTTCGACATGTCGTGCTCTGACATATCCATACCGGGCATGCTCTGCTGGGAATTGGCAGGCGCGCTGGCGGGAGCCTGCTGCTGACTCCACATAACACCGGCTGATAGGAAAAGCGAAAGCAGAATGGCGATACGGTCACGCATCACAGTTCTCCTCGAATAATAGTAACCCTGCTGCAGCGGAGTTGTTTCTGCAAGCGAACTCGAGCTACGAAAGATTACAGAGGTAACCGCGTGAACAACAGCCGCCGTATCACCGGCGCTGCAATCAGCATTTCTTACTGCAAAGGCTCGGAGACGTGTTCGTGAACCGTCACCCACTTTCCATCCTGACTTTCGAGAACCGCGGTCCAGCGGAAGGTTGCCATCTCGACTTTTCCTGCGGCTGTAGTCATCTCGCTTTTCACGGTCGAGGTAACCCATACCAGATCTCCGTGGGGATGGATGGCCAGGTCATCATTGAGCGTGAACTTGGCGCTCTTGTAACCGGCGAGCAGGGCCTTCACTCCCTTTTCGTATTCTTCCCAACTCCCGTATTTCAAGGGAGCGAGATCGAAGAAAGTGTGCGGACCGCTCGCATAGTACTTCGCCACATTCGTGGGATCGAGCGTTGCCCAGCCATCCCAGATTTTCTGCAAGTAGGCTTTGTCGGGAGCGGCAGGAGAGGTGGATTTTTTCGAAGCAGCCTTTGGCTGCGCGAAGCTGAACAGGGTCAGGGTGAGCAGGCATAGCAGAACGGCAGACAATCGCTTCATCTTTAGTGTCCTCGGTTGGTTTAGTCCCATGTCATCCGGGAGGCCGCCGGAATTCTCGCACAGGGAGTTGCTGATCTGCAAAGTTCTGTACTGGACGACAACCGCACATTGACCGATTTCCACAACACACGCTAGAATAGTTGAGTTTGCCTGTACTCGCCGGCCCGTTCTGGGCAGGCTCGCCCTGGCTGCTGAAACGCCGCAGGGGAAACACAGCAAGCAGAGACAGTTCAGCAGGTCGAGGTTGCGCCCGTGTGCGCGCAAGGACCATGTTTCAACGCTGAACTTTCACGATATTTTGACGGAGGCAGGCGTATGTACGCGGTTATCCGCGCCGGCGGCAAGCAGTACCGGGTGGCGCCCGGGGACGTGATTCGAGTCGAGAAGATGGCTACGGGCACCGATGGCCAGGTGGAGTTTCCCGAGATTCTGGCCGTATCGGGCGGCGAAGGTCAGATCGGCAAGCCGCAATCGGAAGCGCGCGTGGTCGGCCACGTGGTTGAAGAAGGTCGCGGAGAAAAAATTCTGGTCTTCCACTACAAGCGCAAAAAGCAATACAAGAAGCTGCGCGGACACCGCCAGGCATTCACCGCCGTGCGCATCAGCGAAATTGCGTTCGATGGCCAGAGCTTCAAAGCACCCGAGCTGGCAAAGAAACAGGCCAAGCCCAAGAAAGCTGCCGCCGCAGAAGAACACGAAACCGAGCACAAGTCCGAAGCCAAGACGGCTAAGGGCCATGCCAAAAAGAAAGCGGCCCCTAAGAAATCTGCGACCAAAAAATCAGCTGCAAAAAAGAAGAAGTAAAACCGGACAGCTCAGCCCTGCGATGCGATTTCGCGAAGAACTGAGAAACGAGAACTGAGAACGGACTCATGGCACATAAAAAAGGACAAGGCACATCACGAAACGGCCGCGACTCGAACGCGCAGCGGCTGGGCTTTAAGGCATTCGGCGGACAGATCGTCCCCGGAGGCACCATCATCGTACGGCAGCGCGGCACCCGTGTGAAACCTGGGCTGAACGTCGGCCGCGGCAAAGACGACACGCTCTTCGCCAAGATCACGGGCCGTATCAAGTTCCTGAACAAGGGCTCGATGGGCAAGTTCGTGATGGTCGAGCCGATGGAAGTCGCGGAGTAGTTCGCTTCCGTTTGCGAATCGAGCGTTGCGTTTTCGCAAACCGCGGCCTGCTGTCGAGCGCCGCTCCCAGCCTCGCCTTCGGGACGAGGCTTTTGTTTTTCCTGTCCATCCATGTTCATCGACGAAGCTAAAATTCGCGTCAAAGCGGGCGATGGCGGCAACGGCTGCATGGCCTTCCGCCGCGAAAAATATGTTCCACGCGGCGGTCCTTCGGGCGGCGACGGGGGCAAGGGCGGCGATGTCGTCATGGAATCCAGCGAGCGCCACAACACGCTGGTGCACTTCCGTTTCAATCCCGAATACAAAGCCGAACGCGGACGCCACGGCGAAGGCTCGAACAAAACCGGCCGCGAAGGCGCTGACGTTCTTCTGAAAGTTCCCGTAGGAACGATTGTCTATGACGAAGAAACCGGCGAAAAGGTTTTCGATTTTTCAGCCCCCGATCAGCGTATGGTGATCGCCCGCGGCGGGCGTGGAGGACGCGGCAACGCGCGCTTTGCAACTTCGGTGCATCAGGCTCCGCGCGAGCATGAGCCCGGTCGTCCTGGCGAAGAGCACAACTACCGCCTCGAATTAAAATTGCTCGCGGATGTGGGCCTCGTTGGCTATCCGAACGTAGGCAAATCCACGCTTATTTCCCGCATCTCCGCAGCCCGCCCTAAAATTGCCGACTATCCCTTTACCACGCTCGAACCGAATCTCGGAGTCGTCGCCGTCGGCGATCCGCGGGACGAAGTAAGTTTCGTGGTTGCCGACATCCCCGGCCTGATTGAAGGCGCGCACACCGGCGCGGGCCTGGGCACGCAGTTTCTACGCCACATCGAGCGCACGCGCCTGCTGGTTCATCTTGTCGACGTGTCGGACGGGAGCGGACGTCCCGACATCGTCAAAGACGCGGAAGTGATTCTCGGCGAACTGGCCAGCTTCGGAGCTCAGCTGGAAGAAAAGCCGATGATCATGGTCGCGTCAAAAATCGACGTCGCTAATAAAGACAAAGTCGCCGCCCTGAAGAAATATTGCAAGAAGCACAAGCTGAAGCTCTATGAGATTTCAGCCGTGACTGGCCAAGGGATCGAAGAGCTGAAATTCGCCATCGCAAAGGAAGTAGAAGCCCTGCGAGAGCAGGCGCTGCAGCAAGCCGAAGCTGCCGACAGCCACAGCGCCTGATGCCTACAGGGGCTAATCCTCCTGAAATTCCTACGCCTGCGGCAAATGCGAGCCGTGCTGAAAGTGGTATTGCAGAATCCTCGCTGCTAGCGCGGGAGGCATTTTCTCGCCGTTCGAATGCACCGTGCGCACGATTTCTCCCTTGCAAACTACTTCAGTCGGCGAAAGCCCGGCAATCTCCGGCGGAAGCACGAGATTAATTTCCAGCACGACGTTTGGCTGCAAGAGATCCTCGGCTTGAAACAGCAAACCGGAGCGGCTGATATTTCTGGTTTCGCCCGCGTGCCATTTCTCTTCGTCGAGACGGCGATATTTCAGGGGCAAGTGAAGCTGAAAACGTTGTGCGCGCGACAAGGTCGATGGATCACGACCTTGCGCCGCCGAAGCATGAACGGTTTGAACTGGCATGGCAACCTCACGGGGGATTGGGGTGGAATCCAGCACTTCGCGAACTTTGCTTTTCAGGTCGCGAAGGGTAAAAGGTTTCTCGAGCAGGCGCACGCCCGCGTCCAGCGTGCCATTGTGCCCGATCACATTTTCCGTGTACCCGGACATGTAAAGCACTTTCGTGTTGGGGCGAATTTCAGAAATGCGCCGCGCTACCTCGCGGCCGTTCATTCCGGGCATGATCACGTCGGTAAGCAACAGATGAATCACCCCGTCATGCGCCACGGCAACCTGGATCGCGACCGCTCCATCGGCGGCTTCAATTACGCGATAACCTTGTTTTTCGAGGAACTGCCGCGCCAAATATCGCAGGTTCGCTTCATCTTCCACCAGCAGGATCGTCTCAGTTCCGGTCTCGGCCACAGCGTTGTCCGAGGGCGACGAGGCCACCTGCGCAACGCTGTCCGCATGTTCGGGCACGCGGGGCAAATAAATCTTGAACGTCGTTCCCCGGTTCAACTCGCTGTAAACCCAAATGTATCCGCCGCTCTGCTTGATGATGCCGTACACCGTGGATAGGCCCAGCCCGGTTCCCTTCATTCCTTTCGTGGTAAAGAAAGGCTCGAAGATGTGCGACTGAGTTTCCGCATCCATTCCCACGCCGGTGTCGCTGATGGCGAGCATCACATAGTCTCCTCGCTTGAGTGGCGTACGAAAACGCGCATAGTCTTCGTCGAGCAAAACGTTCGAAGTTTCAATGGTCAACTTCCCACCTGAGGGCATGGCGTCGCGCGCGTTCACCGCAAGGTTCATGATGACCTGCTCGATCTGCCCGGCATCGGCGCGCACCGCACCCAGCGCAGCTCCCGGGACCATTACCAGATCGATGTCCTCACCGATCACTCGCGTGAGCATCTTAAAGTTCTCCGTGACCACAGCGTTCAAGTCGAGTATCTTCGGCGCCAGCATCTGTTTGCGGCTGAATGCGAGAAGTTGCCGCGTAAGAGAGGAAGCGCGTTCTGCCGCGCTTTTGATCTCCTGTGCCGGTCCGCGTAGTGCGGGGTCGGGACCTAGTCGATCAAGCAGAAATTCCGAATACCCTGAAATTACCATCAGCAGGTTGTTGAAATCGTGCGCGATTCCACCGGCCAGTCTTCCGACCGCCTCCATCTTTTGCGACTGTCGCAATTGCTCTTCTAGCGTGCGCCGTTCGGTCACATCCTCGGCAAACAGCTCGAAAGTCTTCCCTTTTTTCCCATCGCGCACAGCGCGCCCGGAAACACGAACCACAGTTCCAGTGCCGTCTTTGCGCTTCCACTCGGAAATCAATCCAGTGAAAGGAACCGCAGCCAGCAGATGATCCGCCAGCTCAAACCACTGATTCGTATCGGCGTAAAGTCCTCCGAGATGTTTGCCCCTGAGATTTTGAACGGAGGAATATCCCAGCATCGTCAGCAGCGCAGGGTTCGCGTCCAGCACCAGACCTGCGGCGTCGCAGCGGCAAATTCCGTAAGGAGCGTTCGTCACCAATGAGCGGAAATTTATTTCCGAGCGTCGCAGCCCTTCCTGGGTCGCTCGCAGCGCCGCGTTGAACCAGCAGATGAGCATCGCCAGCAAAACGAACAGCGCCAGCCGGATCATCGTCGAGCGGTATTGCGCCGGCGTGTGTTCTCCGGTAAACGAAAAATACGCGCTGACGGTGAGGGCGAACGAAGTGGCCACTAATCCCGGCTTCCAGCCGCCATACCACGCGCTCACCATCACCGCGACGGCAAACACTGCGAGGCGGCTTTCGGTGATGTTGGGAAGCAGCAGGGCCGGGATCAGCGCCAAGGTCGTGCTGAGCACCGCCACGCCGTAACGCAGGATGGGTGCGCGGGCGGGGGGAATGCGAAGTAGGGGGAGGGTTACTCGCATGCAACCATACTATTGCTAAAAGCGTAACCTCGCGAGATTACATGAGTACATTCCAATCTCCTGTGGGCAAATGTTTATTTGCCCCGCGGGGCGAGTCCGATCAGACGATGTCCGATCGGACAATACCCCTGCCCTTCTTCGCCAGTGGCGGAGCCGGAATCGCTGGACTTGCCAACCGCCCTCGAAACGAAGAAACTAGCGGCTCATGAATATCGGCCTCTTCGGCGGCACATTCGATCCCATTCATCGCGGACATCTGGCCTTGGCGCGCGCCGCGCGCGAGCGCTACAAGATTTCGCGCATTTACTTTGTCCCGGCGAACGTGCCGCCGCACAAGCAGAGCCAGCCACTTTCGGCTTTCGCGCAGCGCTATGCCATGCTCGCTCTGGCGACCGCGCAGGAAAAGGATTTCCTGCCCTCGCTGCTCGAAGCTCCCGAAGAATGTGTTCCAGATGGCGTGCCCAAGAATGTAGAGAAGGTGAAGCTGATCGACAAAGCGAAGAACAAGAGTAAAGAGCAAGCCTCCGCGAGGCCCAACTACACCATCGAAACTGTGCAGTGCCTGAAGAAGTCATTCAAGAAAGCGGATCGCCTTTTCCTCCTGATCGGAATTGACGCCTTCGCCGACATCGCCAAGTGGCACCAGCCTGAGGCCCTGTTTCGCGAGTGCGAATTCGTCGTCGCCAGCAGGCCTGGCTACTCTCTCGCCGATGTTGCCAACTCCCTGCCTGAGAACTTGCGCCCGCGCGCGGAGGCGACCCGCCCATTTCAAAAGCAAGCCGCCACGGGAGACCTTGTGCTGACCGGTGTAACCATCCACCTGCTCGACGAGGTCTATCAGCCCGTCTCCTCCACCGCAATTCGCCAGGCCGCCGCCGCCGGCAAATCTCTGGCACGCTTCGTCGATCCCACCGTCGCCGACTACATTAAGAAAACCGAACTGTACAAAAGTCGTTAGTCGTTATCGTTATCGTTAGCATTATCCCGCGCAAATCGCTCAACGCCCGGAGTCATTTACAATGAGAACTCAGCCCACAGGGCAAACGACCAACGACTGACAACAAACGACGAACGACTGACAAACTGAACGACTCTCTGCATGAAA
>CAYOVU010000082.1:0-39455 GCA_964407505.1 uncultured Acidobacteriaceae bacterium | reverse complement strand
ATCACTTAGAATATCTCATTGCCGTTCAGCGAGGAGTCTACCCGGGCAATGTGAAAGGACGGTTAAAACCAAGTTGGACGAACTGCTGAGATATCTACGTCGTCAGTTTACTTACGATGAATGGGCCAACCGCGAAGTGCTGGCAAATTTGCGGACGAGCGCTCGCCCGCCCGCGCAGACCCTGAAGCTACTCGCCCACATTCTTTCCGCCGAGCGCCTATGGCTGGAGCGTATCCGAAAGCAGCCGCAAAGCCTTCCTGTGTGGCCGGAGTTTTCTGCCGATCAATGCGAAACTCAAATTGCCGAAATGGCGAGCCTCTGGCGCGAATATCTCGCTGGCCTTTCGGCAAAGCAGCTCTCGGAAAGTATCTCCTACAAGAACAGCAAGGGCGAGCCTTGGCGCAGCACGGTGGAAGATATTTTGACTCACGTTGTGCTGCACTCGGCGTATCATCGCGGGCAGATCGCCAGCCACACGCGTGCTGCCGGAGAGACGCCGGCCTATACGGACTTTATTCACGCGGCACGCCAGGGATTCATCGAATAATTACTGATTCAATTTCGGAGCTACCGCGAAGAGGAACGCTCATCGATGGAAAGCCGACAGCTCTACTTCTTCACAGTGGTGCAAATCGTCGCCGTTGGAATACTGCTGTGGGTAACATTTTCCAAGCCCGGTCCCTGGGGTTTGCAGCGCGAGATTGGCACGGCGCTGGTGATCACAGGCATCTGCGGGATTGCGATCGCGCGCCGCCAGCTAGGACGTTCCTTCGCCATCAAAGCCGCTGCGCACAAGCTTGTGACCCACGGGGTCTATTCGAAGATCCGCAATCCAATCTATGTGTTCGGCATGGTACTGGTTGGAGGGTTTGTGCTGGTCCTCCATCGACCATTTTTGTGGCTGCTTTTTCTGGCTCTTGCGGTCATGCAGACAGTCAGGGCCCACCGTGAAGCTCAAGTTCTTGAAGAGGCATTTGGCGATGAGTATCGCGAATACCGGCGCAAGACGTGGTTCTGATAGGTCCGGCTCGGATGAATTCGCCACTGACACCCCCCTGTAATCGAAGCCGTAGGGACGAATCTGCGGTAATATTTCTGCTGATGAGAAGATTACTTTGTATTGCGCTTCTTCTTTCGCTGTCACTTTGCGTCACCGTTCTTGGAGAAGACCAACCTCAGTTTCCCTCGATGCCGGCTGCAGTTTCGGGCAACGCCACCGCCAGCCTTAGAGGCGGATTCGACCTTTTCTCCATGATGGGCGTCGGGCCCAAGAAAACCTGGGATGACGTAACCAACCAGGTTTATGTCATGCACCTCACGCACTCAGCGAAGTGGCATCAGGGACAGCCGGTGCCCGGCGTGGCTGGACGTTTAGGCGCATCGGCCGCCGGAGCCAAGGCGCAAGTCGTGCTCATGGGCGGATATGTCGTGGATGCGCAGGGCGGCGAAATCACGGTTCCTGACGTGAACGTTTATGTCGAGCAACGCCGCTGGAATCGTGGGAAAGACATTCCTGTCCCCGTAGACCGCGCGGTCTCTGGCGTGAATCATGACCGCTTCGTTTATCTGATTGGAGGCCGGTCGAAGAACGGCCCGGTGAACAACGTCCAGGTCTATGACGTGGAAAAAGACTCCTGGAGCCAGGCCACACCTTTTCCTGGTACGCCGGTGTTCGGATTATCCGGTGGCCTGGCCGACGACACGATTGTGATCGTTGATGGCGCGAAGGCGGGCCCAGCGGAGGGCCCGAGTTACGTTGCATCCGACGAATGCTGGATGGGCAAGATCGACAAGAAAAATCCGGAAAAAATCGAATGGACCAAGTTACCCGCGCATCCCGGCACGGCGCGCTTTGGAATCGCCGGTGGCGGCTCTGGCAGGGATCGCAAAATTTTCTTCTTCGGCGGCACGACGACTCCGCACGACTACAAAGGAGTTTCCTATGACGGCAAGCCTGCCGAAGTTTCCTCTGTTACATTTGCTTTCGATCTTCATCACAGCCGCTGGGAGACCGTCAGTGACAACAGTCCCGAAGCCCGCTTGGATGGCGGCGGCGTACAGGATACGGTGCTCGGTCCGGTTGCGATCGGAGGGATGGCAAGTAATCGAGGCGTAACCGCGCGGGTGACGCTGCTGACGCAGAAGTGAGATTCTTTCAAGACGCGTCGATAGTTACAGGACGCAGATTCGGCGCGTAGAAAGTAAATTTGTATTTGGCGAAGGCCGTCGGTCCGCGATACAATTCCTCCAGTTCGCTACAAGGAAATTACTATGTTTAACCCTCGTTCGTTGGCCATCCGCTAAGTCCGCCGAGTCGGACCTCTTAGATTTCTTTCTGTCTCAATTGATTGGCACATTCGGCTCGTCTATTCGTCGACCGGCCTGGAAAGCTTGCAGGTAATTATGAAAGCCACAGCCTCCGCTGCAGAACAGCAGCACACATTATGGGCTTCGCTGCTGGAAGCGATTCGCGGCTCGCATCAGGATTACACCACCGGCAGTTTGAACCGAGCGATTTTGCTGCTCGCCGTCCCGATGGTGTTGGAAATGGTGCTGGAGTCGCTATTCGCGGTGGTGGACGTCTTCTGGGTGGGACGCCTGGGTGCGAACGCTGTGGCCACTGTGGGGCTCACGGAGTCGATGTTGACACTGGTGTTTTCCGTGGCCATGGGCCTGAGTTTGTCGACCACCGCCATGGTGGCGCGGCGTATTGGAGAAAAGGATCCTGAAGGTGCGGCTATTGCGGGAGTGCAGGCAATTGTTCTTGGTCTGGTTTTTTCTTTGGCGATCGGAATTCCGTGCGGGATTTGGGCGCCGAACCTGTTGCGCTTGATGGGCGCGTCGCCGGATATTGTCGCCACTGGCAGCGGCTACACGAGAATCTGCCTGGGCGGAAGTTTTGCCGTGCTCCTGCTGTTCCTGAACAACGCGATCTTTCGCGGTGCGGGCGACGCGGCAATTGCCATGCGCCTGTTGTGGGTTTCAAACATCATCAATCTGGTGCTCGATCCCTGCCTGATCTTCGGCTGGGGGCCGTTTCCCCGCTTGGGCGTGACTGGCGCGGCGTTGGCAACACTTACCGGGCGCAGCATCGGCGTGCTTTATCAGTTCTACCGACTGATGCGCGGGACGGAGCGTCTGCGGATTCTCAGGAGCCAGATTCGCCTGCGTGCGTCCGTGATGCTGCGTCTGATTCGCGTTTCGCTGACCGGCATATTGCAGTTCGCCATCGCGCACACCAGTTGGATCGGGTTGGTGCGAATCGTCAGCATCTTCGGCGCTGCCGCGCTTGCCGGATACACGATTGCAATTCGCATCGTGATCTTCGTGATCCTGCCTTCCTGGGGATTGAGCAATGCCGCGGCGACTCTGGTAGGGCAGAACCTGGGCGCGGGTCATCCGGAACGCGCTGAGAAAGCGGTGTGGCGCACTGGGCTTTACAACGTGATTTTTCTCGGCCTGATCGGGGTCGTCTTCATTTTCTTTTCCGAGCCAATCGTTCGGCTGTTCACCCACGATCCAGAGGTAGTGCCGCTGGGAGCTGCGTGCCTGCGCATCATAAGCTATGGCAACCTGGGATATGCCTACTTCATGGTGATGATGCAGGCCTTCAACGGCGCAGGCGATACGATTACTCCTACGATCGTGAATTTCTTCGGTTTCTGGCTGTTCGAAATTCCGCTCGCGTATTGGCTGGCAATTCCGCTGCACATGCGTTCGAATGGAGCTTTCTTTTCCATTGCCATCGCTGAGACCGCGACGGCAGCCGTCAGCGCAATCTTATTTAAGCAAGGCAAGTGGAAGCGGCAGAAAATCTAGGGAGCTTACTTGGACGGAGAAAGCAGGTCCCTCCACTGCGCCTCTCATTACCGTGCCAGGATGAGAGGCTCGGTCGGGATGACAGTTCGATGTAAGACCTAGTGAGAACTCATGGCTGACAATCGCAGAGCACTAATCACTTGATCACCGCGCCCGCGCCAGCACTAGCGTAATGTCATCTGGCTGCTCCTGGTCGCCGATCCAGTCATCGACCGCTTGCGTGACGGTCTGGCTGATTTGCAGCAGCGGCAGGCGGCGGTTTTCACGGACCAGGTCGATCAGGCGTTCCTCGCCAAATTCTCCGAATTCATTTTCCGGCTCGGTGACACCATCGCTATAAGCCAAGAAGATTTCGCCGGGATGCATGTCCACCGAGTCTTCGTCGTACATCATGTTATCGAATAGCCCGACCACCGTGCCGCCGGCTTCGAGTCGTCGGACTGCGCCATCTTGCGCAATTAGCAGGGGCGGTAGGTGACCTCCGTTGCTGTAGGTCAACCGGTGCAACCGTCCATCGTAAACAGCGAGAAACAACGTGGCGTACTTTTCCGGCGGAGTGCTTTCATAGAGCTGGTGATTCAGCAGGCCGAGCAACGCTCCCGGGGAAATCTCGATGCCTTCGGGCCAAGCTGCCATCACTCTCGCAGCGCCGGCCAACGCGCCCACGCCGACGGGCTCACGCATCTGCGGCAAACTTTCTACGCTATAGGCGCGCACCGCGGAGTGGATCGTCGCCATCAACAGTGCGGCTGAAATTCCCTTTCCGCTGATATCGCCAACGGCCAAAATCAACTTGTGTGAACTGGCCGTGAGAAAGTCATAGTAATCGCCGCTAACTGTGCGAGCAGGACGACAGAATCCGTGAACTTCGAGCGACTCCAACTCGGTAGCCTGCCGTGGAAAAAGTTGGGCCTGCACTTCCTGCGCAATGGCTAACTCGCCCTCCAATCGCTGCTTTTCCTTTTGCTCCTGGATCAGCTTCTCGATGGATTCGGTCATCGAATTAAACGACAGAGAGAGCTGCGCCAACTGGTCCGTCGACTTCACCGGAATGCGATGGCTGAAGTCGCCGCGATCCACGCTTCTGGTGGCGTCATAGAGTTGCGCTACGGCTCCGGTCACCGTGCGCGTCATACGAGTGCCGATAAGGAGAGAGATGAGCTCGATAATCGCGAAGAAAACCAGAATCGCCAAGAGAATGGACTCGATGCCTTTAGCCCATTTCTCCAACGACGCGAAGAGGTGACCATAAAGCACCGAGGGCATGGTGCGAATCTTAACTGCCGGCGACGTATCGGTGTCGAGGGCTTCGTTCTCTCCCGTACTCCAGTTGACAACGCGCAGCGGCGTACCGAAAGGAATTTCCCGGTCCATGACGCTGGAGGACGCCGGCAGTCGACCTACGGTGAAGGTTGGTTCGTTGCGGATTCCGTTGGCCAACAGCGTGATTTCGCCAAGGTTTGCGGCGATGTCGGCCAGCAGATCTTTATCCAGCGGTTCGCTGGTGATGACGGTTAAACTTTCTGGGCCTACCGTAAACACCGAGGCCACACGCAACTCCAATTCGCCTTGGTCACGAACGATCTCCTTGAATGGTTGGCCGTCGCGCATTGCCTTTGCGTACGGATTGTCATCCTTATGAAAAAAATCGGGGAAGGATACGACTTTCGTGGGCTCTCCTCCGCTGAGCGGCAGGATCTTCGCACCGTGCCAGGCACAAACTCGCCGCCTGCCCCAGGCACGGTCGTGCTTCCTTAATCCAGCCAAAGACTCCGCGTTGGGGGTCTGGCCTTTCTCAATGCGCGCGGCAATCTCGTTGCCCACGGCGGCATTTGCCGCCTGCATACTGCGCAGCTGTGCGGCGATCTCCGAGGTAACTACAAAACTGGAAAACTGCCCGGCGAAAAGATAGATCGTTATCAATCCAATTAGGACCAGCAGCACGGCGGGAATAACGCCGATGAACACGTATGTAACGATCAGGCGGTTGCGCAAGCGCCACAGAAGTTTTCGTTTGAGCCAGCGGAAGGCAACAATGGAAAACAGCAAGGCCGCATCGAAAACCAGAAATTTAACCCAGCCTCCAATACTCCCTGCCCATGCGGGCGCAAACAAGTTCAAAACCATTTGCAGCACAAAAAGCCCGACCGCGAAACCCAAGGAATAACATGCTCCGCGCGCGATCCATCCCTGTGGCCACAATCCAGCCACCAGCATTCTCGCGCGTAATGTCGTGTAAAACGCCCGCATAGATTTGGGTCAGAGCCTGAAACGAAACCCGTGTCCCCGCCACGGTTCCGGCTCTTTTTCAACTCCACTAGATCTCGGGATACAAATCGAAAAACGCTTCCAGACTCGTGCGCAACTGTTTTTCGATCTCTTCCTTACTGCCTTCGAGGATGTGCATGGTGACTCGCGCCTCGTGTCCGTTGCTAAGCTTCACCGGCGCATCGCCAACCTCCGCAATATCCTCGGCGGGTAACAGACGCATTCCATAAACCAGTGTTAGATTCGCCATTATTGAATTCTAATCGTGTTCCCGGCGCTGGCGAAATTCTTTGCAGTAGGCCAATTTCGAAGATGTGCTCCATTGTTCGCCACGGAGGCATAAGGGCACGGAAACCTAAAAGACGATCTTGGGCTGTCTCTGTGTCACCGTGCCTCTGTGGTGAAACGGCGCATATCAGTTAGAATTCTGCCGTGCTCTCAAAAATCATTCTGATCTCAGCCAGCGTTCTTACTGCGCTTCCCGCCACATCTCAACAGGCTGCCGAACCCGCGCCTTCAACTCAGCCACAGGTGAAAGTAAACATGCTGAACGTATGCGCGCCATCGGCAGAGGAGCAGAAAGAAATCGCCTCAGCCCTGGCTCGCATCCCGAAGCAACCGCTGTTTACTTCCGACTTCGAGGTCTCTCACGGCCGCTCCACGCTAAACGAGTCACCGAATTTCCTTCAACCGGGACAGGGCGCACAAATGTCGGGCGAGCCATCCGTCGCCCGCTACGTTCGCATTCGTCGCGAATTCGCCGTGCAAGCCTTGTTCGCCAGCGTGCAATATTCTTTCAGTGACGACGGCCAAAGCATGGTGGAAACCCTAGTGCTGCACGTGCGAGATCCCAAAGATTTGATCCAGGTTTCAATGGAAGACAGCGCTTCTTCGATTGGCAGCGCGGCAAACATGGTCGCGGCGAACACCCCAGCCAGCCGCATCCGGCTCGAGCGTTTTGGAAAATCGTCGGTGGCGCTAGCCCGTTGTAACGGATCTGAAAACGGTCCCCCGCCGGATCAGAGTGCCTACGAGCCGCTTTTTCGCGGAGCATCCGATGTGCTTGCCGGCTATCGAGCTTTGCTCGGAGTCAAGCACACGGTGGCAGCAGAGCTGGCGCAAATTCCGACAGCGACGCCGAAGGCAACTGCAAAACCGAAATCAACGAGCGCTTCTCCTAAACAATCTGAAGACAAGAAATGATTGGGGGTTCTGGCGAATCTAGTGAGCTAAATGTTTGATCACTTTCCGCGACCGAAACAGGGCCTTGCATCGAAAGCGTTACATCAACAATCTAACGGCTGATATCTGGAAAAATCATGAGCGAAACCCGTAACGTTGTCATCATCGGTTCCGGTTGCGCTGGACACACTGCTGCGCTTTACACGGCGCGCGCCAACTTCAAACCTCTGGTGGTCGAGGGCCACGAGCCAGGTGGACAACTCTCTCTCACCACATTAGTCGAGAATTTTCCCGGCTTCCCCGAGGGAATCATGGGACCGCAACTGGTCGAGAACATGCGCAAACAGGCCGAGCGGTTTGGCGCCGAATACCGCATAGCTCATCTAACCAGCGTCGATCTCAGCCAGCGGCCGTTTCTGCTGCATCTCGGCAAGCATCAGGTGCACGCACAAACTTTGATCATCGCCAGTGGCGCTTCCGCGCGCTGGCTGGGCTTGCCCAACGAACAAAAGCTGATCGGCCATGGAGTTTCTTCGTGCGCTACGTGCGATGGTTTCTTTTTTTCGGGGAAGGAGATCGTGGTGGTCGGCGGCGGCGATTCCGCCATGGAGGAAGCTCTATTTCTCACTCGCTTTGCCACCAAGGTCACGCTCATTCATCGCCGGGACAGCTTTCGCGCTTCCAAAATCATGCTGGACCGCGCTCGGCACAATGAGAAGATCCACTTCCTCACCGACACCGTGGTTGAGGATGTCTACGATCACGCTAAGCAAGAAGTCACCGGCCTCAAGCTGCGCAACTTAAAAACAAATGTCGTTTCAGATTTCCCCACCAGTGCGCTGTTTCTCGGCATCGGCCACGATCCGAATGCCAAGATGTTCGACGGCCAACTCGACACGGACGAGGATGGATATCTCAAAACTCACGGCTATGTCCGAACCAAAGTCCACGGAGTCTTCGCCTGTGGCGACGTGCAAGACCGGCGCTACCGCCAGGCCATTACCGCCGCAGGAAGTGGCTGCATGGCCGCCATCGAAGTGGAGAAATTCTTGGAAGAGCACGGCGGGTGACGATGACTACCTTAACGCAGAGCATCGATCATAACGATGTCCGCTTCGCGCTCATTACTTTCTGACATACTTACCGCCAAGTCATCGATGGAAGATCGTAGGCGTCCTCGTGACCTCTGCCCCTGCGGTGCTCTTCCGCCAGCTTTTCTTCCAACCATTGGGCCTGCTGTGCCGCTTCGCTGTCATCCGCATGCGCAGAATCGTGATAGATGGCAAACATCTCGCCGCATTTATCGGGAGAACATGTCACAGTCCCCATTTTCCTGTCGTCGTTAGTTGGCTCGACGTTTGTCTGTGCGATTTTGATTGCTTTTCCCGACATATTATTTTTTTCCTGAGTGGATGATCCACCTTTGGGGAAATCCTTTCAACTACGTTAGCAGAAATCCGGAGAATTCTTCGTCGACTCCCGTTCCACTTTCGAGACCAGTCGCCTTGCGGAAAAGTAGGCTGACCGTCCTAAACCAAGCAATCTTGATTCTTCGATTCCCCGACCCCATTGTGATACAAAGTTCTGTGATCTTCCTCCACCAATCGGTCCCCGAGTCTTATCGGTTTCCGGGTGAAGCATGCTGAGGGCGTTCTTCGTCGGCCTCTCCGAAAATTCATCCTTGCGCGGTTTCGCCGAACGCTCCTCGCTCGGCCGCCGCATTTCCGGCCGCTTCGTTGCCGGAATTGGAATCGAAGACGCCGTCCGCGCCACACAGGCTATCAACCACGCCGGCATGAGCGTGACCATCGACAACCTGGGCGAGAATGTCACCAATCCCGACGAGGCGCGCCACAGCGCTCAGCTCTACCATCAGATTCTCGACGCCATCGCCGCCAATCATCTCAACGCAAATATCAGCCTCAAACTTACTCACATGGGCCTCGATGTCGACGAAGCACTCGCTCGCAATATCGTCAGCGGCTTGGTAGCCAAGGCCGCATCGATGAATCCTCCGGGCTTTGTGCGCGTCGACATGGAGGGCTCCCTATACACGCAGCGCACTCTGGATTTTGTCCACGAACTTCACCGCGTGCCCGGAAACGCAACCGCTGTCGGCACGGTGATTCAGGCGTATCTGAAGCGATCCGAGAACGACATCGAAAAGCTCTTGGCGGAAGGCATCCGCATTCGCCTTTGCAAAGGCGCTTACAAAGAATCTGCGGAAATTGCCTTTGCTGCCAAATCTGACGTCGACGCCAACTACGTAAAACTGATGAAGATTCTGCTGAAGAGTGGCATCTACCACGGGCTGGCCACTCACGACCAGAACATCATTCGCGAGGCTGAGGCATTTGCTAGGCGTGAGAAACTTTCCCCAGACTCCTTCGAATTCCAGATGCTTTACGGCATCCGCCGTGACTTGCAGCAGAGTCTGGTGCGCAGCGGCTGGCGCGTGCGGGTTTACATTCCTTTCGGCAGCGAGTGGTATCCCTACTTCATGAGGCGGTTGGGCGAACGGCCCGCCAATGTGCTCTTCATCCTGCGCAATTTGTTGCGGTCGTGATAATGTGACCTGCAGTATGCATTGCGCAGGACATGCAAGCTCTTGCCCATCCCGGCCCCGCTTCGGCTATGCGAAATCCTTGTAAATCACTTCGAAAATCGCAGCATTTTTCAGCCAAATCCGGTAAGATGCTAGGGCCTTCCCCCCGCCGAGGCATTGATGGAGAATCCCGCTTCACCCAGAAAATTAGCTGGCCGTTACGAAGTCCGGCAAGTCCTCGGCCAGGGCGGCATGGGCCTCGTCTATCGGGCCTACGATACCGTCGTACGGCGCGAAGTCGCGGTAAAGACGATCCTCGATATTCCCGATCCCGCTTCCCTGCAGCTGTTCTATAAGGAGTGCGACGTTCTCGCCTCCATGAGCCATCCCAACATCGTGGAGATCTTCGACATCGGAGAGTTCGAAGACGACGGCAAGAAAAAACCCTACTTCGTGATGCCGCTCCTTCCCGGAACCACACTCGAGTTTTTCATCCGCAAGGCCAGCCATCGACTGACGGTGGAGCGCACCATCGACATCATTTCCCAGACCTGCCGCGGCCTGCAGGCGGCGCACGAGCGCGGGCTGGTACATCGCGATTTGAAGCCGAGCAACATTTTTGTGATGGAAGACGACTCGGTGAAAATTATCGACTTCGGCGTGGCGCACATGGCCGATGCTCATACCACGCGGGCGCAAAAGGGCACGCTGCTCTACATGTCACCGGAGCAGATTGAACTGAAGGCGCTGTCGCCGGCCTCCGATATTTTTTCTTTGGGCGTGGTCTGTTACGAAGCCATGACCGGACGGAATCCATTTCAGCGCGCCCGCGCCGATGAAGTGGTCGAGGCGATTTTGCGTCAGATTCCACCCCTCGCGGCGGAACTAAATTCTGCTGTGAGCCAGCCCGTGAGCCGGACCTTGCATAAAGCGATGGCAAAGCAGTCCTGGCATCGTTTTGGTTCTGCTCGCGATTTTGGCGACACGCTGAACAAGGCTTTGCGTAATGAGCCGATCGAGTTCTTTGATCCGGAGCGCACGCGGCCGCGGCTGCAGCGTGCCACCAAGGCGCTTGAAGAAGGGGATTTTCAATTTGCCGGCGAAATTCTCGGCGAGCTCGAGGCTGAGGGCCATATGGATGAAGCGATTGGCTCTCTGCGTCGCCGGCTCGATGGCTCGGTCCGGCGAAAGACATTGTCGCAATTGCTCGATGCCGCCCGCGCGCGCTTTGAGGAAGAGGAAGATCCGCTTGCCCTGCAAAAATTGCAGGAAGCCCTACAGATCGAGCCTGACAATGCCGTCGCCCTATCGCTGAAAAGCAGAATTGAAAACCGCCGCAGTGAGCGCCAGATCGACAACTGGTATCGCCTGGCCCGGCAGCACATCGACAATCACGCCTACGCCCATGCGCGCGAAGCTCTGCAGAATGTCTTACAACTTCGGCCTAAAGAAGAGCGCGCCCTGCAGTTGCTGGCGGAGGTCGACCGAGACGAACAGGAATACAAAAAACTCCGCCAGGAAAAAGAACACCTCCACCGCGCGGCCATGGACGCATGGCACAAGGGAGACGTAAGCAGCGCCCTTGCCAAACTCGGCGTGGTGCTGGATCTCGATCGTCGCGCCCCGGATTCCATCAACCGCGAAAGCGGAGCCAACTATCAGGGTTTTTACAATGAAGTGCGCTCCGAACATGACGCGATGAACACCGCGTATGCCGAAGCGCGCAGAAATCTCACCGAGCACAACTTCCGCAAGGCGATGGATTCGTGTCTGGCATATTTGGCGAAATATCCGAACAATGCAATTTTTCAAGCATTGAAGTACGACATCGAAGAGCAGCAGCGGCAGGAGCTTTCCGCGTTCATCGCGTCCGTCGATCGGCAGACGGAAGGTGAGCCTGACCTCGATAAGCGAGTGAACATTTTGCGCGAGGCGCTCGATCTTCATCCCGGAGAATCGCACTTTGAACGCGCGCTTCGGCTGGTACAGGACAAGCGCGATCTGGTCAACTCAATCGTCGCCCGCGCTCACTTGCGCGAAGAGCAGGGTTCTTACGGCGATGCATTGAACGATTGGGAAATTCTTCGCACCATTTATAGCCAGTACCCCGGGCTGACCTTCGAAGTAGAACGCCTGCAAAAAAGGCGCGACCAGCAAGTCCGTATTGAATCCAAGACGCGCCTGGTCGAGCAGATCGATACCTGCCTGCAGTCCAGTGATTACGCCCGCGCGCTCGATCTTTTGCAAGGGGCGGCCGCAGAATTCCCTAATGAAGCGGAATTAGCCGAACTCGAGAAGCTCGCGCAGGACGGCGTGAAGCGAAAAACCGAAGCTCATCGCCTGATGACCGAAGGTCAGGAATTGTGCGGGCAGCAGAAATCTTCCGAAGGAATCAAATTGTTGCGTCGCGCGTATGAACTTGACGAAAATAATTCGCTAGCCCGCGCGGTTCTGGCAAACGCTCTGGTCGAACAGGCCCACTCCACGGTCGAGAGCGATTGGCGCGAAGCGGAGAAACTTGCCCGCGAAGCTCTTGAGTTAAATCCCGGCCATCCTATGGCCAAAACCATTAAGACTTTGATCCTCGATCAGAAGCGGGAAACGTTTGTAGAGGATTGCGTTTCTCAGGCGCGCAAGCTGCAAGCCACGACCGATCTGACTGGAGCTCTATCTCGAATCGAGGAAGGATTATCAGTTTATCCGCGTGAGCCGCGGTTAATTCAGATTCAGGAATCGGTTCAGCGGGATTTCCAAACCCAGCGTCGACAAAGCCGTCGCCGCGATTTGGAAGAACTGCGAAGCATGGAGAGCGAAATCGAGGCCGCCACCGATGCTGCATCGAAGCACACATTAGGGGAACGAGTGCGCGCCATCGCAGAGAAATATGCGACCGATGGAGAAGTCTTAACTGTCGCCAATGGCCTGCTGCATCGATTGGGCCTGCTGGATGTGACCCGAAGTTCGAGTGCACCGGCCGTGAACGATAGTGCGACCCTGACTTTCAATGCCGCGCCAACCAGCGCAGTCCCTCCACCATCGCCTGCGGCAAACAAAATTCCGGTGGCGCCACCCGTCGTCGAACCAACTCCGGCTCCTCCAGCGGCGCCGGTTTCGGCAGCGCAGCCTCCTGTGACGCCGGTTCAAATCACTGCTTCCGCCGCAAAGCTTCCCGTGCCCGCCGGCCGAACCGTTATCCCCTCCTCTCCTGTTCCTCCCCCTGCTGTTAAGAAGCCGATCGAGCCGGTGCAGCTTCCCTCTAAACCTATCCTCGCCATCGCCGCTGCGGTCGTTCTCGTCGTAGCGATTTTTGTTTTTGTACGCAGGAAGCACGAGCTACCGACCTCTCCATCCCCGTCAGCTGCCGCCGAGACCGCGCCGACCGCATCAATTCCGGCCACACCTCCTTCCGCGCCCGCACTGCCGGCCCTAAAACTGTCTTCCGACACTGCAACCGGAAAAGCGACATTCGACGATCAGCCCTCCATCGAATTTCAAGATGGCCAGTGGGCTCTCGACAAAATCCCCGCAGGAGAACACAAGTTGAAAGTCGAGGGACCGCGAGGACAAGCATCGTTTGCTTTTTCAAGCAGTGCAGGATCTGTGCCGCTTGTGAACAGCCTCGTCGTCTCCAAAGGAGTGATGGCCTTGGTCGTAAGCGGCATCGCCGACCATCTGCACGTTTATTCCAGCGATGTAGCAGCCAAAATCAGCGTTGACGGTCAGGCTCCGCTTGACGTGGGTGAACAAGGACTCGACCTTCCATCCATTTCCACTGGGGCGCACGAGATAACCGTAACTCGCGGTCATGATCAATACAAACTTGAAGTAGATGCGGGAATGGCACCTACCCTCACTGCATTTCTAGAGTCCGGTCAAGAGGTGGGCACGCTGGTGGTGGTCACCGGTCAAGACAAAACAAGAGTTTTTCTCAACGGCAAGCTTCAATCGCAAGCCACCCAGGGCGGAGAGTTGCGGATTCCAAATCTCGAACTTAAAGACTACGCCGTGCGCGTCTCCAAGAGCGGATTTCAGGACGTTCCGGAACAGAAAATCCGGATTCGCAAAGGCGAGCAAGCCAAACTGATTTTTAATCTGCAGCCAATCCCTCACCTCGCTTCGCTGACGATCCAAGGTGGAGTTCCGGGCACCACAGTGCTCATCGATCAAAGTCCGGTGGGAACGATTCAGCCCGATGGCACGCTCACTCTAGCCACAATCAATCCCGGAGATCACGTCGTCGAACTGCGCAAAGACCGCTTCAAACCCAAACAGCTAAAGAAGCACTTTGTAGTTGGAACCGGAATGTCTCTGACGGCGGCAGATGTTGCACTCGAAGCTGCGCCCGCCGAATTGAAAATTACTTTCACTCCTGCCGATGCGCAGGTGACTCTCGCCAAAGCTGGCGAAGCACCTATCAAGGTGAGCAGCGGCACACCGCTGAGTCTGGCAGCGGGCACCTATACTCTAACCGCGAAGACCACCGACAATTTCGTGCGCGCAACGAATATTGAATTAACTGCCGACCAAACTAGAAGCCTGGACTTATCGTTGGCTCCCAGCGGCATGTCGAAGTGGGATCCGGCGGCGGACTGGAAGCAGGAGAAAGGTTCATTTACCCGCAAGGGTGGCGACTTCGTGATGTACACGGTCTCCCCCACGTCGGGCACATTTATCTTTTCCGCGATGTTAACCAAAGGTCATCGCCTGCAATGGATGCTCAACTGTACCGACGTCAACAACTACGTCCTGTTCCAAATGGATGACAACAACTTTTATCGCACGGTCGTGAAGAATGGCCAAAAGGGCGAAGAGACTAAGATCCCCCACAAGAACGACAAGAAAAGTTTCCGCACCTTCCAGATCCGCGTAACACCGAGCGAAATCATCCATCAGATCAGGCAAGGAGATAACTGGTTGGCGCTTGATCGCTTCACTCAGCCCGGCGCTAACATGGCTCTCGGACGGTTTGGTTTTTACATTCCCGGCAACGACCAAATCGCACTCGCCAACTTCGGCCATTACATGGACTTGAACGCGAAGTAGGTTCCCGCGTCAGTCGTTTTCACCCTCGATTCAAGCGCTCCGCAAAATCTCACCCTATCCGATTTGCGGGAGTTCGCGATCATTTTTAATTTTGTTTGCTAGCCACAACCGCTTTCGCCGTTGAGGTATTTCTACGCTTGTGGTCCTGGATGAGCAACATCTAGCCAATACCGGCTAAAGCAGATTTGCCGGCTGCCGATGGACCAGTGGAGAAGACCGGAGGGTGAGCGCAGTCATCCGAAGTACCGACGTCAACTCTTCTGAACGCCGCCTGCACGGTGAAAGTGCCAACTGCCTTGAGTAATAAGCATGAGATCTCCGAACTACAATCCGGGCGTCTACAGCTGCGACATCCGGTATTCCGCACGAATGCTTTCACTGCGAGAAGCTGAGGGTGTACAGCAGTGAAAGTCCTGATTGCCGACGACGATCCGGTAACGCTCGAGTTGCTCACCCGGCTATTCTCCGAATGGGGATACGACCCAGTAGCTGTGAGGACTGGAAGCGAGGCGTTAAGACTGCTGAGCGCTATGTGTGCTCCGCGCCTCGCTGTGTTGGATTGGATGTTGCCGGATATCTATGGCATGGAGATTTGCCGGTGCTTACGAGCGTCCCAGAGTCTCGACTATACCTACCTCATCCTTATCCTTCCCACCGATCGCGATGAATCCACCGATATCGTGGAGGGTCTCGGCGCCGGAGCCGATGACTACCTGCGAAAACCATATGACCCGTTGGAACTGAGGGCTCGACTCGACACCGGCAGTCGGATCGTGGTGCAGAAGGCGCTGCACGAGAGCGAGCGACGCTTTCAGGCTGCCTTCGAGCATGCCGGTATTGGAATGGCTTTGATGGACATAAGCGGCAAGTGGCTACAGGTAAATCGGGCGCTTTGTAATTTCCTCGGGTATGCCAGCAGCGAATTGCTGACGACCAACTTTCAAGCCCTCACCCATCCAGACGATTTGTCCCGTGGCGTGCAGTCGCTGAAGGATTTTGTTGATGGCAATCTCGGTGTTTTCCAAATGGAGAAGCGCTACATCCACAAGAGCGGCCACGTTGTTTGGGGCTTGCTGACGGCTTCGCCGATATCCAACCGCGAAGGCCGGCCCGCGTATCTCGTGGTGCAGGTTCAGGACATCAGCCAACGGAAAGAAGCGGAGGAAGCTTTGCGAGAGCGCGAGGCGCAACTCCAGTTGCTTCTCGATTCCACGGCCGAGGGAATTTATGGGCTAAATCTTGAAGGCAACTGCACTTTCAGCAATAGTGCTTGCCTCAAATTACTGGGATACGGCAATGCGAGTGATCTGCTGGGAAAGAACATGCACACTCTGCTTCATCCTCGCTACGCCGATGGATCACCGTACCCCGTGGAACAATGTTCCATCCACAATGGCAGAGAAGAGTGCGCGCACGTGGACTGCGACGTGAAATGGAAGGCAAACGGCAAGAGCTTTTACGTCGAATGCTGGTCCCACCAAGTTCGGCGGGAGGGGAAAGCGCTGGGCAGTGTTGTGACCTTTGTGGATATAACGAGCCGCAGGTGGGCAGAAGAAGGACTTCGAGCGGAGCACACGGAATCGGAACTCTTTATTAATTCAGTGCCCTCGATCTTGATCGGTACCGACGCCTGCGGGCAGATAACGCGCTGGAACCTGGCCGCGGCTAAAGCCTTTTCTCTACCAGCCTCCGCAGTCTCTGGCAGATCGCTGAAGAATTGCGGAATCAAATGGGTTACTCCTACCACCGAAGCGGAAATTGACTCCTGGATACGGATCGAGGAACTTCCCAGGAATATTGAGTTGCCTTTTGAAAAGGCCGGAGAGCGGCGTTTTCTCGGACTGACCGTGAATCGGGTTATGTTTGCACACGAGGAGAGCTTCGGACTGCTGATTACCGGTGCCGACATAACCGAACGCATCCTGTTGGAGCAACAATTAAGGCAAGCCCAGAAGTTGGAAGCGATTGGGCAATTAGCTGCGGGCATCGCGCACGAAATCAATACTCCCACTCAATATGTCGGCGACAACAACACCTTCATCAAGGAATCGTGGTCCTCCATCAGCAGCGTAGCGCGCGCTGCACAACGGCTCGATGACGAATCCAAGACCGAGGCGATCTCTGGCGAAGCTTTGGCTACTTTGACACGCTGCATCGACGAGGCAGATCTGCCATACCTGCTCGAAGAGATTCCGAAAGCCATCGATCAATCGCTGGAGGGGGTGCACCGCGTCGCCAAAATCGTTCGCGCAATGAAAGAGTTTTCTCATCCCAGTTCGGAAGAAAAAACCGCACTCGACATCAATCGCGCCATCGAGACCACCATCACCGTGGCACGAAACGAATGGAAATATGTCTGCGACGTTGAGACCTTCTTTGATCCAGGATTGCCTCTGGTGCCTTGCCATGCTGGCGAACTCAATCAGACGATCCTTAATCTAGTGATCAATGCCGCGCACGCTATTCGCCAAGTTGTGAGCGATGGTGTAAGTAAAGGAAAAATCAGGATTACCACGAGGCAGGATCTAGATCAGGTAGAGATCTCAATTGAGGATACGGGATGCGGCATTCCGGAGGAAATCCAGTCGCGAATCTTTGAGCCTTTTTTCACAACCAAGCCGGTTGGACAAGGGACCGGCCAGGGTCTGGCCCTGGCTCACACGACTATTGTGAGGAGACACGATGGCCGCCTTTGGTTCGAGACCATCGCGGGCAAGGGCACCACATTCTTTATCCGCCTTCCGGTTGCTCCGGCAACTGCTGAATTCTAAGTAAGAACTTATGGAGAAGCAGCGAGGACGGATCGCCAGTTACAGTCGCCTGCAAAAAGCCCTCTCGTTCGCAGCGGGTTCTGCCGAAGTATCGAAAGAACACACCTAGGTGTCCTTCATGAATACGGATCCAGAGAAACCCTCGGCATTGCACAGCCGGTTATTGTTCGTCGACGACGAGTCCCTGGTGCTGCAAGGACTGCGCCGGAGCCTACACTCGATGAGAGGAGAGTGGGATATGACCTTTGTGGAAAGCGGCGAACAAGCCCTGGAAACTCTCGCTCGCGGCCCCTACGACGCGATTATCACCGACATGAAAATGCCACGCATGGATGGTGCTCAACTATTAGACAATGTTAAACAGCTATATCCCGAAATCGTGCGCATCGTGCTCTCTGGGCAGGCCAACCGGGAGGCAATTCTGCGTTCGATCGGGCCGACCCATCAATACCTCTCCAAACCCTGCGACCCGCAAGAGCTCAAACTCAGGCTGGCCCAGGCGTTTGCGATGCGCGACCTGCTGCGAAACCCCGCCGTTCGAGCACTAGTCTCGGGCCTAAAATCCATACCCAGCCTGCCAACCCTTTACCACGAAGTAACGGCGGAACTGCGCTCGGAAGATGCTTCACTGGAAAGAGTGGCCAAAATTATTTCGAAAGACGTTGCCATGACCGCAAAGATTCTGCAACTGGCGAACTCCGCCTTTATGGGAGTGCGTTGCAACGTATCCAATCCGACCCAGGCGGTCAACCTTATTGGCACCGAAATGGTTCGCGCACTGGTTTTGTCGGTTCATGTGTTCTCGCAATTCGAAGAACACCAGGGAGTCGCATCTTGTTGGACGATGCTTTGGGAACACAGTATCTCTGTCGCCTCCCTGGCGCAGCGCATTGCTACCGGCGAAAAGTGTTCAAGAGGTCTGGCAGATGAAACCTTTACAGCCGGACTTTTACATGAGATCGGCAAATTAGTGCTGCTTGCACAAATGCCCAAAGAGTATGACGCGATCCTCAAATCCGTCGTGGAGAAGCAAACGACGGTGGCTGCTGCCGAACGAGAGCAACTCGGCTGCACGCATGCTGACTTGGGAGGATACCTGATGAGCATCTGGGGTCTTCCTCACTCTCTCATTCACGCGGTCACCTTTCACGACCGTCCCTCAGAAAGTACAGACGAAGGCTTCGGTTCACTCATCGCGGTGCACGTCGCGGACGCGATCATTAGTTCGGCGAGCGAATCGCCCATTCTTCGAGATGTGCAATTGGATGAAAAATATCTTCAGAAGCTTGGCCTGACCGGGCGCGAAGCCCGCTGGCGCGAACTCTACGCCCAGCAGATAGAGCAGGCAAGAATAGCCGCTGCAAGCGGCGGTGGCCGGTGATCGGAAATACCGAACTCGTCTGATCGCACGACAGCATTGGAAGACGGTGCATTCAAAACGATAAACGAAGTTGGAAGAGGTTGATCCGGTGCAACAAAACGAATGTCGAGCCTAAGCGTTAATCGGGAGCCATTTGCGACGCTGGACGAAGGAGGAATTACTGGGAAAGCCATCGGCATGGGGCTTCTGTTCGTGTTTCTGGTTCTTGTCTCCATCATTATTGCGGTCAGCTGGCTGGGCCTGAAAACCATGCAGCGCCTCAACGCAGAGGCACAGGAGATCGCGAACAATGAATGGATTGACGTGCAACTCGCTAGTGAGGCTCTCACTTACTCCAACCGCAATAGCCGAATCACATTGCAGCTAATCGTAACCAGGAATCGGGCCGAAATAGATTCGCTGCTTGCTGTCCGAGCGGCGAATACGGCTCGGATTTCCGGCCTACTTCAGCGTCTGGCGACGCGAATAGAGTCCCCGAAGGAACGCGAGCTTTTCGACGCAGTCATCAAGTCCAGAAATGCGTACGCCAACAGCTACGCGCACGACACTGAGATGCTGTTAAAGCAAAAGAATCCGGAGAAGGCAAAAGAGTTTCTTTTCCGGGTGACATTGCCCCTTTTATTCAAGTACCACTCCGCCTGGGAAGACTACATACAGTTTCAGACGGATGAGATGAATCAGAAGCTCGCCGCGAGCGCAACCCAGTATGCTCTTGCCCGAAAACGGACCATATGGCTTTTTGTTTTGTCGGTTTTGCTGGCACTGGGAATTGCCGTGGTTGTGATCAAAAGGATTATGGTCGAAATCCAGCGGCGTATCAACGCCGAGGGCAAAATTCACCGTCTGAATGAGGAATTGGAAATTAAAGTCCGGCAACGGACTGCCGCGCTCGGAAAGGCCAACCAGGATCTCGGCGCAGAAATCGCTGAACGCAGGGACGTGGAAGAAAAGCTTCGCTCGAAGACCGCCTTTCTTGAAGCTCAGACAAACTCGACGCTGGATGGAATCCTGGTAGTGGATCGCAACAATCGACGGGTTCTGCAGAATCGAAGATTTATTGAACTCTTCCATTTTCCCCAAGAGATGGTCGAAGATGACGACGACCAAGTCACACTCCAATATGTACTGAGCACAACCAAAGATCCCGATGGCTTTCTGCAGAAGGTGAAATATCTTTACGAGCACACCGAGGAAATCAGTCGCGATGAAATCGAGTTTAAAAACGGCACGGTAATAGATCGCTATACGTCGCCGGTTATCGGCGCTGATGGGACTTACTACGGCAGAATCTGGGTTTTTCGCGACGTCAGCGAGCGCAAACGGAATGAAGAAGAGGTGCGCCGTTTATCGGTGGCAGTGGAGCAGAGCCCGGTTTCGGTCGTCATTACCGATTTGACCGGCGCTATCACATACGTCAATCAAAAATTTGTGGAGTGTACCGGGTACACGTACGACGAAGTCATCGGTAAGAACTCTCGCATTTTGAAGTCGGGCGAGACTACGCCCGAAGACTACAAGACGCTCTGGAATACGCTTAAAGCGGGAAAGGAATGGCGGGGCGAATTTCACAACCGCAGAAAGAGCGGCGAGCTCTACTGGGAATCCGCCATGATCAGGCCGCTCAGGGATGCTAAGGGCGCAATAACGCATTTCCTGGCGCTTAAAGAAGATGTCACGGAGAAGCGCAAATTGGAGGTACAACTTCGGCAAGCTCAAAAGCTTGAATCGATTGGCCAGCTTGCCGCCGGCATCGCCCACGAAATTAACACCCCAACTCAGTACATCGGCGACAATCTCACTTTCCTGACCGAAACTTTTCAGGACCTGACAGACGTGCTTGCGGCGTATGAGCAGGTAGTGGCGGCTGTTCGCAACGATCCCGCTTTACGCCAGGCCACGCAGGAAGCCGTCGCAGCCATCAATCGTGGAGACCTCGAATACTTGCTGCGGGAAATCCCGCGGGCGTTGGCGGAGACAACGGAGGGCATCCGATCGGTGTCGAAGCTGGTAGGTGCGATGAAGGAGTTTTCGCATCCGGGTTCGAAAGAAAAAACTCCCTGGGATCTTAACCGCGCCATTCAAAACACAATTACCGTCTCACGTCACGAGTGGAAATATTTTGCTGAGCTTGAGACCGATTTCGATTCATCGTTGCCGCTGGTCTGTTGCCTGCCGAATGAGTTCAACCAGGTGATCCTCAACTTGATCGTGAACGCGGCGCACACAATTGCAGATGTCGTGGGAACGCAAGGCGCCAAAGGAAATATCCGGATCGCGACGCGGAATTGTCAAGATTGGGCCGAAATTCGAATTCAGGATACCGGTGCCGGAATTCCGACTGGTATCCAGACTCGTATTTTTGATCCCTTCTTCACTACCAAGGACGTGGGTAAGGGGACGGGCCAGGGGCTGGCAATTGCGCGCTCCGTTGTCGTCGACCGACACAAGGGCAGCATTCACTTCGAGACAGAGGAAGGAAAGGGCACAACTTTTATTGTCCGCCTTCCCTTCGAGGGTAAAAGCCTCTCCGCCGCGGCTTCGGCAGGCTAATCTCCTGAACTGATTCGTGGGAGGCATTTTGCCGATGATGTAAGCAGACCGCTTCTCCAGTGCCTGGAACCTGAACCCGGACACTCTCGAAAGAGTGCCCGTGCATTTGAGTTGTGCGTGGGGAGAACTGCTGGATGAAGTGGAAATATAAGGAGTAGCGATGGCTGAAAAGATTCTTTTAGTCGATGACGATCCCAACATCCTTGACGGGTATCGGCGAAGTTTGAGCCGCGAATTTAAGATGGAAACCGCCGTAGGTGGACAGGAAGCGCTCAAACTTGCCGCTGAGAGTGGACCCTATGCGGTCGTCGTTTCCGACATGCGTATGCCGGGCATGGATGGGATTCAGTTTTTGAGCACCATCAAGGCCCAGTGGCCGGATACGATTCGCGTCATGCTGACCGGCAACGCGGATACTGAAACCGCTGTCAATGCCATCAACGAAGGCAGCATCTTCCGTTTCCTCAACAAGCCCTGCGACAAGGACGCGATGGCCAGAACGTTGACCGCAGCACTTGTGCAATATGGATTGGTCACCGCCGAAAAACATCTCCTGGAGCAAACGCTGAGCGGCGCCATTCAGGTGCTCACTGAAGTGCTTAGCCTAGTAAATCCGGCGGCATTCGGCCGGGCCGAGCGCGCCCGCCGCTATATCCACCACGTTGTAACCTCGATGAAATTGGGAAACCCCTGGCAATACGAAGTCGCCGCCATGATGTCGCAATTAGGCTGCGTTACCTTGCCGCCCGAAACCATCGACGCTATCTATAGCGGCGAGAAGCTCACCCCGAGCGAACAGACACAATATGACGCGCATCCTCATGTCGCGTACGATCTGCTATCCAAGATTCCCCGCTTGGAACCCATTGCCTGGATGATCGATTATCAGAACCAACCGCTTCCTGAGCCATCGTCCGGCGACGCGCAAAGAACTGAGATACGGCGGGGCGCGGAAATTCTGCGGCTGATCCTAGCCTATGAAAAGCTCATTCACAAAGGAGCGTCGCGAACCGAAGCGGCACACACTCTCTCTCGCCAAAACCAGGCCTTTAATCCTGAATTTTTCCGGGCTCTTGTCACTTTGGATCCGAATTCCGAAGAAGGTGAAATAAAGAGGTGCCGGCTCAAAGATCTCACGCCGGGAATGATCATTCAGCAAGAAATCCGCAATCATGAGGGAGCCTTGATCGTCTCGAAAGGACAGGAAGCTACTCCACCGCTCTTGCTCAAACTGAAGAACCTTCTTGCGCGAGGCGTGATTGGAGCCGACTTAATGGTCTCTATGCCCACAACCTCACTGACGTTCGTGAAAGGCACGTCGTAAGAGTGGGGCCCCGACGGAGCTTCGCTGGGCAACTATGATGGAGCCAGAGACTGCGGATCATCTGTAGCGGGTGGTCGAAGCGGGAGACCTGAGAGATGTTTTCCATCATAGCGTCGTCGAGTTCGTCAGGATCTTGTTGCACACTGCCGTAACCGAGTCTGCGGGCGCGAATCGACGAAAGAAATTTCTCCGGCGATCTCGCCGGAGTAGAGTGTCGCCACTGGCTTTCGCCCAATAGAGACGACGAACTGACAACATTCGGAAATGATAGAAGCTAAAGTATGGTAGCGCTACCGGGAATCGAACCCGGGTTTGAAGATTGAGAATCTTCCGTCCTAACCCCTAGACGATAGCGCCATCCGGGCAGAGGTCGATTATAGCAAAGGGATCACTCGCAGTTTCCGGCAGAATTCTGGTCGTGTCCCAACGAAATTCTGAACATAAAGCAGTTTCCACAGGCCGTGAAAGTTTATAATAAAGCTACTCCGCCAATATAAAGTTGCACGCTTCTTAAAAGTTGCGGGTGATGTGTATGTGGATCGCGGAACAACTCAATTCATTCATAAATCTAGGCATATGCAAGGAGTATCCAACTATGGCAAGGTCAAAATCCACCCCCGGCACCAAGGCCAATCGCACGGGAACAGATGCAAATACGAGTAATAAAGAGCAAGCCAACACCACAACCCCGGCCAATCGTCCCGACGTAAAAGCGGTCGCGCCGGAAGTGGCTACCCACGCTATCAAGTCGGAAGCCAAACCACAGAACGAGATCACTCCCGCACCCAGGAAACTCGAAGTTGCCAAGCCGGACCCCAGAAGGAATCTGGTTCCCATCAACATGGACGACGAGATCCGGCGTCGTGCTTACGAGCTTTACGAGCAGCGTGGAAGTTCCTCCGGCCACGAGACTGAAGATTGGCTAACTGCCGAGAGTGAAGTGCTACAGCGCTACCATCAGCGGAGCGCCTAGCAGCGGCTTGCCTTTTGCCGATCGCCGGCGGCTTCATGCAAGCCGCCGCAGTGATACATTGCGCGACCCAGATGTTTCCCGAAGTGCGAGTTCTGGGAAGCATTCTGGCTTTCCTGGTTTCTTCGAGAGACTATTGAGACTCCGTCTGCTACCATGGCAGCCTCCTGCCCTCGCGGTTGCCTCGCACGGGAGTTTCTGAAAAAATAGCTCGGGGTTCGCCACATGGCGCAAATTGGCAGTTTCGCACTTCTTCTCGCGCTGGCTTTAAGTGTCTATTCGTTTCTCGCGGGGTTGATCGCGCTCGTCTTCCAGAATCAGGACTCGCTGGCTCTTAAAGGCGCAGTTCGCCGCGGTGGTGCTGCCACCGAGACGACCTCTCTGACTGCGACCCTTCGCCAAAGTTCGGAACGCATCGGTGAGACTGCTCGCCGCGCCGGCGTCGCCACCTTCGCCGCAGTTCTGCTCGCTTCAGTTGTCCTGGTCATCTGCGCCTTTCACGATGACTTTTCCATCGCCTATATCTTTCACCACAGCAATCGCGACCTGCCCGGTCCTTATAAGTTCGCCGTCCTGTGGTCGGGACAGGAAGGTTCGCTGCTGTTCTGGTCGTTGTTGCTTGCCGCTTATGGGTTCGTCTTGCGTTTGCGCTATAAGACCGACCCGCGCTTATTCGCCTACGCTTCCGTTGTTCTTGCCGGCGTACAGATCTTCTTTCTTTTGCTGCTGAATTTTGCGGCCCGGCCGTTTGGCCTTCTCGAAGGCCCCATGCGGCCGGATGGAAGCGGCCTGAACCCCCTGCTGCAGTATCCCGAGATGGTGATTCATCCGCCCATGCTCTATCTCGGCTATGTCGGATTCACTGTGCCGTTCGCCTTTGCCTTGGGCGCGTTGATCATGAAATATCCGGGCGAAAAGTGGATCAACATCACGCGCCGCTGGACGATGGTCACCTGGGCGTTCCTTACATGCGGAGTTTTCTTGGGCGCGCATTGGGCTTATTCAGTGCTCGGCTGGGGCGGCTATTGGGGATGGGATCCCGTCGAAAATGCTTCGCTCATGCCATGGCTCACCGGCACCGCCTTCCTGCATTCTGTGATGATGCAGGAAAAACGCGGCATGCTGAAGATGTGGAACATGTGGCTGGTCTTTGCAACGTTCTGGCTGGCCATTCTCGGAACATTTCTGACGCGCAGCGGGATCATCAGTTCGGTGCACGCGTTTGCGCAATCATCGATTGGTGATTGGTTCGCCTGGTTCCTCGCGATCACGTTGATCGTATTCCTCGTCTTCTTTTTCAAGAACAAATCGCACCTGCGCAGCGAGCATAAACTCGAGTCGCTGGTTTCGCGCGAGTCCAGCTTCCTGTTCAACAATCTATTGTTCGTTCTCCTTTGCTTTACCGTGTTGTGGGGAACGTGGTTCCC
The DNA here is from genome assembly GCA_964407505.1 of uncultured Acidobacteriaceae bacterium. Lineage (GTDB taxonomy): Bacteria > Acidobacteriota > Terriglobia > Terriglobales > Acidobacteriaceae > Sulfotelmatobacter. Next base: position 14,175 of record CAYOVU010000082.1, on the reverse strand, counting down.
GAAGATTTCCGAACTGGTTCAAGGCAACAAAGTGACGGTAGGCGCGCCGTTCTATAACCGGGTCGCGATTCCCGTGGCTCTGTTGCTCCTGATTCTCACTGCGGTTGGTCCGCTGCTGGCCTGGCGTAAAACTTCGTTCGAAAGCCTGAAGCGCAATTTCATGTGGCCGACCATCGGCGCCATCGTGGTCGCAGTCTTCCTGATGATCACGCCGCAGAGTTGGGGGTCGGCGTTCGGCCTCAGGCCGTGGCAGGATGTCTCTTACTTCTACTCGCTCATGGCCATCACGCTCTCGGTGCTGGTGACGCTCACTGTCGCAAGCGAGTTCTATCGTGGTGGCAGAGTCATTTCGAAGCACACCGGCCAGGGCACGTTCGCGTCGATGGTGCAACTCACCCATCGCAACACGCGCCGCTATGGCGGATACATTGTCCACTTCGGTGTGGTCGTGGTCATCATCGGTTTCGCCGGAGCCGCTTTCAATCAGGAGAAAGAGCAGGAGATGGGATACGGAGACAAGATGACCATTGGCTCCTACACCCTGATCTGCCGCTCTTATACAGACGACGACGCCCCGAACTATGCCAGCGAGTGGGCGGTGCTCGACGTGTACAAGGGCGGCAAGCAGGTCGGCACCATGACGCCGGTGCGCCGTTTCTACAAGGCCAGCCAGCAGACCTCGACCATGCCTGACATTCGCTCCGGCCTGAACGAAGATTTATACATTGTGTTCGAGGGATTGAATCAGGATAACGGTCACCCAATTTTGAAGGCGCATCTGAACGCGCTGGTGATGTGGATTTGGCTGGGTGTGTGGATCATGCTGGGCGGAACGGTTCTCGCCCTGGTTCCGAACGCCCCGGCGCCGGTACGCGTTCCCGTTCCCGCGCGGTTGGGGCAAACGCCTGCTGTGGCCACGGGCGACTGATGGGACAGGTCGCAGGTGTTAGGTCTTCGGTGTTAGGTTTCGAGTCCTCAGGCCTAATGCCTGAAACCTAACACCTGAGACCTAAATATCTGACAAAAGTCGATGTCAAATTTAATTCCGAAAACGAAGCTGGCCCGGCACCTCCGACTTTGCGTGCAAACGATCCTGGTATGCGCCGCCGTTTTCGTCTGCCTCGGCTCCAGCGACCCGGCCACGCGCTTCAACGAAATCGGCCACCAGATGATGTGCATCTGCGGATGCAACCAGATTCTTCTGGAATGCAATCACGTGGGCTGCCCTGCTTCCGATGGCATGCGCAATGAACTCATGGCTTCTGTGACCCGCGGAGACAGCGACAGCCTGGTCGAGCAGGGGTTCGTGCAAAAATATGGACCGACTGTGCTGGCCGCTCCCACTACGAGGGGCTTCGACCGCGCGGCATATATCATTCCCTTCATCGCCCTGATTCTCGGATTTGGTTTGATCGTACTGGTGATTCGCGCCTGGAAAAATCGTCCAGCTCCCGCGCTGGCCGATGGCTTGCGTCCCGTACGCGGCGCCGAGCTTGACCAATTCCGCGACCAGGCCCGCAGGGAGACTGACTTATGATTTCTTCGAGCTGGATCTGGCTCGCCTGTTGCGCGATGCTGTTCGTCGCATCTTTCTTTTATGTTTTCTACCTGCCGGGAAAGCTTTTCCTCGGTCCCGAGAAGACCCGCGCCGGCTACTTGCGCGAACGCAAAGACGCGGTCTATGAAAATCTGCGCGACCTTAACTTCGAATATAAGGCGGGCAAAGTACCGGACGCCGATTACGCGTCGCTAAAAACTTCTTTGCAAGATGAGGCGGCGACAATCTTGGCCGAGATCGCCCGCCTGGAAAATAATCCCGCACCGCAAAAAGGACCCAAAGCTTGATAGAAGCAGAGATTTCGGAACCAACGAGGACTGTCATCCTGAGCGAAGCGAAGGATCCCCTGCAAACCAATAGCATCGCGGATCCCAGCAAGGAGTTTTCTCCCCGCTCTGTCTTGGCGTTCGTTCAAACCATTTGCAATAAGGCGCTCTTGTCTGCAGCCGTGATTCTGCTCCTCGCGTCCTTCATCTCCGCTCAAACTCTCACCGGCACGGTAAAGAACTCCACCACCGGCAAACCCGCCGCTGGAGACGAAGTCATCCTACTGAAACTTGGCCAAGGGATGGAAGAAGGCGGCCACACCAAAGCCGATGCCAACGGAAAGTTCAGTTTCAAACTCGACGACGCGCAGTCTCCACACCTCATCCGCGCCATTCATCAGGACGTTACTTACCATCGCATGGCGCCGCCGGGAACCACGTCGGTGGAACTCGAAGTCTACGATGTTGGGAAAAAGATCGACGGCATCTCCGTGGTCGCCGACATCATGCGCGTGCAGGTTGAGCAGGGACAACTTGAAGTCATGCGGGCGTTCGCGGTGCAGAATAGTTCCAAGCCGCCGCGCACTCAGATGAATGAACGCAACCTCGAGTTCTACGTACCTGACGGTGCGAAAATGGATGGCGGTTCGGCCATGACCGCTAACGGCCAACCCATCACTTCGGCTCCCGTGCCCGAGGGTGAGAAGAACCGCTATTCGTTCATCTTTCCGCTCCGGCCAGGAATCACACAATTTCAGGTCGCCTACGAAATGCCTTACTCGGGCAGCGCCAATCTCGATCCGAAATCGGTTTACCCTCTCGAACATTTCGTTGCCATTCTGCCGAAGTCGATGCAGTTCACAGCCGCTGCCACCAATGTCGCTTTCAAACCGATGAACGATCCCAACCAGCCCGATTCGATCGTGCAGGTGGCTTCGAGTACCGCGATCGGACAAAACCTTGCTTTTAAAGTTTCCGGGCAGGGCGTGCTTGAAACCCGTCAGGAGGGCAATGGCAGCCAAGGCTCGGAAGACGGTGCGCAGAGTTCACCTCCGGGAGCATCGAGCGGTGGCGCACAGTCGACCAATCGTCCCGGGGGCGGATTGGGCCCGCCCATCGACGCTCCCGATCCTCTGCAAAAGTATGAATGGTGGATTCTCGGCGGACTGGCCGCAGCCCTCGTCATCGGTGGAGTCTACGTAGCTTCGCGCCAACAGTCTGCCGCTCGCGCCGCGCGCCGGCAGGTTGGTTCCGCCTCTTCCGGTTCATCGGCTTCAGCTTCGTCCGCTTCGGCGGCCATGCTGGAAGAAGACGATTACGAAACCGCTCCAGTTCTCCCTCCTGCTGCTAGCCGCTCGGTCGTATCGAGTCGTCCTACGTCGATGTTGCTCGAGGGACTCAAAGAAGAACTCTTCCAGCTTGAAGTCGAGCGCAGGCAGGGACAAATCTCGCAAGCGGAATACGAGAAAGCCAAGTCCGCGCTTGATCAGACTCTGGAGCGCGCATTGAAGCGTGAGGCCCAGAGGGCCTGACGTCGACGGCATCGAATGTTCTTTGTCTGTTCGAATCTAGCGAAGAGCCCGATGCCGCTTCCCCCAAACCACTTTTTGCGCTACCCTTACTCCGTTCCAAAGGAGGTCTCCCATGGCTCAGAACACTCCGGTCGAGATCGTCCGTCACGCTTCTGGATGGTCCATTCTCTGGGGCGCACTTCTCATCCTCTGCGGCATGCTGGCGATCGGTTCGCCGCTGCTGGCCGCAGTCGCAGTTAACGCCGTCATCGCCTGGCTGCTTGTCTTCGCAGGCGTGGTCCACATCGTGGTCGCCTTCCACGCCCACGGCGCCGGCAGCCTGCTCTGGAAGCTGCTGGTCGGCATCGCCTATCTCTGCTTCGGCGCATATCTCATCATGCATCCGGTGCTGGGAGTGGCGTCGCTCACGCTGGTGCTGGCCACGCTGTTTCTGATCGAAGGCGTCCTAAACGTGGTTTTATATTTCCGCATGCGCCACGTGCAAGGCTCCTTCTGGATGCTGATCGACGGCATCATCACGCTCCTGCTGGGCGGGATGATCTACGAGCAATGGCCCTCGAGTTCCGCCTGGGCCATCGGCACTCTGGTCGGCGTGAGCATGATCTTCAGCGGCATCACGCGCGTTGCCATGTCGCTGGCCGTGCGCAAGGTGACAACGGAGACGACAACTAGGTTAGCCGCGTAGCGGACCTGGGGTCGCAGCGCAAGAGGAAGTGTTGTAGTCCCACCCTTCCCGCAAAAGAACGCGGAAGGGTGGGCCGCTGCAGATTTTGCGCACTGGATCGGCCTTGGTTCGCCTCGCTTTGTCGGCGACCCGGCAGGCGTTGCCGAGTTGCTCTCACTCTGTGCCGCAGAACTCGCACACCGATCATCCAAGTGTCGTCGAATGTGTGAACTTGATTTTGCGTAGCGTTCTGTTTGTTGGCCCTAAACCTGCCCTACTCCTCCGTGCAATGCAACTCAAGCTCAGCAGAGAAAACGCCGATGATGCCTGCAGCGCTTGGGTACGAACCGTTCGTCATGAGGAGAGAGCACTATGTCAGTTTCCGGAATTTCCAGCAGCAGCCTCTACAACGCGCAGAGCGCTCAGAGTAGTTTTCAGCAAGCTCAACAACTTTTCCAACAGCTTGGCAAGGACCTGCAATCGGGGAACCTTTCCGCGGCGCAATCGGCCTTTACCAGCTTGCAAAATCTGCTGCCGCAGACCACTTCTACGACGGCATCGCAGAGCAGCAATCCCATCGCCCAGGCCTTCGCGCAGCTAGGAAAGGATCTGCAATCCGGCAATCTGTCGGCCGCCCAGCAGGATTTCAAAACGATCCAGCAAGATTCTCAAAATCAAGCGGCGCAAACTGAAACCACGCAAGGTCATCATCACCATCATGGCGGAGGCGGTTCGAGCGAGATTAGCCAGCTATTTGCCCAGCTCGGTTCGGCGCTGCAATCCGGCGATCTCTCTTCGGCGCAGCAGGCGTTCAGCTCATTGACTCAGCAGTTCCAGCAATCCGCTCAACCAAACGCCACGCCGGCGGAGTCGCCCGCACCCAGCTCCAACGGCGTTTCGGTCAGCGCGTGAGCGCGCTACGACCTTAAGGCTAATAAGGAAAAATCGAGCTTTCGGAGGTTTTGCCATCCTCCACGCAAAGTTCGAAGAGCGGTTTGTGGACCGGCGTCAACTCTCCTTCGTGGTAAACGATGCCGCCGCCAAATGGAATCCCGATCGCCCGCAAATTGTCAGGAACCAGTGTGACTAGCTTTCTGAGCGAACGCCAATCGTCGCGCTCCTCGTGAGCCCCAACGTAAAATGGCAGAAATCCGAATGTGGGCATGACTTTCGATTCGTCATCGGTTAGACCGCCGCGCCCGAGTTGCACCGCACCCGCCGAAACTCCCATCAGCAGCGCACCTTCGCTCCTGCGCCGCTGAATCAGCTCTTTGACGCCATTGCTTTCAAAAGCCCGCCAGCCAACTTCGACACTGCCTCCAGCCAGCAGGATAATGTCGGCGCGCTCAAGAAATGCTCCATCTTCCGGCATAGGGCGGCTCAGGATCATTCGACATTCCACCGTCCCCATCTGTTGCATGGCGGGCACAAAGATGTCGTGATAGGGACGCAGATCGTCACCGTTCGACGCTCCGATGTATGCCGCCGAGCGAGGTTTTCCGCCTAAGCTCTTAACCACTTCGTCGAGGAACAACGAGTCGCCCGCTCTGCGCCAGAAAAGAAGCCGACTGTCGGCGAAGGCATAGATCGGTTTGAATGGAGAGGAATCCATCACGACGATGGTATCGCGAAAATTGCTTCACTCCCAGTCAATGGCCGTGAGCAAGGGATCTTTTGCCGATTCCACCCGCATGCATCTCCTTAGGGGGCGTAACATCTAATAGGACTGATTAAGTCGAGATTGAGCACATTATGGGAAACACATTTAAGACGGCGTTTCTGCTGACTGCGTTAACGCTGTTGTTGATGTTCTTCGGCCGCTATTTCGGCGGCGAAAACGGAATGATCTTGGCGCTGATCTTTGCCGCCGTGATGAATTTCGTCTCCTATTTCTACTCTGACAAGATTGCGCTGGCGATGTATCGCGCGCAGCCCGCGACGCGGGAGCAGCTGCCGCGCGCCTATGCCGCCGTGGAGCGGCTGACGCAGAAGATCGGCATCCCGATGCCGAAGATTTATGTGATTCCGATGGAGTCGCCGAATGCGTTTGCCACGGGACGCAACCCGAGCCATGCCTCCGTGGCGGTGACGCATGGGATCCTGGGGTTGCTGACGGACGAAGAACTGGAAGGCGTGCTGGCGCATGAACTCGGGCATGTGAATAATCGCGACATTCTCATCAGCTCAGTGGCGGCGACAATCGCCGGCGCTATTACCATGCTGGCAAGCATGTGGCGCTTTGCCATGATTTTTGGCGGCATGGGCGGAGGCGGACGCGACGAGCGGCGTGGAGGCGGGCTCTCGGCGCTGTTTATGCTGATTGTAGCTCCGATTGCGGCGAGCTTGATTCAGCTGGCCGTGTCGCGCTCGCGCGAATATCAGGCAGATGCTACAGGTGTGCATTTTACGGGGAATCCTTATGCGCTGGCAAGCGCGCTGCAGAAACTGGACGCTTATTCGCGGCGCATGCCGATGGCGGCAACGCCTTCGACGGCGCATCTGTTTATTATCCAGCCGCTGCTTGGCATGAGTTTTGGGAATCTGTTTTCGACGCATCCCCCGATTGCGAAGAGAATTGAGCGGCTGACCGGGCGGCCAGCGGAGTTTATGCAGTAAGAACGCTTCTAGCTGCTAGCTGCTAGCCAGGACAACTGCAAGAAACTTTTTTGCTCACGTTCTGGAGTTGTGGCGGCGTAAGCGAAACCAAGTTCCCTCGCTTCGCTCGGAATGACAAGTGAGTGGGAGCGGAAGTTCGATTGAGCTAGACGCTAGTAGCTAGAAGCTGAAGTTCTGTGACATCGGTAACTCCGCCGCTAGTGCGTTAGATAGTAGAATCCAGCCAATGTCTCCCGAGAGTGCGATCGCCGTATCCCATAAAGCTACGGAGCTCGAAAAAGCGCTTCGCCGTGTGATTCGCGGCAAGGACGATGTCGTGCGGCTGGCTCTGGTCAGCATCTTCGCCCGCGGACACTTGCTGATCGAGGGCGTGCCGGGCGTGGGAAAAACCACCCTCGGGCAAGCTCTGGCGCGCGCCATCGATTGCACCTTTCAACGCGTGCAGTTCACCAGCGACATGCTGCCTTCCGATGTGCTGGGAATTTCGGTGTACTCGTCTCTGGATCAGAAATTTGAATTTAAACGTGGTCCGGTTTTTACCAATGTGTTGCTGGCCGACGAGATCAACCGGACAACGCCGAAGACGCAATCTGCGTTGCTGGAGGCGATGAACGAAGGCCAGGTCACGGTGGACGCGCATTCGTATGAGTTGCCGCAGCCGTTTCTGGTGATCGCTACGCAGAATCCGGTAGAGCATCACGGAACTTATCCTCTTCCGGAGTCGCAGCTGGATCGATTTTTGATGCGGGTGAGGATGGGATATCCGGAGGCGGCGGCGGAGCGAGAGATTTTGCGGTCGGAAGCGGGCGTGGGAGTGCTGCAGGATCTGCGACCGGTTCTTACTGGAGCCGATGTGCTGGAGATGCAAGAGGCTGTGAAGCACATTCGGGTGGATGAGTCGCTGGTGACTTACGCGCTGGAGATCGTGCGGCGCACGCGCGAGTCGGAATATTTGTCGTTGGGCGTTTCACCGCGCGGCGCGCAGGCGCTCTACCGCGCGGCGCAGGCCATGGCGTTCCTGGATGGGCGCGGGTTCTGCACTCCGGAAGATTTCAAGCCTTTGGCTGTCCCGGTGTTTGCCCATCGCGTGGTAGTCAACGGCGGCTACGCTTCGACGCTGAAGAAGTCGGAGCAGGCTGATCAGGTGGTGAAGGAGATTGTGGAAGGCGTCTCCGTACCCGTATAATCGCGCCGATACGAACGACTGGTGGCAACCGTTTCTTGTTACGGAGAGGTATTCCGATGGGGACAACTGAGAAGCACCTGCCATGTCCGGATAAGGCTAAGAAATGGCACAAACACCTGTCCAAAACCATCCCAATAACGCCGATCGAATCCGCTTTGAACTGGCAGAACTGTGATCGGCACAATGCTTTGTACGAGGCATATAAAAAGCACTCTGCCGAGCTGAGATCCATCGAAGACGGCGAGAATAAGTTGTTGCTACTAATCCTTGCGATTTTCGGTGCAGGGGTTACCGCGGCCTCAAAGGTCGATTTGAGGTGCCACCCCGTGCTGGCGATTTATTTCACAGCGATAGCGACAGCTCTAGCCATAGCCGGCAACCATGTTGTTAACGAGAATCATGATCTCAGAATCGTTGTCCGCGATCTGTTGGTTCAGTGCGAGCAGGCGATGGATTTCTACACGCCGGGCAAATTCCTCAAGGACGACCCGCTGTACCAAGACGCCGAACGACATTATGCGTGCAAAGGGCAGCATCTGCGGGACTTTAGTCGATGGGTTATCTGGGGCTCCGTGATTTTCCTCATTCCGCTTATCTGGTACAGCTTCGCCCTCGGCCCGCTCGTCAAGTCTCCGTGAGGCGCAAGTCCAATTTCGAACCGACGAGCCTTGTACTGCTTTCTTGGTGTTGCTAGCGTTTCGTCTTCTGCCGCCGCATAATGTTACCCCATGTCCTTCTTACGTTTTCTCATGCTGCTCTCACTCGTCTGCTGGATTGGCGGGCTCATCTTTTTCGCTTTCGTGGTTGCGCCTACGGCTTTTTCTGTTCTTCCTACGAGTCATCTTGCCGGAAATGTGGTGGGCCGTTCTCTGGGCAAGTTGCACTGGATTGGCTTGATCTCTGGCATCGTCTTCCTGGTTAGTTCCCTGCTCTACAGCCGTTTTACCGATGGAACGGCGCATGTATTTGCGGCACGGCATGTGCTGTTATGCCTGATGCTGGCGCTAACGTTGATCTCGCAATTTGGGATTATTCCGCGAATGGATGCGTTACGCGCGTCATTGGGTGATGTACGATCCGCGCCGCTGGATAATCCCGAGCGGGTTCAGTTCGATGCGCTGCATATTTGGTCGACACGAGTGGAAGGCGCGGTGCTGTTGTTGGGGCTGGTTGTGGTGTATTTGAGTGCAAAAAGCTTCTAGCGACTAGCTCCTAGCACACCCAGTGGGCAATATCCCCCCACATCGTTTATCCTCAAAAGTCGGCTGAACGTCGCTGTGGCAGCGGTGCGCATGCACTTTCTGCTCGCCTAAGGTTGACGTAGCTAAAAGCCAGGAGCTAAGAGCTAGAAGCTTTCCTTATGAAAACAGGAATTATTGGCCTGCCACAAGTGGGCAAGACATCGTTGTTTCGAATATTGACCAAAGCGCATCTTTCGGATCAGGCGCGGGCTAATCCGCGCGAGGCGCACATTGGTGTCGCCAAAGTTCCAGATGACCGTTTGGATCGACTGGCCGCGCTCTACAACCCGAAGAAACTCACGCACACCTCTGTTGAATACGTTGATGTCGGCGCGATTGGGCAGGAAGCCTTGAAGGACAGCGCTTACGCGGCGCATCTGCGCAACGTGGACGCCCTCGCGCATGTGGTGCGAGTGTTTGAGGATCCGTCGGTGCCTCACGCGGGGGAGATCGATCCGCTGCGCGACATTAAGAATGTGGAGTTCGATCTGCTGGTCAGCGATCTCGGGCAAATCGAAAAGCGGTTGGAACGACTGGAAAAAGATCTGAAGAAGATGAAGACGCCGGAGCTCGAAAAAGAATTTGAGTTGCTGAAACGTGCAAAAGTGCAGGTGGAATCTGACAAACCCTTGCGCGAAATGGAAATGACAGCGGAGGATAAGAAACGCATCAAGGGTTTCATGTTCCTAAGCGAGAAGCCGATTTTCTACGTGCTCAACATCGGCGAGTCGACTGAACTGGGCAAGGAACTCGACGAAGCGGTGAGCAAATATAAGTTGACTGAAATTGCGGCGCGGCAAAATGCCGCGGCCACAGCCATCTGCGGAAAAGTCGAAGCCGAACTGGCCGAGATGAGCGATGCCGATGCGGCGGAGTTTTTGTCGAGCTACGGGCTTACGGAGAGCGGTCTGACGCGGCTCATTCGGACCACCTACAAACTGCTCGGCCTGATCTCATTCTTCACTGCCGGCGAAGATGAATGCCGCGCCTGGCAGGTTCCTGCCCATTCGCGCGCTCAGGAAGCGGCAGGAGCCATCCACTCCGATCTGGAAAAACACTTCATCCGCGCAGAAACGATTCGATGGGATCAACTGCTCGAAGCCGGATCAGAAGCCAACGCCCGCGCCAAAGGCACGCTGCGCCTAGAGGGCAAGGATTATATTGTGCAGGACGGCGACGTGATGCATATCCGGCACAGCGGCTAGTCTCGAGTCCCGAGTGTTCCTCGCGGCGTCGGAGCAAGGGCAACGTCCAGGTTTTGCTTTTCTGTTTTGGGAACCGAGATCGAATTGCAGATTCTGAGTGGGCAGTCTCTTTATCGATACCTGTAAGCTGGGGTGGTGGGCCGACACTACAGAGATTTAATTGCGTGGCAGAAATCGATGGAGCTTGTATCGGCGCTTTATGATGCTACTGAATCGTTTCCCAAGCGCGAAATATTCAGCTTGACCGACCAGATGCGTCGAGCCGCCGTTTCGGTGCCTAGTAACATCGCCGAGGGACAAGCCCACTACAGTGATCGCGAGTTTCGCTATTTTCTTCGCCGCTCACGAGGCTCACTCGCCGAATTCGAAACTCAGGTCCTTATCGCACGGCAAAGAAATTATCTTTCCGAATCCCAAGCTGAGGAGCTACTGAAGCGAACCGACGAAGTCAGCCGCATTCTGAGTGGCCTCATCAACTCGCTCGCACAGCAGGCGAGTTGACTGCATTCCTCAGGAATCGATACCTTTACTCGGGACTCGCGACTCGGGACCAAAATCAATGCATCCAATTGCCACCAGCATTCTGCTCGGCCTCACCGCTGCCGCCGCTAACGTCTTCGGCGGGGCGATTATCGTTCAGCGCAATTGGGAGCGGCGCTACCTGCGGTATTTTGTGGCCGTGGGCGCGGGCTTCATGCTGGCCACGGCTTTGGTTGAAATGGTTCCGGAAAGTTTAGAACTGCGGGGCAAGTTGGCTGCGTATTTGATTCTGCTCGGCTACCTCATCATCCACTTCTTTGAGCACACGGTCACGCCGCACTTTCATTTCGGCGAGGAGACACACCAGGATGAGTTTATGCATTCGCATAAAGGATATTCTGTGCTGCTGGGATTAATCATTCATACATTTTTTGACGGCATTGCGATCGCGTCGGGGTTTCTGGTTTCGAATGTTTTGGGATGGATCATTTTCTTCGCGATTTTCCTTCACAAAATTCCTGAAGGGTTTACCGTGAGTTCGGTCATGCTGGCCAGTGGACGAAGCCGAGGCACAGCCTGGGGAGCGTCGGTGATTTTGGGAGGGGCAACGCTGGCGGGCGTTCTGACCATGGCGCTGTTCCGGCAACATGTGGATGCGGGGTTGCCGTTAGCGGCGGGGGTCACAATTTATGTGGCTGCTTCGGATCTGGTACCGGAAGTGAATAAGGAGCCGGGAGCTAAGATGGCTCTGCTGGTTTTTGTTGGAGCGGGCGTCGTGTTCCTGTTGGATGCTTTGTTCCATTGAGCCGGTTCTCAGAGAAGCTTCGCGCAATCTGATTCCCTCATCAACTCAGCTCTTTTTTCTTTGCGATTTCCAAAGGGAATCCTCCTCGTCACACAAAAACAAAAGCCCCCGTCTCCAGGGGCTGATTCAATCGATCCCCGCTAATTCACCGTGATACTCACGGGCAGCGATGGAATTCCGTTCGCCACTACTACGAGCGAACTTGCGCCTGTTTCCATTCCAGCGGGCACGTCGAAGTTCGTGAAAACAGCTTTGGTTCCAGTGGCTACGCCCATGGTGCTATGATCGTGCGTTTTGGCGTAGAACACATGGCCGGTGCTGTTGTTGGTGATCCGTACCAGAGGATAGTTGGTGGCGGTCTGATACTCGTCGCCGAAGGCGGCGGCTTGTGATAAACCGTTGAATTGCGTTCCAGTAATTTTGTAAGTGGAGCCGCGGACCACAGTCGTTGGTACGCTGTGAATGGCTGGAGCCCAGCCAGGTTGATAGGTACCGGAAGCAGTGTAGACCTCCGAACCGCCGACCAATACTTGGCCAGTCGGCAGAACGATCAAGCAGCCGGGGATGGCAGCGCCCGGCGTCAGAGTTGTGCCGTCGAATACGTACGAAGTTCCGGTGTCGCCTTCAACCAGGACATTGCCGTCGGTGAGGAGAACGGCGAAGGAATCGCCGGCATTGTCGCCGTTGGGAAAATCGGGGCCAACGGACCAACCTGCGGTTGGGGAATAGATTGCAGTGTGGCCAGGGCCGCTACCGTCATTGGAATAAGATCCGGTAGCAAAAACCGTGCCGTCGGGACGCAAGATCGCGGGCCCGATTTCTCCAGGCGGGTAATAGCACAGCGAACCGTTCGGGCCGTAGTTGATGCAACCGTAGGGAGACGGCGAATGCAGATCGACGATGGTGCTGCCCGCCGACGCCCACGCGCCGGCCGACGGCGTGTAGATTTCAGAGTTCGGAGCGTCCTTCACATCTGCGGTAAGAACGGTTCCGTTCGGCAGAAGGGTCCAGCCTTCTTCCGCGTTGAAATCTGCCTTGCTCGCCGAACTTACCGATTTCCACGTAAGGGTCTTGGGATCAAGGGCGGCCATGGCTTTCGTAAGTTTGTTGCCGACAAGAAACTTTCCATCGGGCAGAACCACGGCAGGTGAATCTCCAATGTAGCTCCAGGATTTCGGAGGCGTGACGGAAGTCCAGACGTTGGTGGAAGGATCGTAAATCGCACCCTGGTTGGTGAGGGCGAAGTTGCCATTATTGTATTCACCGCCCACGATCACGAGACGTCCATCGGCCAGCACTGCAGAGGCGAAAGCATCGGGAACGTATCCGGCGGGCAGGCTGGCTAGTTGCTTCCATGTTCCATTGACATAACTTCCGGTGATGTCGGGAGTGAGTTTCCACCAGTCGGAGTCGTTACCGCCTTGAGCTATCACGGTACCGTCGGTCATTTGAAAAGTTAAGATGGCGCCATCCGGTGGCTGATGTTTGAGCTGTTTCAGGGTTTGTGAGAGCGAGACAGAAGAGATGGCGAGAACAAGTGCGGTCAGCAGAAGAATTTTCCTTGGCAAAAAGCACCCCCAGTTGGTTTTGATTGGAACGACGAAGAACTTTGCGCTCACGGTCAGCCGGATAGATTACTACAGTTGCAGATGGGAAATCGTCTGGTGCGGAGAGTTTGACAAACTATTCACAAGTTTTTCGCCGTTCGTCTCTGGATGGAGAGACTTTACTCTCCAGCGTCAACAAATAACCTAGCGCTGAAGCGCCGGGCTAGTTTCGGACGGGCTGCGCCCCCTAAAGGGCCGGTCTTTCAGAAGTTCATCGGTCAGCAACTCTCGCCATCGTCTCTGTTCTCAGTCCACAGTATGTTTAGCGGTGTAGCCGTCGCGGGCGACGACATCGATTTTCTGTTCTTTGCCTTTCTGGTCTTTCACTTTGATCGGGCCGCCGTCGGGCGCCACGACTTGCACCTTTAGTTTTCGGTAGGTGCCGTCGAGCTTCGTATTCGTGGGATGATACGAGAGCGAATATTGATTGCGTATGTCGCTGGAAATGTCCTGGAAGTCTTCCGGGTACTCGCCCTGGAAGCGCGGAAAGTAGGCACGTCCACCGGTCATGGCGGCAAAGGTGCGCATTTCGTTATCGGCCTGCAGGTAATCCAGTTCGCTGGCGTGAATGCCCATACCACGGTTTCCAGCACCGCCCATGATCCGGAGAATCTGCCCCACGCTGATGGGAAAGATGGTTACATCCTTGGTGTCCCTGATCTTCTTGGTGATCTTATCCAGCGTAAGTTTGCTGAAGCTGTCGAATCCGGTGGTGATAAGGATGATGTACTTCTTCCCTTCCACCCGGTCAAGGCGGTCCAGCGTGTCATACAAAGCGTCAAACAAATTAGTCTCCGCGAATCCTGGAATTCGTAACTGATTCAAGGCGCCATAGACCGCCTTTTTGTCCTGAGTGAAATCCGCAAGGATGTGAGGTTGCATGTCGTAATAGGTAACTGCAATCCAGTCGTCTTTCCTGAGTGTATTGGCGAAGGCATAGGAAGCCTGTAGCGCCTCCAACATGAACGAATACCTGGTGGAGGCGAATTCCACAAGAAGCACGGCAGTGATGGGC
>CAYOVU010000081.1:0-6431 GCA_964407505.1 uncultured Acidobacteriaceae bacterium | reverse complement strand
TCCGGTTATGATTGCTGTTTTCTTGCCCGACATAAATAACCTTTCGTGAACCCCTAGCTTGAAGAGCTGACGAATCTTAGCGCCAACACGGTGATCTGATCTGTCGCCCGTGTCCATGCGAAATGACTCTGCGTCGGGAATGTGAACTTCGCTACCGAAAAGATGGGCCGCAGGAGGCCTCAGCGATTTTCGGCAAGTCGCGCCCATCTCCGAGGTAGCTGCCGACTCGCTCAGCCGTCGATGCGGCATCGCGCCAACTCCTCATTCCCTTTCTGCGATCTTGGCATCAGGGTGCATAGTGAGTAAATACAAGGTCGCTCCCTTTGGTCTTCTCGTGGCAGGGGAAGCAGCTTTTCATAAACGCCGCGTCGCCAGGTTTACCGTCTGCGAAGTGACCGAACCCCCAGCCGCCGGTTGCGGCGTACTTAGTTGAGTCCTTGACCATAAACTGAATGTTCGTGGGGGCGCCGGGAACGAAAGATTGAGCCTGGCCAAAGACTTTGTTGTTTTCATCCGATGGGACGTTACGGTAATGCAGAGCGGCAATGATCGTGCCGTCCGGGTACGGGAGCTTCCCGTCACGGAAGGCGTTGAATGCCACATCGTTGCCCAGGACGGCGCCTAAACTGTTGAGCTTGCCTGCTTCATGGGCCGAGGAAATCCACTTCCAGTCGCGATACCCATGCGGGATTTCGGTAACGTAAGGTGCGGATTGCGCGTCCGCGCGCCCCGGTGCAGGGGCGATGAGGACGACAAGACCGGCCATGGTTGCGACTGCAAGCAAAAAGAATGTGAGGTGTTTCATAAGTTCCTCCACGCAATGTATCTAGGTGAACTGAAATCAGTCCTGACTATTCCGCCTTAGGGCTGATGTCGATGCGTTTTTGATCGCCAGTAGTCAGGCGGAACTCACGGGTAAGGATAATGCACGAGAGCCTGCATTGCCGACATAACAGGCTTTTGGGGCCTGAGGCGCTGTGCGGGCGTGTGCCAAGCGGAGCCCGCAGCCGAAATCCTAGGCCGCATTTTGGCGAAGGAAGAGAAAGCGGACGATGCTAGTATTTCGGGGAGCGTGGTTATAGGCACGTGGCCCGACCTTTCAATGAAGATTCCTTACGCTGAAATGCAAATTGCGCGAGCCAAGATGGAGTAGGCAAATGAATGAAGGAACCCTGCTCGGAAAGATTGACAGTATCCGTGGCGAACCGGGTATCGTTCCGTATTTACGCTTACCCCTCTCTCTGAGCTATCAAGGGACTTCGACTGAACTTCTCGATGTCGTGAGTGTGACGGCAACCGCCTATCTGCTCTACGCGAAGGGTGGCCAATTGGAGATCCACGCCGGGAATTATCTCGGTCCATGCCAGCTCGACCCTTACGGCTCCCTTGGAAGCTTGAACCCGGGCGCTCCCGCCGTAGCGTGGACGCTCCTTCTGCCGACGGATCACCAAGTTCTCCACCGAATCGAGGAGAGGCGAAAGGGCAGAGACGTAGTGCTTAGTTTCGTGATTTCGGTCTCTGCGATTCCGCGAGAGCAACCGAATCAACAGAAACCATCAGGGATCACCTGCATTAAGCTACACGACGCGAATGCGAAGGGAGATGATCATTGCAAGATTGAAATCTCCAAATCGAAGTGGCTTGAACTGCTGCAAGCTGTGGGCTACGGTGAGTACCATTTGGCGGAAATTCCACTGCCACGAATTAGAAACGGGAAAGGAATCGACGCCTCTCTTCCAAATCTTCAGCGAGCTTGGGAGCACTTTCTAAATGGAAGCGACCGGGAAACGCTGGCAGCCTGTTACGACGCATTAGAGAAGCTCGCAAAAGTGTCATTGAATCCCAACAGCGAGCCGAATCAGAATACGTTTTCAAAACTTCTTTCCGGCGTCGAGCCGCCGGAAAAGGCTCAAAAACTAGCTCGACTCCTGCACTATTGCACGGCTGTTCTGCACCTCGGCCGGCACGAACACGCACCATCCGTTGATCTGGATCATCGAGATGCAGAATTTGCCATGCTGATAACCCACGCTTGTGTTGCCTATTTATCGAAGACCGATAAAAAGAAATCTCTGGGAGAAGATGTTCGTCGCTGACAATGCGCGCTCACCGGGGCGTGATTCCGCTAAGGCGAAGCTGGTGGCTGAATAGAAGGCAGTTACGCGCTGCTAGGGGACGGGCCCACCTTTGATTTCTTATTGCTAGTACCATTCTCTACTGAGGCTGAGGCTGCCCCACTCGTCGCGCTTTTCGACGAGTGGGAACCACGGACCTCGACTTCTTCTTTGTTCGTCGCCGCTACCGGCCGGGGTTCGCACAAAAGTGAGGCGGGCTAAGGCAAAGCCCCTTATACCGTCGTTCGTGGTACCCATCCATCGAAAACCGCGATGGATGGGGCAGCCTCACTCGTGGTGATGCAAAGATATTTGGGCGAAGGATCTGAAATAGAAGCTAGGGTTTTGGGAAGGGGACGGCTTCAGCCGTGCCACCCGGAGCCAAAGAAAGACGCGGGCTTTAGCCCCTGAGGTACAGCCGCCTCGAACCGTCGAGGATTTATGAGATGGCTTCTAGGATGGTGCGCCCTGAGAGATTCGAACTCCCGACCTTCTGGTTCGTAGCCAGACGCTCTATCCAGCTGAGCTAAGGGCGCAAATTCTGGTTGGCAGGAGAACTCGCTGGTGAATTATAACGGAAGTCGCTTGCCCCTGGGAATCGATGGCTCAGAACCATAGCGCATTCCTCAGCCAGAATTGCTAAGTCGGTAGTGCCTCAGTTTGAAAAACCCTCCCCACACAGTTTTCTTTGAAAAGTGATCAATACGGAACATCCCGTAGGGGACATTCTGTATAGCCTTAAGGTTCCGCTGAGGAGGCTACGTCATGGCCCACGTTAAAACAGCAAGCTATCCGATCTGCCCGCTATGCACCGAACACGTAGAGATTGAAACCGCCAACACCGACGAAAAAGGCCGTGCTGTCCATGAGGACTGTTACGTTGCATTGATCATTGCCCAGAGCCGCATGTTTGCATCGACCAGCCTTAGCCTGCTAATTCTTTGCGCTCTCGCCATACCTGAATGCCAACGGGCGGTCGCCTAGCTATCAACGCACTATTAGGACGCTAGCAAAGTCTTGGCTTTGTACGGGCGCCGCGCTTGCCGGGTTTCGGCATGTAGGAATCGGCCATCTCGACTATCTCTGTCAAGGCTCCAAACATGATCACTCAGTTAGCAGCCACGGCGGATTGACTCGTTGCCTAAGGTCTTTACCTCAACCCTACCCGTCAACTCGCTACCTTGCACTCACTACTCGTTGATCAGCGGTAATTTCGCCCACGGCCCGAGGTTTTTCAGCAAGTTTCGGCCTGATTGTTGCGTTCATCAGCCGAAGTAAATCTTTCCAACCGCAGAGCATTTCCTACAAAGTGAAAATTGGTTGTAGCGTGTGTTTTGAGGGCCTTACGGATGGCAAGCCATGTGCTCTAGAAAGAGCAGACGAAGTGGCGCGCAACGGGGCGCTCCAAGGACGACTTCGGCCAGAGGTTTTCTTGGACGCCCCTTGCAATTACCCTCCCCTAAGTTTAAGCAGGAAGCTTCTCCCATCAAAGACAAGCCCTCCCCCGCCGCTTGTCCTGATAAGCTTGCCCTGATCGACCCTTCTAAACCAACGCAATCTAAACCAACGCGATCTGTTCCCGCACATCCACCCCAGCCTGTCGCAGCAGCTTGGCAATCGCGTCCGCCTTCAGGCGCGAAGCGTCGAACTCCACCCGCACCGTGCGCTCCCGCTCGTTAAACTGCACTCGCCGAACTCCGTAGACCTCGCGCATGCCGTCGATGGCTCTTAATTCAGTTTCGCCGGGCGTGGCGCCGTAACGAAAAAGAACATCCAGATAAGTCATGGGATAATCCTTGTGCTTTCTTTAGGAATCCGACTCCAGGCTCGTGCCCGGTTGAATCCAATATAAAGCATCGTCCATCGAACAAACAGAGAATAGACTGGCTCCCGGTTTATCAGCACCTGGTTAAAAGGAGTAAAGTTTTTCTTTATGCCGGCGAACCAAGCCGGCGCGCCGCTCCGCATGTTCACAAAACCGTCCAACCAAGCTTCGACATCCGCACGCGACCCAGTCTGCGGGATGAGTGTAAATCCAGCCACCGCGAAGCATGTCCACTCACACGGCAAAAAGAATTACTACTTCTGCTGTGCTCCGTGCGGAGAAAAATTCAAAGCAGACCCTGCCAAATACCTGAACGAAACTCCATCGCCGGGCTCATCCGGACTGATGATGCCCGGACTTGTGATGCCAGGTGCCGCCGCACCCCCGATCGCGGAGTCTCACGAGAATCACGCGGCTCCGGTCCGCGCGCTTCGGCCAGAAAGCCAGTCCGCCGCCGCGAGCGCTGCCTATGTCTGCCCGACGTGCCCGGAGGTCCGGGAAACGAAACCGGGTGCTTGCCCCTCGTGCGGGATGGCGCTTGAAGCAGACGTTCCCGTAGCCTCCACACGCACCGAATACACCTGTCCGATGCATCCGGAAATCGTGCGGCCGCAACCCGGTTCATGTCCCATCTGCGGTATGGCCCTCGAACCGCGCACCATTGCCGCAACTCCAGAAGAGAATCCCGAACTGCGCGACATGACTCGCCGCTTCTGGGTAAGCCTCGCACTCACCGTTCCGCTGATGTTGATTGACATGTACCAAATGATGCCGGGATTAGGAAGGCAGGCGACTTCGGAGTCAGGATGGCTGCCATGGGTCGAGTTGGCCCTCGCCACGCCGGTTGCCCTCTGGGGCGGCTGGCCGTTCTTTCAGCGTTTCTGGACCTCGCTCATGAACCGCAGTCCGAACATGTTCACGCTGATCGGCATGGGCACGGGTGTGGCTTATGTCTACAGTGTTGCCGCTACTTTAGCGCCGCAGTTTTTTCCTGCATCGCCGCCCCACACGGCCAATTATCCAGATCTCTACTTCGAGGCTGCGGCCGCCATCACCACTCTCGTCCTGCTTGGTCAAGTAATGGAGTTGCGCACCCGCAGCCGCACCAGCGCAGCCATTCGCGCCCTCCTCGATCTCAACCCCAGGACCGCGCGCCTGCTCAACTCTGACGGCAATAATAATGAAGAAAAAGACGTCCCACTCGAACTGGTGAAGCCCGGCGATCGTCTCCGCGTTCGTCCCGGAGAAAAAATCCCCGTGGATGGCATAGTGGTCGAAGGCCGCAGCTCGATCGACGAATCCATGATCACCGGTGAATCCATGCCGATGGAGAAATCGCCCGGCAGCAAAGTCATCGGAGCCACCATCAACGGCACGGGCTCATTCATCATGCGCGCCGAGCGCGTGGGCGGCGAAACCCTGCTGGCGCGTATCGTGCAACTCGTCGGACAGGCGCAGCGCAGCCGCGCTCCCATCCAACGTCTCGCCGATCGTGTTGCGAAATGGTTTGTGCCGATTGTTGTCGCGGTCGCGGCCATCACTTTTGTTGCATGGTTTCTATTCGGTCCGCAACCACACCTTGGGCACGCACTGGTAAATGCCGTAGCCGTGCTCATCATCGCCTGCCCTTGTGCGCTCGGTCTCGCCACTCCGATGGCGATCATGGTCGGCGTGGGCCGCGGCGCTCGCGCCGGAGTGCTCATCAAGAATGCCGAGGCTCTGGAGATTCTGGAAAAAGTCGACACCCTGGTCGTCGACAAGACGGGAACGCTCACTGAAGGCAAGCCACAAGTCGAGAGTATCTCCACCGCCTTGGCAGACAATCCCGAGTTCCTGCGCCTCGCTGCCAGCCTGGAACGCGCCAGCGAACATCCGCTGGCCAACGCAATTGTTGAGGAAGCTGCCAAGCGCGGTCTGAAACTTTCCCAGCCGAGTGAGTTCACGTTAGTCCCCGGCAGAGGGATTCGCGGTATTGTCGAAGGAAGACAAGTGGCAGTGGGCAACTCGCTCTTGATGGTTGAGGTTGGCGCTTTACAGAAGCCTGCGGTTATCGCGGGTCACGGCCAACCGGACAGCACGATTCTATGCGTGGCCGTCGACGGAAAATACCTTGGCAATTTTGGAGTCGCCGACCGAATCAAGCAGTCTACCCCTGACGCTCTCGCCGCCCTTAACGCGCAGGGCATCCACATCGTCATGCTCACCGGCGACAATCGGAACATCGCCGAGAAAATTTCAAAGAGACTCGGCATCGACGAATTCGAGGCGGGGATTTTGCCGGAAGGAAAGCTCGACGTCATTCGCAAACTGCAACGGCAGGGAAGAGTCGTCGCGATGGCGGGCGATGGCATCAACGACGCTCCTGCCCTCGCGCAAGCTGACGTCGGTATCGCCATGGGCACCGGCACCGACGTGGCAATGGAGAGCGGCGGCATCACCCTGGTAAAAGGCGACCTTATGGGAATTCTGCGCGCCCGGAAATTGAGCCAAGC
>CAYOVU010000080.1:0-15342 GCA_964407505.1 uncultured Acidobacteriaceae bacterium | reverse complement strand
CCTCGACCGCCGCGGCGCTCGATCCAAAAAACGGTGTTGCGGTCATCGGATTCCATCGCGAATCCGAGTTGCATCTGGATTTCTTGAGCGCGCCGTACGAAGTTGAAAACTTCTTCAGGCTTCTGCGGCAGGCCTTCGAGTTCGCCTGCAAGGCGAGCCAGCGCCTGATTGAGCGCGAGGAACTCATCGCCGTTTTCTTCCAGAAATTCGCGACGGGTTTCAAAGGCGAAACGGCCTTCGCCTGGCGGAAGCAGCGAGAAGAAGAATTGCGATCGCTCGCGGAGACTGCCTAAGGCTCCGGAGAGCAAAGCGGACATCATGCGGTTATGCTGGAGCGATGTTTCCACGTCGCGGGCAAGGTCTTCGACACGCAAGTTGCTGACCGAGATGCCGAAATAATTTCCGGCTACATCTTCTAGTTCGTGGGCTTCGTCGAAAATTACTGCGGCTGCATCGGGCAGAATGCCCGCATCGGGCGCACCATCGGCCTGCAGCTTGATCGCGAGATCAGCAAAAAAGAGATGATGATTGACGATGACGATGTCGCTCTCCATGCCGCGGCGGCGCATTTCGGTGATGAAGCAGCGCTTGAACTCGCTGCATTTCTGTCCGATGCAGGCGTCGGAGCGGGCATCGAGCTTGTGCCAGAGCTGGCTGGCCTCGGGGAGTTCGGCAAGCTCGGCGCGGTCGCCGGTGGCGGTCGCCTTTTCCCACGCGGCAATCGCGCGATACTGGTCAATCTCCTGCAAGCCGCTGAGCACGGGCTGATCGGTGAGGTCATAGAGTTTCTTGCGGCAGAGATAATTGTTGCGGCCTTTCATGTAGCAAACCGAAAGGCGCGTCCCCGAGTCGCCAAAAAGAGCGTGCTCGAGAAACGGAATGTCTTTGTAGAAGAGTTGCTCCTGCAGATTTTTCGTGCCGGTGGAGATGATCACGCGTTTGCCGGAGCGGATGACCGGCATCAGATAGGCGAGAGTTTTTCCTGTGCCGGTGCCGGCTGCGACGATGAGGTGCCGCTTTTCTTCGAGAGCTTTCTCGACGGCCTCCGCCATCTGCAGTTGACCGCGGCGAAATTCGTATGCGGGATGCGTGCGGGCAAGGACTCCTCCAGGAGAGAAAAACTGGTACAGGGTTGAAGAGGAAGGGTTCGAACCGTCCTTACCCGCAGGTGCGGTGCGGTTGGACGTTGAAGGAGAAACGGGTTGGGAGCTTAAAGCCACGGGAGTCTCTATAATAGAGCTTCCGGCTCGCCAGCATCATTCGCGAAAAAATTGGGTCTGCGAAGGACAGCCGGGGCTGCTGTCTTACATTCGAGCTTCATTCATTTTGACTCAGCATTTATTTTGACTCAGCACCTTGACTCAACCCACTTACAACTCGACCAACACGATCGCCACCACCGCGGCGGGCGTTCCGACGATTGCCATCGTGGGGCGGCCGAACGTCGGCAAGTCTACTTTGTTTAACCGCATCGTGGGCTCGCGACGCGCTATTGTGGGCGATGAACCGGGCATCACGCGCGACCGGCTTTATGGCGATGCAGAGTGGCGCGGCCGGCGCATGCGGATCATTGACACCGGCGGCATTCTTCCGGAGGACAAGGATTTCATTCCATCGGAAATTTTCCGACAGGCGCGGGTTGCGTTTGATGAAGCTGCGGCGATCATCATGGTGATCGACGGGCGGGCGGAGCTGGCGGGGCCAGATATGGAGTTGGTGCGGCTTCTGCACAAGACTGGGCGGCCGCTTTTCCTGGCGGTGAATAAGGCTGATAGCGAAAAGCAGGCGTCGATTGTCGATGAATTTCATCGACTGGGGATCAAGCAGATGTTTCCGATCTCGGCGGAGCATGGGCGCGGGATAGACGATTTGCTGGATGCGGTGCTGGAGGTGTTGCCGGCCGCTAAAGAACTAAACACAGGGGACACAGAGGCGGATGGGCAGGAACCCGAATCGCCGGACGAGATTACGGGTGACACCGAGCCCGTCTACGAGACTAAGGTCGCGATCATCGGTCATCCGAATGTTGGGAAGTCGACCCTGCTGAATTGCCTGACCGCGTCGGATCGGGCCATTGTGTCGCCGATTCCAGGGACTACGCGGGATGCGGTGGATGAAATCGTGGAGCGGAATGGGCGGCGGTTTCGATTTATCGACACGGCGGGCATTCGGCGCAAGGGCAAGACCCATCTGATGGCGGAGAAGCTTTCGGTAGTGATGGCGCGCAAGCACCTTGAGGGCGCGGACATTGCGCTGCTGGTGATCGATGCTACTGAGGGCGTGAGCCAGCTCGATGCCGCAATCGCGGGTTACGCACACGAGAGCGGTCGCTCGATGATTATTGTGGTAAACAAGTGGGATCTGGTCACTGGCGGCGCGCAGAAAGCTGGCAGGCCGTCGAAGGCCATGCGCATGCGGGAGAGCAAACGTCCTAGCGACCGCGAGGCTTACGAAGAGCGGCTGCGCTGGGACCTGAAATTTCTGAACTATGCGCCCATTGTTTTTATTTCGGCCAAGAGCGGCAAGGGTACGGAGAAGATTTTTCCGCTGCTCGAAGAGGTTGCGACTGAGCGACGTAAGCGGATTCCAACATCGGCCATGAATCGCTTTATCGAAACCGTGGATTTTGAGCGGGCGTCGGTTCCCATGCGCTCGCGGGTGAAAATTCTTTATATGACGCAGGCGTCGGTTGCGCCGCCGACGTTTGTGCTGTTCACAAATCGCGCCGTGAAGCTTCACTTCTCTTACCAGCGATTTTTGGAGAATCAGATTCGGGAGGCATTCGGATTCTTGGGGACGCCGATTTGGATTAAGAACAGGGCGCGGAATTGATCGATTATTCTACCGGCAGCTCCCGGTTCATCGTCAAAAGGCCTATGCGCAGGCCTATGTGGTGCGCTACGTCGATTACGTCGGCGACGTATTGGAAGTCGACGTCGGCGTCGCCGCGGACGAAGGCCACTTTTTCGGCGCGCTTCAAGTAGATTTCAGCAAGGCGCGCTTCCAGATCTTCCCAGCGCACGTTGTCCTGCCAGCGCACGTTGTCCTGATTGATCTTTACGGTTGGCGGTTGATCCTTCATGGTCCAGACCACCTGAATTACGACGGTGCGCGGCTGCGAGATGTTTTGGGTTTGCTTCTGATCCGGCTGCGGAATTTGGGCTGTCTCTCCCTGCTCCTTGTCCATCGACACGACGACCATGAAGACGATGATCAGCGTCAGCAGCACGTCGATCAGCGGTGTGATGTTAATCTGCGGGCCGTGCGCACCTCCGCCTGCCATTGATATTGCCATGAAAAGCTCCTTGGCTCATATTCGGCGCGCGCGTGTCTGCAACATCAGACACCCGACGCGGCGTGAGAGTTCCATCGAATCACAGCGGCGGTGGATGAATGCGCACGCGGGAAGATAGACTTGACCATGGCACTCAGCTGGCGCAGGGTGGCGGCGCTTGGTCTTCATGGTCCATTCATCGTTATTCTCGCTTTCGTTATCGCCGTAGTTCTCGCTTCGCAGGGCGTGGCGCAAGACAATTACGAAATACAGGTCTATGGGTCTGACACGGTTGCGCAGCGGGCGACGATGGTCGAGATCCACTCGAATTTCACGGTTGAAGGCAGCAAGACGGCGCAGGACGGGATGCTGCCCACGAACCACGCCGAGCATGAGACGCTGGAAATCACGCAGGGGATCAATGACTGGGCCGAGGTTGGTTTTTACGTTTTTACCAGCATTCAATCAGACGGCGGTTGGCAATGGGTGGGCGACCACATTCGGCCACGGGTGCGCGCGCCCGAGCGGTGGCATTGGCCGGTGGGCGTGAGTTTATCGAATGAAATTGGTTACCAGCGCGCCGCATTTTCGCCGGACACGTGGACCTGGGAAATCCGGCCGATTATCGACAAGAAAATTGGGCCGTGGTACCTGTCGTTTAATCCCGCGCTGGACCGCTCGTGGCATGGACCGAGCGTGAACCAGGGAGTGACCTTTTCGCCGAATGCGAAGTTTCAGTTATGACTTCACCAAGAAGATTGCGGGTGGGCTGGAGTATTACGCGGCTTACGGTTCGATCACCGGCTTTGATGCGCTCAGAGACCAGCAACAGCAGTTCTTTCCGGCGATCGATGTGGATTTCGGGCCGCAGTGGGAATTCAATTTTGGGGTTGGAGTGGGGGCGACGCGTTCGACCGATCACCTGATTGTGAAGTGCATTATTGGCCGCCGGTTTTCGTGGCCGCATAGGAACGGAAGCAGGCTGAGAAATCCGCAGCAGTGAGTTAAGCGCGTTCGTGAGGCCAGAGTGCGTGTGCCAGTTATCCCGCGGGCTGAGGAGTTGGTGGCAATGGCGGCGGTTGTTGCGGAGGGATGGGAGGGGCGATGAAGGGTTGCGTCGCGGGTTGTGCGAGAGCATAAAGCGAGGCACTGAGGGCAGGATATCGCGACGCGAAGAAATAGATTGAGTAAGCGGGAAAGAAAACGATGACCGGGACAGAGATCAACGCGATCAGAAACATGAAAATCGCGAGCAGGACGCTGCCGATGACTACGGCGAGGGTGATCGTATAAGCATTCCAGGTGAGTCCGGCAGTTTTACCGGTAACGATGGCGATGATACTCAGCCCGACGGTTGGAATGGCAATGATAAGACCGAGAATCAGGGTGGCTATTCCGACAAGGATTCCGGCGCCGATGGCCAACAAAATCTTCAGTCCGACGTAGCCGGCATAGCTGGCCTTCTCGGCTTCGATCATGGGCCACAATCTGCGCCAGCCTTCGAATACCCCGATTTCCTCGAGGGCCATTTGCGGCACAACGAAATCTTTGGTGAGCACGAAAATCACTGCGAGGGTGATGACGAATATAAGCAGGACGAGGAAAAGAAGAATTCCTCCCAGCACCAGCGGGAGCACGTGCTCTTTCGGCGCTGTCAGCCAACCCATGGCAAAAGCAAAGGCCGCGGGAACTCCGATTAGCAAAGCAAAGCC
This sequence comes from uncultured Acidobacteriaceae bacterium, assembly GCA_964407505.1. GTDB lineage: Bacteria > Acidobacteriota > Terriglobia > Terriglobales > Acidobacteriaceae > Sulfotelmatobacter. The sequence goes on along the minus strand of CAYOVU010000080.1, from coordinate 10,356 downwards.
TGCCAGCGTCGCGAATAGATAAAACAACTTCCACAGGAAAAATCGCCAGCCGGGACCTTGCCTGCGCATCCAGCCGTCGCGAATGTGACATTGCTTCGCGAGGACGCTGTCGAAGAGAATGAAACGCATCACGCTGCTGATGTATGCGAAGATGATTCCGATTACGAAGGCAGCGATCACGATGACCGCTATTAGACTGGCCAGGAGCGCAAGGTCCATTGCTGGAAAGTGCGGGAAGGGAGAGTGAGATGGTGCGCCGGGGTGAGTGGGAAAATTGAGATTGGAGCGATTGCATCCGCCACCTGAGCCGAGCTCTCCGGCCAGCAGTCCGACGATGGCGAGCCTGATCCATTGACCAAACCGGAAGGGTTGGAAGAGCTGCTTCCTGGTGTGCTCAAAGGCCAGAGAGACCGAGTCGGCGGCGGAGATTGGCAATGGTCACCTCGAGTACGAGTGATTCAGCAGGGTACTGCGAAATGCGCCGGGGATCAAATCAAATCGGAAAGCGGGACAGTGAAGTTCGTCCGGTCGCCGAAGCTCTACCTTGATATGAACCGGCGGATCATTCATAGCGCAGCGCCTCCACGGGATCGAGCTTCGAGGCGCGGAGGGCGGGAACGAGTCCGCTGATTACGCCGACGACCAGCAAAACTACGCTGGAGAGCAAGACCGTCATTAAAGAGATCCGCAGGTGAATATCGCCCTGACCGGAATCGTCTTCAAAAAGCGGGCCCATCATGGGCAGCGTGCCGACGGCAGCGGCAATGGCATAGGACAAGGCCACGCCGATGGCTCCGCCGAGCAGCATGATCAACAAAGTCTCGGCCAGAAACTGCAGCTTGATGTGCCGTTTTCTTGCGCCCAGAGCGCGGCGGAGCCCGATCTCGCGAATTCGTTCATCGACGGAGACGAGCATTATGTTCATCACACCCACGCCGCCGATGCCCAGCGTGAGAGTTCCAATGAAAGCGAGCAGCACCTGCAGGCCGATGGTGAGGGCATCGATTACCGGGCGAAACTCATCGCGCCCGAACATTTGGAAGGCTTTGGGATCGGTCGGCGAAAATTGCTGCCGTGTGGCGACTGCGGCCAGCACCTGCGCCATTGCTTTTTTTTCGAACTGCGGCGCGATTGGTTCAAATATGAGCACGGCTGCGTAGCGCGTGTTCCACAGATCGCCTGCCGTCGAGTAGGGAATCCATGCGGAGTCATCGTCGCTGCTGAAATAATTGCTGAGCTGGATTTTGCGGGCCATCACGCCGATGACGGTGAAACGCACGCCGCCGACTTCAACGGTTTCTCCGATTGCCGGGCGGCCGCTGAAGAGTTGTTCTTTGACGCGTCCGCCGAGAAAGATCACGCGCCGCCTTTCGAGTTGGTCGGCGGCATCGATCCACCGGCCCTCAGACGGGACCTCGTTGCGCATCTCGCCGTACTCGGGGCAAACTCCGCGAATCGCGGCGGTACCCACGATGCGGTCGCCGTAGGCGATTCCCGGACGATTCACGGTTTCGCGGCACACATGCCTCACCAGGGGTGCGGTTGCCATTACCATATCGACGTCGGACTGTTCGACAACAACCTTCTTGCCGGCGCGCTGTCCGCCCGGTTGCTCGCTGGTTTGCTGCGGCCAGCAGATCACGACGCTTTTGCCGAATGCGTCGAAGCCGTGCACCAGAATGCTGCGGAAGCTGTTGCCATAAGCGATCAACAAGGTGACGGTCGCGATTCCCCAGACGATGCCAAGCATGGTGAGGAAGCTACGCGTCAGGTTACGCTTCAGCGCGATCCAGGCTTCGTGAATGATCTCAATCGACATCGGGAAGAAAGTTGCCTAACAAAGTTGCCTAACTACGAAGTGCATTAATTTTCACGAGGTACGAGCCGGCATTCTTTATCCACCCGCCTCGTAGCGCAGAGCCTCAATGGGATCGATGGATGCAGCTCTGCGCGCGGGATACAGCGCCGCGATCACCGCAACTGTTCCCAACAGGACGGTCGCGACCAAGCCCGAGGTCCAGTCGGGAATTAGGCCAGCGAAGAAATCCGGCATCGGCAAAAGATTTACGAGAGCGCAAAAACCAAACGCGACACCCAACCCAATCGCGCCGCTGAGCAGGGCAATAATCAAAGCTTCAATAAAAAACTGCCGCAGAATTGTGGCAGAGGGAGCGCCCAGTGCCTTCCGCACTCCAATTTCGCGAGTGCGCTCGCGAACCGCGACCAGCATTACATTCATCACACCAATACCGCCGAGCATCAGGGTGACAACTCCGACGGCGCCGAGAAAATATTTCATGCCGTCGGTCATCTGCCGGAAGGCCTTCGCTTCCTGGACCGTATCCCAGATGGGACAAGCTTCTTTGTCATTGGGATCATAACGGTGCATGCGAGCCAGAGCGATGCGGACTTCATGCTTGCAGGCTCCGTGCTGCTCCACCGATTTCGGCGTCACGAGCAGCTGATCGAAGGTGGTAGGCGTGCCCGGAGGCTTGTCGGGGAAGTCGCGCCGCATAGCGGAGAAAGGGACGAAGACTTTGTTTACGTCCCAGCCGTCATAGCTGGAATCCTGCTTCTTGGTTGCCATTACGCCGATGACGACATAGGGAAAGTCGTTTAGGTAAATATTTTCGCCAACCGGATTGCGCCCGGGGAACAGCTGTTTGGAGGCATCCGAGCCCAGGAAGGCTACACGCCGCGAATCACGCATGTCGTCCCAATCATAGAAACGTCCCAGACCCACGGTCAGACTGCGAATGGAGCCGAATTCTGGATAGGAACCAGTCACGGTGAACGAGGCATTGTTGAAATTGCTGTGCGTCAGAACGGTTTGCTGCTCTAACTCCGGGATGGCGTATTCGCAATCCACGGCTTCCGACTGCACGACCGGCACATCCTCATCTTCCCAGTGCACCAGCCTGCCCGCGTGGGTTCCGCCAGCCTGGAGGCTGGTACGACCATGAAAAACAATCATCACGTCCTTGCCGAGAGTTCTGGTCTGCTCCTCTTGGCCTTTGCGCAAGCCCTCGCCAGCTGCCACCATCAGCACGATCGACACAATGCCCCAGGCGATTCCGAACATTGTCAGAAAGGCGCGCAGCTTATGCGACCACAAGGTGCGTAAAACATCGGTAAGGAGATCTCGTAGCGTCATTGCGCTGGCTGACAGCTTTTCTTTCATTGGACGCGACCCAGCCGGGAACGTAAGCCCGCCGACGGTTTTGTCCTGGTTATTGGTACGTATCCCAGAAGGCTTTAGTTGCAAAGAAATTCAGGCGAGAGTTGAGATGGAAGAGCCTTGTCGCTTCATTTGGTGCCGAAGAACTGTGTGCCAAAGAGTTTTTTCTCCATGGTGAAAAGCAGCGTCCCCGCTAATTCATGCGGGCCTTCGCCGGTGCGCCGGAAACCAAATTTTTCATACAAATGAATGGCTGCGCTGAGAAACGGCGTGGTGCTGAGGAATAACCGAGAACATCCCTGCGAGGCGGCCCAATCTTCCACATGCCGGAGCAACGCCGCGCCAACGCCGGAGACACGGGCCGAAGGCAGAACCGCCATACCCCGAATATACACAGACTGGGCTTTTACAAGCGCGGCTACGGTTCCCAACGCAACTTCGCTGCTCATCGCCAGCCAAGCCGGTCCCTCGTGCATGCGCACTAGAATGTGAGCAGCGTCCGGAGTCGTCGCGGAAAAGCCTCCATCCGTGTAAAGGGATTTGAACTCCACGAATGCCTCATACAGCAACGCAGCGATCACCGGCGCGTCTTCTAGAGCAGCGCGACGAATCTCAATCTGTGCCGCCATCGCTATTTCCCGCCTCGGAGACGTCAGCCACTCGCCACCATTATCTTGACTTTTTCCGCCCAGGAATCGAATTCACGAAGTGCTAGCTCGCATTGCAAGCGGTGACGTTCCTTGCGGTCGCGAATTTTTTTCTCCAGCGCGGGCAAAAGATCGAAGGTAATGTTCGCGGGCTGAAAGTTTGAAGGGTCCGCATGAGCGACGTAATGAACCAGAGAACCGAACGCTGAAGCTCGCGGAGGTGGCACGGGCCGATCACCGAGGGCTAGGGCGGCCGCGTGCATGCCCGCCATCAAGCCGGTCGCAATGGATTCGACATAGCCCTCTACGCCGCAAATCTGCCCGGCGAACAAAATTCGAGGATGAGCTTTCATCTGCAGGGTTTCCTGCAACAACGCTGGACCGTTGATGTAGGTGTTGCGGTGAATCTGGCCGTAGCGGAGAAAGCGGGCATTCTCCAGTCCCGGAATCATGCGCAGCACGCGCGCCTGCTCGCCGAACTTCAAATGATTTTGGAAGCCGACGAGGTTGTAGGAATCTGCCCGCAGATTTTCCTGCCGCAGCTGAACCACTGCATAAGGCATCCTTCCGGTGCGCGGATCTTTTAACCCCACCGGCTTCATGGGGCCGAAGCGTAGCGTGTCGCGCCCACGCCGCGCGATTTCTTCGATGGGCAGACAACTTTCGAAGTAGTTCAATTTCTCCCAGTCGCGATCTTCCACCGAGTGCGCAGTGAGCAAGGCGTCATAAAAAAGGTCGTATTCCTCGCGGGTCATGGGGCAGTTGATGTAATCCGCCGAGCCCTTGTCATAGCGAGCGGCCATGTAGACGCGCGACATGTCGATCGAATCGGCCTCAACGATTGGACTGATGGAATCGTAAAAGTATAGGCGTGGATTTTGTGAAACTCCGGGAGCAGCGGGTTCGGACTCGTGCGCTTCTTGCGAAGAGCTTAAGCGCGTAATCTCCGCAGCGAGGGTTTCAGAAGTGAGGGGCCCTGTAGCCACGATGGTGATTTGATTTGCAATGTCAAGAGTGGTTACTTCTTCGCGCCGGACGGTGATCAGGCGTTTCTGCGAAATTGCTTCGGTGACCTTTGCGGCAAATGCAACGCGGTCCACGGCCAGCGCATGGCCCGCTGGAACCGCGCACTGGTGGGCTATCTGCAGCAGCAGCGAACCTGCCCGCCGCATTTCTTCCTTCAAGAGCCACGGGGCGGTATTTTCGCTATCCGACTTAAGAGAATTCGAGCAAACGAGTTCCGCAAAGTCAGCGGTCTGATGCGCGGGAGTCGAATGCGCCGGACGCATTTCGAACAATTCGACGTCGACTCCGCGACGTGCGCACTGCCATGCCGCCTCCGAGCCAGCCAATCCGGCTCCGATAATGCGAACACGCGCGCTCAAGATACTTGCTCCGTCGCTTTGCGTAGACAACGGTTCAAACGTTCAGGGCTTTTTACTTCGGCCGGACGAATCGACAACATGAACAGAGAATACAGGAATGGTTGACTTGAACGAATCGGCTTGGCACTCAATGCGGCTTTCAACGCACGAGTAAAGTCGATTGGCTGGCCACGCACACCCAGTCCTGGTGTTGACGGACCCAGGTATCGGTAAAACGCTCTCGGAGGGAGGAGGGCTTCCCGTTCTTCAGACCATTTTCGCGATAGACGCCGTTCACGATGGCGGCGCCACCATACAGGCTCACCTTCATGGATTCGCTGACAATTCGCGCGGCATGAAGGGCTTGCGACCGTACGCTGGCCAGATACGCCGTTTTATCCATTATTGTGCCGTCGTAGTCGATGTAGACGAGATCCGGTCCGAGCAGCAACTTCAGCACAGCCTCGTCTTTCTGTTGCACTCCCTGGTTCCAGGCATTTTCGAGCGCCAGGATTCTGGCTTGGTCGGCACCGGTCTGCGCCGTGTCCTGGGCGTGAAAGTCGGGGATCGCTAACAGGAGTACGAGAACCGGCAACAACTTATGCATCCTCAGCTTCTCCTCGAGCGCGGCGCAGGGAACATGTTCTATCTATCGGCGCAGCAACATTTTTCTCTACGTCTTTCTCTACGTCGGCAGAGTTTGTCGAAATCTACGGTTCGGTGCGTCGCGACGGACGCTGGCACTGCTCTATGATGAAGAGGGTTGAATTAATTCTGGAGGAATTCGATGGCACGCATTGGCTTAATCGCCCCGGAAGCAGCATCTCCGGAGGTGCGCGAGATTTATGAAACAACACTTCGCGGGAAACCAGGGAACATTCAGAAAGCGCTGGCACATCGTCCCGAGATGCTTAAGAGTTTTCTAAACTTCTACGGCAGCGTGGGGAAGTCGCTGGATCGAAAACTATACGAGCTTATCTACTTGCGTATTTCGCTGATTAATGGATGTCGATACTGCACGCAGCACCACGCGGCATCGTCAAAGCGGGCTGGCTTGACTGCGGAAGACTGGACTGCGCTGAAAGCGGGTGACTATTCGCGCTTCGGTGAAAAAGAGCGGGCAGCTCTGGTGTATATCGAGAAGCTGACGCGGACGCCACGCGAGATTAATCAAGCCGACTTTGACGAACTCAAAAAGCATTTTTCCGACCCAGAGATCGTCGACCTGCACATGCTGGCCGGACTGGCCAATCTCACTAACCGGGTAACCGATCCACTTGGTCTGGAATTGGAATTTCCGGAGGAAAAGATCTGAAGGAATTGATTGATTGAGTCATTGAGTGATTTAGAGATTTAAAAAACCCATTGTTTTCAGAGGATTTCTCGCGCGTCCCCGACTCGTTTTGTCACGCGCTCGCGATCCAGGTATTCCAGCAGAGGGATTGCATACTTGCGGGTTACCCCGGTTAACTCTTTGAATTTTGCCACGTCGATCTTTGAGGACTGCAATTTGTACGCCGCCATTTGTCGCCTCAAGGTTTCTAGCGCGCTGCGATGAAAAACCAACTCATCGGAGATCTTGATCAACACCTTATCCCGCAGGAGCAAGGTCACGATTTTCTGTGCCCGCACGCGGTCGACCTTAAGGCCTGCAATCACCTGCTGCAGAGCGGGAACTTGCAATCCGGCGGAAGCGAATGCGCCCTCGATGGTCTTCTTCGATTCGGCTTCTTCATCTTTCATGACCACGCCTTGGCCGTAGACGCGGACCAGGTCGCCGGGAACTTCGATTTTCTTCTCGCGAACCAAAATTTCCAGGGTTGCGCCGAACACTTCTTGTGATGCCCCGACTTGCTCGCGCAGTTCTTCCTTCGCAACGCCGCCAACCAGCGGGTTCTTCTTGTGAAAGTCGTCAAGCTTTTTGAGGATGAGCTGTTGAATACCGAGAATCGCCGGCGCATGGACCAATCGATCGCCAATGCGCAGCACTTGGCCTTGCCGCAGCGCCTGCGCCAGTTGGGTTTCGATTACGCTTCTCGGCGAACCAGTCTCCGCAATCAACTTAGCTATCGTGATTCCTTCGTGCATTCGTCGCGCAATCCGTGCCTTTAGAGTCGCTTCAGCATCGTTGCCCGCAAGAACATTCAGAAATGCGGCGTGATCCGACATGCGTTGCATCGGCGTGGCATCGAGAACCACTCCACCGCCGATCGTTACGACCGGAGAAAACTGCCGGATGATGAATCGATCTCCCGGCAGGAGCAGCGCGGCTTCTGGCAACTTCAGCCGCGCAAACACCTCTTCGCCGGAGGCAATTTGCTTTTGCTTCGGCTCGCGCAGTGCAACTTCCGCAACGGTTTCCATAGTGTAGGAATGAAAATGCACTCGCGAGCGATCTTTTAGCGGGCGCGGCGCGGAAGCCAACAGGCGCAATTTAACGTCCACGCGCCGCGTGGTCTCGAATGCGCCGGGGGGCGCGAGCGTCATACCTCGCGATAGGTCTTCTGTGCTCGCTCCGGCCAGGTTTACCGCGGTGCGCTGTCCGGCAACGGCAATGTCTGTTGTCTGTCCGTGAACTTGTAAGCCGCGCACGCGCACGCGGCGGCTGGTGGGGAAGACTTCGAGTTCATCTTCGCGGCGAATCATTCCGGTCATCAGAGTTCCTGTCACTACGGTGCCGAAGCCTTTCATGGTGAACACCCGGTCGATTGGCAGACGCGCGAGTGCTTGTGAATCTCTGGGTTGGGCGTCCGCTGCGGCGGTGAACATCGCGCGTTTGAGTTCGTCCAATCCAGCGCCGGTCAAGGAACTCACGGCGATGATCGCATTTGACTGGTCCAAGAATGTGCCGCGGAGGAACTCTTCCACTTCCAGCCTTACGACATCGAGCGTCTCGGAGTCGACTGCATCCGATTTGGTGAGGACGGTGATGCCCCGCCGCACGCCCAAGAGTTGCAGGATGTCGAAATGTTCGCGGGTTTGCGGCTTGATTGCCTCATCGGCGGCGATGACCAACAACACCAGGTCGATGCCGCTAATGCCGGCCAACATGTTTCGGACAAAACGCTCGTGGCCGGGAACGTCGACAAAACCTAAGCGCAATTTATCGCCGGTTGGAGTGGGCAACTCCATGTGCGCGAAGCCGAGGTCGATGGTGATGCCGCGACGCTTCTCTTCTTCCAAGCGGTCGGCGTCGATTCCCGTCAGTGCCTTCACCAAGGCTGTTTTGCCGTGATCGATATGGCCGGCGGTTCCAACGATGATGGATTTCATGTCCGGGAAAGTTTACCGGAAGCCGGAGGCAGGCAGGTCACGGGTCTTGGGTCTCAGGTCATGGGTCTTAGGTCTCCGGTTTCGGGTAAGGCTAGATCTGATCACTTAAATCGAAGACCTGGCGGAATTAGTTGGAAACGGGCGGACGAAGGCGTCCGCCGCTCCAATACTTAATTTCCCTCCAAACTCTCGCTTTCTAGAGAGGCCGCGAAATGAGACAATAGAAGTCTTCCATGGCCACTTCCACAACTCCTGCATTTGCCCCGGAGACCCTCCGGCAACATGGCCTGACTACGGACGAATACGAAAAAATTAAGCAGTTGCTCGGGAACCGGGAGCCTACGCTCACCGAACTCGGCATCTTCAGTGTGATGTGGAGTGAACACTGCTCCTACAAATCGTCGCGCGTGCACCTGAAGCGGCTGCCCACGCGCAGCAAGCGCGTGCTGCAGGGACCGGGGGAGAACGCCGGCATCATCGACATCGGCGACGGCTGGGCGTGCGCTTTCAAGATTGAGTCGCACAATCATCCGTCGTTTATCGAGCCGTTTCAAGGCGCGACCACCGGCGTGGGCGGAATTCTGCGCGACATTTTCACCATGGGAGCGCGGCCGGTCGCGGTGATGGACTCGTTGCGGTTTGGGCCGATTACGAAACACGTAGCCCCGGACGCATTCGTCCGGGAGCAAAAGGAAAGTGTCGGCGGGCGGACGAATGCGTCCGCCGCTACGCAAGCCGAGATTCATCGCAATCATTCCATTATTGAAGGCGTCGTGAGCGGGGTCGCTTCTTACGGCAATTGTTTTGGAGTGCCGAACCTGGGCGGCGAGACCAAGTTTGAGGCTTGCTATTCGGGTAATCCGCTGGTGAACGCGTTTGCCATGGGGCTGGTGCGCAAGGATGAGATTTTCTATGCGCGCGCGGCGGGCGAAGGAAACCCGGTGATTTACGTTGGCGCCAAGACGGGGCGCGATGGCATTCACGGCGCCACGATGGCCAGCGAAGAATTCAGTGAAGCGTCGGAAGCGAAGCGCCCGAATGTGCAGGTCGGCGACCCATTCCTCGAGAAATTGTTGCTGGAAGCTTGCCTCGAAGCGATGCAGACGGGAGCGATTGTTGGCATACAGGATATGGGTGCGGCGGGGCTGACTTGTTCGACTTGCGAGATGGGTGGGCGCGGCGGCGTCGGAATTGAGATCGAACTGGATCGAGTACCGCAGCGCGAAACCGGCATGAGCGCTTATGAAATTATGCTCAGCGAATCGCAGGAGCGCATGTTGCTGGTCGCGCAGAAGGGCCGCGAGCAGGAAGTTTTCCGCGTCTTCGAAAAGTGGGGCCTGGATGCCGTCGAGGTGGGCAAGGTCACGACCGATAATAAACTGCGCGTGCTTCACCACGGCGAAGTGGTCGCAGAAATTCCGAACCAGGCGCTGACCGACGATGCGCCCGTGTACAAACGTCCTCTGACACGATGGGAGCCGCCGGTATCGCGCGAGATGCCGGCGCACATTCAACTCAACGGAGTCAAAGACTTCACGCAGACTCTCAAACAACTTCTGGCCAGTCCGAACATCTGCGGCAAGCGATGGGTTTGGCAGCAATACGATCACATGGTGCAAACGAATACGGTCGAAGCGCCGGGCGCGGGGGATGCGGGCGTGATTCGCATCAAGAATCCGAACCCCGGTGCTCCACAGCGTGGCCTAGCGATGGCGCTCGATGGCAACAGCCGCTGGTGCTATCTCGATCCGCGGTTGGGGGCAATGCATGCCGTTGCTGAGGCCGCGCGCAAAGTCGCGTGCTCGGGAGCAACTCCCGTGGGTGCGACGAATTGCCTTAACTTCGGAAATCCTGAGAAGCCGCACATCATGTGGCAGTTTTCGCAAACCATTGA
>CAYOVU010000079.1:0-6184 GCA_964407505.1 uncultured Acidobacteriaceae bacterium | reverse complement strand
GTTGTTGAAGGCTCTTTTACAGCAAATTTGTTCTATGAGTTCATCGAAGGCCTCCTTGATCGGATGGCCCAAACTATGCCAAATGATTCTGTTATCGTCATGGACAATGCACGCATTCATCGGAATCCGGTGATTGCCAATCTCATCAGAAGACAGTGAGTCTTCTTGCAGATTTGTTTCACTAGCTCACCAAAATAGCAGTGGTTATCGTATTATGTACCTTCCGCCTTACTCGCCTGACTATAATCCGATCGAACTCGCCTTCTCGAAGATCAAAGCCTATGTTCGTCGTGATGGAACTCTTGGACGTGACCCATTGGATGCGGACATAGATGACACCTACATATATCAGCATCTGTTGGAAGCGGCCTTCTGCATTACTGCTGATGATGCCCTGGGTTGGTTCCACCATTGCGGATACCTTTAGTCCATGATTCATGTAAATTGTATTTTGGGGGTGATAAATTCACAGCAGTTTTGAGACATAAGACGAGATATCATTGAATAAGTTATATCATCTACATAGGCATCGCATGAGAAGAATTTGTTTATTTAGTATGCAAGGATTGCGTTGCCTAATGCAAAGTTCAGGACATCAAATGATGACCCATCACTGGCTAAACAGAGACTTTCCTTCACATTCGTCGAGAGTTTGTTCAGGAAGTCCCCAGCACCTGAAAAATAAGAGACTTTGGCACATGCCGCATGCACCTCGAGGTACCTTGGATCCGGCAAAGGATGGCTGGTTTGGGTACTGAAGGTGACAAACTTAGGAAGCTGAGGTGATAAGACCGCATGGGGGGAAATTGGTTTGTATCTGTTGGGAATCGACTGTAGCCGCTGTTAAATTTCCGGTACATTCCTGGGAATATCCACTTACAGTTTTCTCAAGGTAGAGGTCCAAAGAATCGAAAAAGCTATGCATAGTCATGTCCAATGTCATGACATTCTCGAGACGATGAATTTTTGATCCATTCAATTCATTAAAAACATTACAACCAAGACGGGCCATGATCGTCCACAATGCAGAAGAATACTCAGACTGTTAAGAGAGTGAGAAATGTATAACCCATGAAACACATCTCGTACCTTTTTCTCATCTGAAAGATTGTAACCGATAGACTGAGGGAAGATATGTCCGCATGTCGTGCGGGTAACCTTGGCACCTTTAACTTGAACATGTCCTTTGTTGTAACTATCAAAATCATATTCTCCCGTGACCACACAATGATAGCCATCACGGGTAAGAGCCTACACAAGTCAGAAAAGAAGTTTCATGCGAATACGAATTTTGCTCACCAGTGACTTCGCTTTCTGATAGTTCGATGGACTGTACTGTAGTCTCTGTTGCACATCCTTTTGTTCAACGTCAAAGGAAGGCCTCGAGGGATGGGATGTCTGCGATGGTGTGGGGCCCTTGACAGCTTTGACTGAGATAGTAAAATTGGCTTGTGGTGTCAAGAACATCAAACAAGCCACTCACAACAACGTATAAAGTGGTCGTTGTAGTATACACCAAGTTCGATAATGGATTGGGAGCTATTGCACGAAATTACTTCCTTTGCAACGTTGATACGACCAATATCGGTTGGTGAGTGGATGATGAGCCATCCGAGAATTCGCACGCATACAAGAGGAGATAAGGATGTCGAGGAAACGGTGGAACGGTTCTCCAAGATGTCTTTCTCTAACCTTTGACATAGGGTATATCCACCAACTACCGTAGGAGATGCATTGAAAATGGTGGGCATGGGGGGGAGCGCAGTCATGGCAAATGGGTTACAAATAAAAGAAGCAAAACAGATGGCAACAAGATGAAAATGGAGATGGCCATAGCGCATAATCCAACTTGTAAATCAGTTATTTTCCACACAACAAATCATCCCTATCCTCTTCCGCAAACCTTAGCAACCGACTCGCAGTACCCCAATTCATCTCGCCAAACTTCTGCAGTTTTTCGGCGGTCTGAACGGCAAGAAGGTCATCGAGCCGGATGATTCCATTCTCACGAAGAGAATTAGCATATTGGGAATAATTGATATCATCCTCGCCACGATTGGCATCACGATCGAGTGACATGAGCCACTCGGAAATGTGCGGGTATTTGATAGCACGAGGCTTGCCTTGCGGTTTGTCAGCTGAGTTGGTGTCGGCAGAATTGGTGGTCTGAAAGCTCGTTTGCGAAGGCCAGGCAGTTTGCATATATGGGAAAGGCATCAGCTGGTTCTGAACTGGTTCCAGATTAGCACGTTTCTGGATCGCCAACTGACTTCCTTGTTTGTCTGCAAGATTTAGTTTGTCTGGAGGATGTGAGATGGTGGCGTGATGCTTCCGCTGCATCGAAAATTCAATAATAAGTTATTCGTAGGAAGGGATGGACATACCAGCATCATCGCCCAAACGGACAAGTCTGAGAACGTGTACTGATAATGGGAACCATCGTTGCGAACATAACAGGCCTTTCCTTTGTGTTCAGAGCATGCGTGATGCTTTTCGATTTGCTGCAAGAGCTTATGCTCTTGATCCTCATCGATTTCTGCAGGGAGAGCTGGTTGCGGATCGTTGGTTTTCACAGTTTTCGCTTTCTTTGAGTCCCCATCGGACGACGTTTTGATGATCTGAATGTGGAATGGCTTGACGACTCCTTTTCCGCGGTTCTTCGCACGGGATGCTGCGATGAAATCGTTGATATCCTCAATCATCATGCCGTAGCTTTCTTCGTCTTCCAAGAGTCTCGGGAGCGGCTTTGGAGATTTCGGTAAAAATGAAGGAATATAGCCAATGGATGCAGCAGAACCCATCATTTTCTTGGTCAACGCTTCAAGAAATTCGGCGAATGGAGCAGTTGACGACAGGGTAAGCGTTCGGACACCGTTACTGTAAGGGACCTCATATTTGATGTCGAAACTTTCGTGCTCGTCGCGCTGGTCCTCTGTGAAATTGCAAACTGGTGAGCAATGCTGATTTTTTTGGAGTAAAGGACACACCATCTTCATCTTCGACTTCATCCTCGTCCTCTTCGATTTCATACGCGCCATCGCCTTCCAGCATGTCTGCAACGTTGTCCACCGTTGTGTCAGGATCTGAACTATGAGAAGCAGTCCGTTTGCGACGGGAATTTGCTCGTTTGCCCGAATTGTTGGTGACCTTGGCCTTTGCACCTCCCTGGCCTTCACTGGCTTTTCGTTTGGCTGCGGGGAGTCTCCTGCTTGCCTGTCTCTGATTGCCCATGACCGAGGTAAGGTGAGTGACGGAGTCAACGAACAAATGAAACGCCGCGCCGCGTGTTGTGACCCCATCAACACCGTACCGAACAGCAGGCGCTGGTTGAAGGAACGTATCTTTTGAGCTAGTGGTGGATCATCCTATGAGGTTCTAAAGTATGCCATTCTGAACTCTCCAAGTCTTCTCTTATGCCTTTCAATAATATCTTGTCCCTTTCTTTGACAACCGCCGTGAAATTTGTCACCACCATAATAGAATTACATGAATGGTCCATTGTAGACTAAACGTATCTGGAAACAAGCTATGGTATCATCAGGAGTAAAAAAAAAGTAAGCCGCTTCGAACAGATCTAATGTGATATGTCCACAAGCGTCTGCGCATGATTTATACACAAATTTTGCATAAACAGTATGTCCAGGGGAAGATTGAGACGCTATTTGGGTGCCAGGTTAGGCCGATGCGAGTGAAAATTGAACGAGATGTGGCCGGCTTACCTCAAGATGGATGGGAGATGCCACGGCTTGACAACTAAGAAACACAGACTAAACTAGGCCGAGAGGCAACCATGGCCGTCTTGCAGTAATGGGAGATAATTCGTTCAACGGAGCGCCTGCCGATGACATCGCCGACAAGGGTGCAAATTGCGTCGATACTGAGCCGTTTCGCCATGTTGATAATAGCCCATCGCAAGTCGTCGGAAATGAAGTGTCCGCGCATGATTATATACAAATTTTGCATAAACAGTATGTCCAGGAGAAGATTGAGATGCTATTTGGGTGCCAGGTGAGGCCGATGCGAGTGAAAATTGAACGAGATGTGGCCGGCTTACCTCAAGATGGATGGGAGATGCCACGGCTTGACAACTAAGAAACGCAGACTAAAACGAATATGGAATATGGGGGGGTGGTAGAGGGTGTTCTTTTGGACCCTTGGTCAGGCTGATGTGGGAGAAACTGGGCGTAAATACGAATGTTGAACCTGGATGGGCAAACAAGGGTGACTTGCTTTAAAATTGGTGCCAAATGAAAGAAGAACAGGTAATAACATGTGCGAGTACCTTGCGGCGAGCGAGGGGATCGAATTAAGCCTGGGATCAAGTCGATACGGGCAAAAGTATAGCGGTTGTGGCTGACTTACCTCGGGATAGGTGGAGAAGTGCCACTACTCGATGACTGATCGCAAATGAGAAAAACTGTGTTAGAACACCTGGCAGCAAACTCGGGCGTTCTTTTGGACCCAGGCCCAGGCTTGTGCGAGAGAAACCGAGTGTAGATATGTCCGTCGAACCTTGGGATGGGCGAACAAAGGCCGCCTCTCGGAAACTAGTGCCAATGCAGGTAAACACGCTTGCGATCACCCAGCGACGAATGAGGGAATTGATTTGAGCCTAGGATCGAGGAGATATGAGGGAAACTGAATGAGATACGATTGACTTACCTCAGTGTAGGTGGAGAAGCACCACCGCTCAATAACTGATTCCAAAAGGAACAATATCAAGAAAAGACACGTTGGAGCACCTGGCGGCGAACGAGGGGATTGATTTGAACCCCGGGTCAAGCTGGTACACGCAAAGTTGAGGGAGATATAGGTGTTGAACCTGGTGATGGGTGGACGAAAGGGCACTACTTGGAAACAGGTGCTAGATGGAAGTATAGTGGGTGGCGGCGTGCATGAGCACCTGGCCGCAAGTGAGGGGATTGGTTTGAGCCAGGGATCAAGCTAGTACGAGCAAAGATGAGTGAGATACGGCTCTCCGAAGTTCAACCATCAAAATGCGTCAAAAAAGGAAATAACACGTGACCGCCAACTTTACTGCAAACAGCAATAAAAATTCTACAGATACTATTTCTAAATTTTGTTTTTTAGATTCAATTTATGCACCTGGGAGACCATTGGGTTATTTTTATTTTTATTTTTATTTTTATTCACCATTTTTATTTTTTTAGTGATTTATACTAATTTATTAAAATGGTATCAATGTGTTTCCTTTTGGGGTTATTTATTTGTATTTGATGGAATTCCCAATGCATATCTGAATTCTCCTTCAAATTGTGGTCATTTTGATATTACATACATGCCATTTCGATAAAGTTGTATGAACTCATCCTCATCCCCTTAGCCCTAGCAGGTGCAATAAAGCATCTGTGCAAAAAACAGGTTCCAGATCTGGATTCTCCTCAAAAATCCAGTTCATTTGGTATATAACACTTGACATTTGGGTGACATCAAATTTCCCATTGCCAGCTTTCGAAAAGTATTTGGCATTTTGTGACCTAATTAGGACATGCACAAACATGGGGTTTTTAGATCTGGAATCTCCTCAATCAGGGGCATCTTGTGATACCCATATCACCTAGGGTCCCAGAAATACCAATTCCCACCCTCTCCATTTGGACCATTTGAAAATTTCGAAAATTTTATGCATTTTTTTTTCTGGGCAATAAATAGACCACCTAGACCCTACCCAAATGAGATCATCACTCATTTGGGTTATTTGAATTTTTTAGATTTTTTTAAATATTTTATTTCGGAGCATTTGCAGTAATCTAGTGGATTAGATAACAGATAGATAACAGATAACAGATTGATATCCTGGCAGGCCCAGTAAACAGCACCAATGACCTAGCAATTGCTGCACCAAAGTGGATTACAGTCCCAGCAACTGCTGGGTCAAAGTGGATTAGGGTTGCAGCAACTGCTGGGTCAAAGTGGATTATGGTCCCAGCAATTGCTGCACCAAAGTGGATTACAGTCCCAGCAATTGCTGCACCAAAGTGGATTAGGGTCCCAGCAACTGCTGGGTCAAAGTGGATTATGGTCCCAGCAATTGCTGCACCAAAGTGGATTAGGGTCCCAGCAACTGCTGGGTCAAAGTGGATTACAGTTGCAGCAACTGCTGGGCCAAAGTGGATTACAGTTGCAGCAACTGCTGCACCAAAGTGGATTATGGTCCCAGCAA
>CAYOVU010000078.1:0-20837 GCA_964407505.1 uncultured Acidobacteriaceae bacterium | reverse complement strand
CTCCGCATCGGTGGGTGATTTCATGACCATCACCATCGACTCCAGCGCTCAAACCATCAACTACAAAGACGTATCGAATGGCGATAACGGAACCGTGCCTTACATGGTGAACTCCAGCGGTACTTATACGATTAACGATCCTCAGGCAAACCTGATTGCCGCTTATGAAGTGCCGAACTATGCGATGGTCATTCAGGCCGCCAAGACTGGTCCGAGCTCGAATACGCCGGCGCTGATTACCGCGGTCGAGAGCGGCCCCATCTCGATGGCCACATTTGAAGGTGAATCCTACAACTACATGCAGTTCCGCACATCGGCCGGCGGGATGGAGGTTGGCTCCGTAACCGTCGGCGCACAGGGATTCGGATCGATCTCTTCCTTCTGGCCTTACGGCGCCTACAACGGTGGGAATCAAGGCAGTCCATTCAACGCGGGCACAATCGACATGACTCAGGCGCAACTCGATTCGTCGGGGACGTTTCTGAAAGTTCCCGAGCCCGGGAACAGCAGTGTCTTCGATTACGTGTTCGGTACGGCGAATGGAATTTTCGCCGTCGATACTGCGAACGGCGCCATCCTCGGTTTGAAGAAAGCTGCCAGCAAGAACTTTGATCCATCATTTGCCGGGACGTATAGCGCAATCTACTACCAGAAAACAGGAGCCAGTACAGGCCAGGGGAATATCGAATCAGGATTAGCAAGTCTGGGAAATGCAACACTTGTGGTTACAGCTGGCGCCCAGGTCACGGTCACTGACGCCCAAGGAAACACGATGGTCCAAGCCACGCTCACGCCGGTGGCGGATGTCGACTATCTTTACGATGGCAGCAGCGTTGAGTTGCAAGACCCCTGCTACGGTGTGTTTCATTTCCGCGTAAATACCAGTAGCCTGCAGCAGGATGTATTCGTGACTTTCATGAACCGGGCGATGCTTTTTTCTTCCTTCACTGCCAACCTGCCATTCAGCAACAACGGAACCTACAACTATTTTTACGGCGTTGGCTTGAAGTAGAAAGGGACATTTGTGCTCAGAGCTTAGACTCCCCATTTTTCAGATTGGAACTTGAAAGGGTTGCAGGGCCTAAGCCCAACCGGGGTCCAATGCCACTTTGTATTACCATCGCAGCGTGATCTCTCGTTTCCGTGCGTGGCTTCGTGATTCATTGTTTCTGTTGTGTCTGGCTGCTGGTTTGCTGGCGTTTGTAGTGCAGTCCGGCGAGTTGGGAACTGCAGACACTATGCATCGGCTGCAGACGACGCATTGGCTGTGGACTTCTGAGCCGCAGGTCTTTCCGACCGAATATCCCGAGTTCGGCCTGCACGGACGCGGCGGCCAATTCTATAGCTGGTACGGAATCGGACAGTCGCTGCTGATGCTGCCCGCGGATCTTGCAGGTACCTGGATCGCGCATTGGCGGATCTTTCGTCGATACGGTGATGATCCGGCCGTTCGCAGTATTGTGGTCAGCTTCGGCACCGGCATTCTCGTGAATGTTCTCACCATGCTTGTCGGGTTTCGCCTGCTTCGCCAGTTACGGTTCAGCGTAAGGGAATCGGTGCTGGCGATGCTGGCGCTGATGTTCTGCACCACACATCTTCACTACACCCAGAACATGATGGAAAACAATTACATCATGCTTCTAACCCTCGCCGGATTCTCCTGGCAATATGAATGGCTGCGAACGCAGAGCACCCGCTCGCTGTTTCTCGGCTCAACGGTGCTCGGCCTAAACCTGCTGACGCGGCTCACCACCTGCCTCGACCTCGTAGCGGCAGGCGTTTTTCTTCTACTCGTATTCTGGTTCGAACGAGTTCGTGGCCGCGAACTGCGGCAGCGGTTCTGGGCCTATTGCAAGATCGCCGCGCCTGTATATGCGTTCTTCCTCCTCGTCGACCGGCTTTATCAGTTCTACCGTTTCGGATCATTCACGAACACTTATGTATCACTGGCTGCCGAGCAATATCGCTCGCAAGATCCGACTTTGCCGCCAAATTTCCCCTGGACGACGCCGTTCTATGAGGGGTTCCTGAGCCCATTGTTCAAGCCGGAGAAATCGATTTTCCTTTTTGATCCGCTGCTCTTAATAACGATTCTGCTGTTGGCTGTGTTGTGGAAGCGCCTGTCACCGGAGGTCCGCGCTTATGGCGCGACTTCGCTTCTTCTTCTGCTCGCCTACATCAGCTTTTATGCCCGTTACGCCTACTGGGCGGGAGATTTTGCCTGGGGCGATCGTTATGTCTCGACCTCGGTGGAACTGGCGGCACTTCTTGCCGTGCCTCTCTTGCTGCGCTATCGGGAAAATCTGAGCGCATGGATTTGGCGTTGCGCAATGGTGTTCATTGCGGCCAGCTTCATGATTCAGGTTGCATCGCTCGCTTTCTGGTTGCCGCTTGAGATTTATCAGATGGAAACGTTGGGGCACCCAACATTCGTGATTGCGTTGCGCTTTAAAAACATCGCGGCATTCGCGCTCGGGAAAATGCAGGCCTGGGGATTGAATAACGACTCGATGACGCAAGATCCCTGGGATTACGTTCACATCACGACCTGGAATTTTCTACCGTTCCTGCTACGAAGAGTAGGAGCCGCGCCGAGGTGGGTTGTGGATGTTGCGTTTGCAGTGTGGTGCGCTGGAATTGCGGCGCTTGCGTGGAGTCTCCGGCGGCTAAAAGCGGTTCTGCAGCAGCGTATGGTGTGAGCTTCTGTGGTGAGTTTCGATGATCGATCGATCTGGAATGGAAGCATCGCGCACGAAGCGACTTCCTTATCTTGTGCTAAGATCATCGGCGCGTAAAAGGGCGCATCCGGTCCGCGGAAAGGACAGAAGTCCACCTGATCGTAAAATTTCGTTTTCACGAACTTACTTTCTTTCTGCCCGTAAATGCGGACCTCGGGCCTAAGGAAGGAAGTTCGTCATGCCGGTAAGACGCCTCCCGTCGAATCCGAATCTCAACCATCTCAGGTATCAGGCGAAAGATCTACTCAAGGGGCACGCTACCCGCGATCCGGGAGTAGCCCAGCGGCTCAGGGAGTTTCATCCGAGATTCCTCAGGGCTGCGGACGATGAAATCTTCGACGCTCAGCTGAGCCTCAGTGCCGCGCAACTCGCAATCGCGCGAGAGTATGGATTCCCGAGTTGGGCGAGATTGAAAAAGCACATCGAGAAACCAACCCTGTCTGACCAACTCAACTTGCCGCATCATGAGCGAATTGAAGATGCTGTATTTCGACACGCTGTGGATCTTCTCGACGCAGGCGACGTGGCAGGATTGCGCGCGCATCTGAAACAATATCCGAATTTAGCGTACCGACGCATCATCTTCGAAGGCGGCAACTACTTTCGAAATCCAACACTCCTGGAATTCATAGCGGAGAATCCGGTGCGCCACGGAACTCTGCCGCGCAACATTCCGGAAGTGGCAAAGGTTATTCTCGATGCTGGTGTGGAGCAATCTGCACTCAACGAGACCCTGATGCTCGTCGCAACCGGAAGCGTGCCGCGTGAATGCTGCATGCAATTGCCGTTAATCGATCTCCTTTGCGATCATGGCGCCGATCCCAACAGCGCCATCCAGGCGGCCGCCTTGCACGGAGAGATTGAGTCGGTGAATGCTCTGATCGAGCGAGGCGCTCGCATCGATTTGCCGGTGGCAGCGGCTCTGGGACGAACTGAAGATGCCCGACGGTTGCTTCCCAATGCGAACCATGAGGACCGCCACTTGGCGCTCTCGATTGCTTCCGACCGCGGTCATGTAGACGTAGTTCGATTGTTGCTCGACGCTGGCGAAGATCCAAATCGATACAATCCCGTCGGCGGACATTCCCACACAACCCCATTACATCAGGCTGCCGGCGCTGGGCATGAGGACGTGGTGCGGCTTCTCGTAGAACGCGGCGCGCGATTGGATTTGAAGGATATCCTCTGGCACGGCACTCCGGCCGAATGGGCAAGACACGGTGGCGAGACAGCAATTGAAGCGTATCTTCGGGCGCAGGAGACCGAAAGCAGGAGACGGGAACCAACAAAATGAAAACTGACGCGTCTTCATGAGCGGCCGTGACTACTACGATGTCAATCCTAGGCCCGCAAGAAATTGCACACTGATTCGGGAATCAGCGGATTTATCGCTAAATTCATTGTTTCGGTGCCGGAGAAACGTAGTATTATACCTGCGCCAGAGAAGCCCAACCGGGCTTCGTGCAGTCGACCCCCGGAAAACTGAAAGCGGAACTTCCCTCGAATTCCTAGGAGAAACCGTGACTCGAAGACTCAGTGAATTCTTGCTCGCCTTAGTCGCAATCCTGTTAGGCGTGACCATTACCTCTCAAGCCCAGCCGCAGTCCTTGATGACACGTCATGTGCGTCAAGCGACTCTCAATGGCTACGCACCTTTGGTCGGGCGACTACCTGCAACGCAGTCGATGCGCCTCGTACTGGTTCTGCCGCACCGCAACCAGGCCGAGTTGGAGGACTTGCTCAAGGAACTTTACGATCCTTACGGCTCGTCTTATCGCAAGTTCCTTACCGTGGAAGAGTTCACCGCGAGGTTTGGTCCCAGCCAGGAAGATTATAACTCCGTGATTCGTTTCGCGGAAGCGAACGGCCTCACGGTAGTTGGCACCTCCCGCAATCGCATGAACCTTGATGTTACGGGGTCAGTGGAGAACATTGAGAAAGCCCTCCATCTGAACATGGCCGTCTACCAGCACGACACCGAAAATCGCACCTTCTTCGCTCCGGACCGCGAGCCCACGCCGGACTTGGCGGTCCAGTTGTGGCACATCGCGGGCCTGGATAACTATTCGACCCCGAAGCGCGGGCTAGTGCGCCGCAACGAGAGCGCCGCAAATGTGAGCTCGGGTGCCACGACCGGCTCCGGTCCCAAAGCCTCGTTCCTCGGCAGCGACATGCGGGCAGCGTATTACGTCAATGGGAACGCCTCGGCCACTCTCACCGGCGCCGGCCAATCGCTCGGACTGTTTGAACTCGCTGGCACCGATCTGGCTGATCTGACGACCTACTATAAAAACGTAGGCCAGACGAATAACGTACCAATCACGCTTACGTCCGTTGACACCCAAAGCACAAGTTGCGTCTTTAACGGCACCCCTCGCTGCGATGACACGGAACAGACCTTAGACATGACCCAGGCGCTCGGCATGGCTCCGGGCTTGTCCAGCCTGGTGATGTACATCGGAACTGGCGCTTTGGCCGGACAAACCGTCGACGACTCGGGCATTTTTAACGCCATGGCCACGGCCAGCCCGTTGAACGCGCAATTGAGCAGTTCGTGGCAGTGGAAGCCCTCGGACCCCTCAACCGACGACGTCTACTTCGAGGAGTTCGCGGCGCAGGGTCAGAACCTGTTTGTAGACGCCGGCGACGACGGCACATGGAGTTCGAGTGACTTTTATTGGCCGACGGATAGTGTTTATGTTACTGGGGTCGGCGGGACGGACCTAGAAACCACCGGCGCGGGTGGCCCTTGGGCCTCGGAAACAGGCTGGGAAGACACGGGCGGCGGCATTGGGCCGGACGACTTTACGATTCCTTCGTGGCAGGTGACTGCAGCCGCCGGCTGCGCCAAATGCTCACAAAGTTTTCGTAACGGTCCGGACGTTGCGGCCAATGCGAATTTCAGCTTTTACGTCTGTGCCGATCAGGAGGCTTGCAGCGCCAACGTTTATGGGGGAACCAGCTTTGCTACGCCCATGTGGGCGGGCTATCTAGCTCTCGCCAATGAACAGTATCTCTTGAACGGAGCAAGCAAGACGCTCGGCTTCATCAATCCGGCCCTTTATACGATTGGGTTGGGCGCGGACTATAGCACCGACTTCCACGACTGCCTCACTGGAGGCAACACCGACGGCTGCGCCGTCGGCTTCGACTTATCTACCGGCTGGGGCAGTCCGAACGGAAGCGCCCTCATCAACGTGCTTGCCGGAACGCCTTCTGCCAGCTTCACGATTACTGCTTCACCCACTTCGGTCCCGGTGGCACAAGGCAAGAGCGGGAAATCAACGGTCACCACCTCCGCTTTGAATGGCTTTGATTCGGCGGTCGCCTTGTCCGCAACCGGCCAGCCTGCGGGCGTAACCGCAACCTTCAATCCGGCGTCGATTGCCGCACCCGGCTCCGGCACTTCGACCTTGACTCTAGCCGTGGACACGACGACCGCGAAGGGTACTTACCCGATCACCATCACGGGCACGGGGGGCGGCGTTACGAAAACAACCACGGTCACGTTGACCGTAACCGCGACGAAAAAGATCTTTTCGATCTCTGCTTCGCCCAAGGCCATTACGGTGGCACGGGGTAGCTCTGGCACCTCTACCATCACCGCGAAAGTTGCGGGCGGCTTCGATTCGGCGATCAGCCTGTCGGGCGGTTCCAAAACAATAACCTTCAGTCCGAATCCCATTCCCGCACCGGGCTCTGGGACCTCGACGATGACAGTGATGATAAGCAATACAACGCCACTGGGAGCCCATACCATTACCATAACTGGTACAGGCGGAGGCCTTGTGGATACGACGACCGTCACTGTCACCGTCACGAAATAGCGGTTGCTGCATGCCAGCGAGGTCTTTGGGTATTCCACTATCAGGCTATGGTAGAATTATACCAATACTATGGTAGAACGGTAGAACAATGAGCCTGAACATCAAGAATGAAGAGACGCACCGCTTGGTTCGGCAGTTGGCTCGACTCACCGGAGAGAGCATGACTGCCGCGGTGGACACGGCGGTTCGAGAGCGGCTGGAACGAGTGCGCGACGGCAAGAAAGGCGGCTTGGCGGAGCGCTTGCTGAAGATCGGCAGGGAATGCGCTCCTCTGTGGAAAGAGCCATACAAGTCGATGGATCATGGCGAGTTGTTGTACGACGAGAAGGGTTTGCCCAAGTGATCGTCGATACATCGGTGATTATTGCGATCCTCCGGGACGAGCCCGACGCTGCCGAGATCGGTGAAGTCTTGGAGGGGCAGGAGATTCGCCGCATGTCGGCTGTGAGCTATGTCGAAGCTGCCGTGGTCGTAGACAGCAACCGAAATCCAGTCCTTAGCCGGCGATTTGATGACCTATTGCGCGATCTCCAAATCGCCGTCGAGCCGGTAACGTTGAACCATGCCCGCCTGGCACGCGAGGCTTACCGCGATTTTGGCAAGGGCCGTCACCGCGCCGGGTTGAATTTTGGCGACTGCTTTGCCTATGCTCTCGCGAAGTCTTTGAACGAACCGCTACTGTTCAAAGGCAAAGACTTTCGCCACACCGATATCCAGCCAGTGACAGACCTCAGGAGTTAGTCTCTTCTTCAGCAACCCTCACCGGTTGTTCCTGAGAGCAAGACGTGGTGACCTGCAACGACTGCCTTTTCTCACCAGTCAACCTTCCACAAGAATTTTCCTTTCTCCCAGACTTCGTGGTCTGAGATCTTCTTGCAGTCATCGGCGGTTAAGTCCGAGTCATAGATAAGTGTCCTGACAGGTATCGTGCAGTTTGCGGGAGCCGCTGAATCGTAAAAGACGGCACGCTCTCCGATACTGAAATTCCTGCCGGTAGTCGTGGTTCGATGTGTGCCGCCATGCACAATGCTGTAGGCGCTGTACGTTCCTTCCGGTCCAAGTACCACACTCGTGCCCTTCAGAGCGTGGACAGTAGTCCCATTGGAAATTCTTGTGATCGAGCCAATCTCCAGAGGGAAGCCTTCGTCTCCACGGATCGAGATGCCTTTTTCAGTCATCACTCTTTCGAGACTCTCCAGGGTATCGCCGGTGTGTACATGGCCGATGATGCGGTCGATGAATGACGGCACCTGCCTCTCTCCTTGGCCATCCAGGACCGGCACAACGCTCGAGGCGAATGAAGTGGGCGGGTTGCAGTTGATCCCTTCCACCTGTGTGGAATCTGCGTTGCTGAGTTCCGCATATCCTTTGGCGAGAGCAACATTTACGTCGATTACGCCATTCATAAAATCCCGGTCAGGATCGGTAACCGGATCGGTTAGCGCCATCACTTCCGCGTCGGAAGTCACGTTCTTGCCGGGCTTGACCTTACGTCCAGAAGGAATCGTGACACCGGGTCCAACGCGCGCGAGAATTCCCACCATGGCGTCCAGTTGGACAATTCCGCCGTCAACTTCGGCGTTGAAACCCACGAACGAAGGACAGACACCAGATGGAGCCGCGCCGGGGCACGTGCCACCAATGCCAATTGCAGGATGAAACTCTGGTATTTTTAGGTTCGGGTTGCTCTTTACAGTCGCCCCGTGCGCAAGGATGGCCTTCTTCCCAATCACCAGCGGCCCAGCTGAGGCGTCTAAGTGAACGCTGTCCTGCACGTTCGAGTCTTCGTCGATCAGGATGCTGTATCTTCCGGCGTCCAGAATGGCAAACGGCGCCACATAAACACGACTTCGAATGTCCACGTTGCCCCGCTTCGCGGCCGTTGGATCTACGAAGTAGGCTGGCGTGGGTAGTACTGAACTGCGGCATTCGATTGTCTTACCCTTGCCAAAGGTATTTGGGACGGAAACTACTAGCGTGAGAGCGACAACAAAAATGTTTTTCCGTGGAGACATGAGCCTGTTCCTCCGTCGTGTCGTAGCCGACTCGGAAAGCTATATCCGTCACGAGGCACTCCCACGGAAATCTGATGCTTGTTACGAATAACGGAACTCGCTCGGCAATCGACTACGGTCTGGGAGAATGGGCGATGAAGTGTAAGAGGTAACCGCTTGCTACTTCCTACTCCACTGTGACCGACTTGGCCAAATTCCTCGGCTGATCGACGTCGCATCCGCGACGCACCGCGATGTGATAGGCCAGCAACTGCAAGGGAACGATTTCCAGAATCGGCGAAAGCTCTTCCGGCGCGGCGGGTACGTAGAGGACGTGGTCGGCCGCTTGCTTAATTTCTTCGTCGCCTTCGGTAGCCAGTGCAATTACAACGCCCGAGCGCGCTTTGACTTGTTTCAGGTTTGACATTGTCTTTTCGTAGCGCACCATCGAGCCGGCATTATTCGCGTCCCGCGTGACCACGATAACAACGGGGAGATTTTCATCGATCAGTGCATTCGGACCGTGCTTCATCTCGCCGGCAGGATAACCCTCTGCGTGGATGTAGGAAATTTCCTTTAACTTGAGTGCGCCTTCGAGAGCGATGGGATAGTGGATGCCGCGGCCGAGAAACAGAAAATCCTGAGAGCGCTGGAAGCGCTTGGCCAGATCTTCACAGTTTTCGTCGTGAATGAGAATATTTTCGAGCTTCCCTGGAATCAGCGTCAGTTCCTGAGCAGCAGTGCGAATCTGCTCGGTGCTCATCGTTCCGCGAACCTGCGCGAGATAGAGAGCGAAGAGATAAAGCGCGGTTAGCTGGCAGGTGAAGGCCTTGGTGGAAGCCACGCCAATCTCAGGCCCAGCGTGCGTATAAATGGTTCCGGCGGCGTCGCGGGCAATCATTGATCCAACCACATTGCAAATGGCCAGCGTTTGCGAGCCTTTGCCTTTGGCTTCGCGCTGGGCAGCGATGGTATCGGCGGTCTCGCCGGACTGCGAAATCAACAACGTGATGGTGTCCGCATCGACGATGGGATCGCGGTAACGCCACTCGCTGGCATAATCCACCTCCACCGGCAGGCGAGCGAAACTTTCAATCATGAACTTGCCTGCCTGGCCGGCGTGCCAACTAGTGCCGCAGGCAACGATGTTGATTTTCTTAGCGGCGCGGAATTCGGCTTCGCTGATTTGCATCTCGTCGAGAAAGATGCGGCCAGTATCGAGCGAAACGCGTCCTAGCGTCGTATCGCGGACGGCGCGCGGCTGCTCGTAAATCTCCTTGAGCATGAAATGCTTAAAGCCGCCTTTTTCCGCCATGATGGGGTCCCAGGTCACGTGCTGTACCTGGCGCTGAATCGGCTTGCCGTCGAAATCGGTCAGGTGCACGCCATCGACGGTGACCACGGCTAGGTCGCCATCGGCGAGAAAGAAAATGTCGCGTGTGTGATAGAGAATCGCAGGAACGTCAGACGCCACGAAGTATTCGTCGTTGCCCAGGCCGACTACGAGAGGCGGACCGCTACGCGCGGCTACGATCTTGTCAGGCTCATCCGCAGAGATGACAACCAGGGCGAATACTCCGCCCAGCTCTTTCACCGTCCGGCGAACGGCTTCTTCGAGAGTCGGTCGGTGACCGTTTCCGGTATTGAAAAGAAATTTTTCAATCAGGTGCGCGATAACTTCAGTATCGGTTTCTGTAGAAAACTTGTGGCCCTCTTCCAGCAGCTTTTTCTTCAGGCTGAGATAGTTTTCGACGATGCCATTGTGCACGACGACGATCTTGCCAGTGCAGTCGCGATGGGGATGAGCGTTTTCTTCCGTGGGACGTCCATGAGTCGCCCAGCGGGTGTGCCCAATGCCAAATGTTCCATCGAGAGGTTTGAGCCGGATGACCTCTTCCAGGTTTCGCAGCTTACCTTCCGCACGACGGACCTGCAGCTTGTCGCCATTGCCGGCGACCGCAATTCCAGCCGAATCGTAGCCCCGGTACTCGAGCCGCCTCAAGCCCTCAATGATGACCGGTACCACAGGCTTTTTGCCGACATATCCAACAATGCCACACATGCAAAAACCCCATTATTTTCGGCGAGTTCAGTCCGCGAGGGAGCAGCGGAACTCTTCAATCACCGGGTTGGTGAGCACTTCTCGAGCGATGCGCTCGACTTCGGTTTGCGCCTCTTCGCGACTCAGCCCGCCGTCAAGAGTGAGCTCAAAATACTTTCCCTGGCGGACCTCTTCCAGACCCTTATAGCCCATCTTGTTGAGAGCCCCCTGGATAGTCTTTCCTTGGGGATCGAGGACGCTCTTTTTGAGCAAAACGTAAACGTAAGCTTTCATGGAATATTTTAATTATACGTCAGCACCGAGGGTCGAGCCCGATTTCGAAAGTAAGCTGAACATACCGGTTAAGTGGCGAACATTTTTGCGGTATGTTCGGAAAGCGGAACTGAATTGTGGTCTGTTGTCCATAATTGGTCAGATGGCCCAACCACTATACATTCAGTTCTTCGATCCTCCGTTGGAGATCACTGCGTGCACTTTCGAGCAGTGAGCGGTGTCGGAAATCGTGGCTGCGTTCGAGTTGTTGAATCACGCTCTGCAGGGCTAGCCGAAGGCTCTCCTTCTCGCGCAGCCGATCTGCCGCTTCCCTTGTCAGACGCGGCTTTTCGGGCATCGTTCTGGCGGCCGCCTCGTCTTGTTGCGCCTCGACGGATTTGCTTTCCCAGCCCCGGGCCATCGCAATAATTATAGCTTTTTGTGAGCCCGCTCTTGCAGGGCTACACTCCCACGTTAGCGCGATTACAACTCCCGTATTGGGACGAGTCTGTTCCAAAAACCGATATCCCAAAGAAAAATCGATTTATCGCTGAGTTGTGTAGTAATAATGCTCAGTCAGTTGCAACAAAACAGGCGGCGTGTTTTTTAGGGGGGAAACGCTGCCAGGAGTGCGGTGCGGTGTTCCCCTTGAGCGCCTTAGGCGCCGAATTCGGTGTGCAGCGCCAGGAGATTCTGCTTTGGCTGGCGGGGTTGGCATCTCTGCGCCGCGAACCCGGGGAACTGTTGCGCGAAATAGCCCCGCGGCTGCGAACTGCGCTTTCTCCTGATTCTGTCGATCTTGCTCTGTGTGACCCCGGTCGAAAAATTACAAAGATGCATACCTGGGAGGGGGAGAATTCGTCTCCCGAACCGGTAGAGGTTCCTCTGGAACGGTCGGCGGCGGCGACGGTCTGGCGGAACCAAACCGTTTTGTCTATTGATGATCTTTCAATAGAGAAGCAATTCGAGCCAGAGTTTCCCGAAAGAGGAATTCGCTCCTACAGTTTGGTTCCCCTAACCACCTTTCACGAAAAGCTGGGAGCGTTGGGAATCGCCAGCAAGCGGACTCATGCTTTCAACGGTGATGACATTCATTTTCTCCAACGCGTAGCCGACCTGGTAGCCCTGTGCATCGATACAACATTAGCCGATGCCAGCCGGGACGAAGAAGCAGGCAGGCTGCGATTACTGCTCGAGGTCGGCCATCTTTACATGCAGGGTTCGGATTTGCACGAATCTCTGTCTTTGATGCTTCGCTCCTTGCAGAAGTGGGTCGTACAAGGTTTTGCTGGCCTCTACCTTTATGACGAGACCTCTCAGTCTCTGCGTCTGCATATGCCGGACCCAGAAATTTCAGACAAGATGGCTCCTGAGGGGCTGACTCCCATCGAGGGCACATTGGCAGGAAAAGCTTTTCGCGACCGGCACAGCATGGTTCTCGATTACTCCAGCCTGGCCAAGTTGCCGTTCGCTTCCGTCAAGCGTGGCATGGAGCTTGGGGTCAGGTCTTTATATCTATCTCCTCTTCTTGCAGGGAACGGGTCGTTGGGAGTGTTAAAGGTGGCGCGCCGCGTGGACCAGGCATTTTCCGCGCGAGATGTTGAATTGCTTGAACAAGTGGCTGCGACCGTTGCGTTGGTACTCGATCGAGCCCGGATGAATGGAGGCCCGATGCACGAAAACGCACCGGCAGTTGAGAAAAACTCCGCTCTCATAGCCAGCGCAGGGGGTAACGGCCAACTGCCCGGCACCATGACATCGGCACGTGGTCAGCATCCGGCAGTCGTCCCATTTTCCGCTTCTGGAACCCTCATGGAATCGGAACAGTTGCTGTCCACTTATTTCAAAGCGTCCCGCGTGGGACTTTGCATCCTCGATACAGACTTCCGGTATCTTGCGATCAACGACACACTGGCGGAGATGAATGGCGCGCCGGCGATAGCGCACTTGGGAAAGACCATTCGTGAGACTCTCGGTGACCTTGCCGAACTTGTGGAACCGCAACTTCAGAGTGTGTTGGCGAGCGGACAGCCCATTTTGGACATCGAACTCAGTTTCGTGATGCCTAATTCAACCGAGCCTCGCCACTGGACCAAGCACGTGATCCCTATCAAGGACGAGACTGGCAAGGTAATACAAATCGGTTCGGTCGTAGTCGAGAATACCGAGCAGAAGAAACTGGAAGAATCGCTGCGCGGAGTCTCGGCCATATTGCGTAGCGAGAGGAAGCGGCATGAAGTACTAACGGAAGTGAGCCGTGTGCTGGAGGCAAAGTGGGATGCAGGGCAGATCTTCCCCAGGATCTCCGCCAGTCTGCGCCGAGTTCTGCGCCAGGAATATGCGGCTCTGGCTGTCCACGACGAAAAGAGTGGACAGTTGATCCGGCAGGCGATGGACTTTCCCTTGGGCAAGAACCTGGGCCTTGGGGAGGCAATTAGCACGGCCTACGGTCCGGGCGTTAAGGTTTTGCAAGAGCGTTCTCCGCTGATTTTCAGCCGAGAGCAGCTACAGGAATTCGATCCCGGATTCGCAGCCAGCCTGTCTGCCGAAGGTCTCCGGTCTTTATGTTGTGTTCCGTTGCTCAGACCAAAGGGACCGCGAGGAGTCCTAGTGCTGGGCAGTACGCGAGCTGACGCCTTCAAGACAGATGACCTGACGCTACTAAACCAGGTTGCCGCTCAACTCGCGATTGCTTTAGAGAACGCGCGAACCGCCAATGAGATCAGGCTGCTCAAGAACAGGCTGGAGCAAGAAAAACATTACCTGGAGGGGGAAGCCCGCCCGCAGCTTCACTTCGAGGAGATTATTGGCGAGGGTCTCGCTCTTAAGGAAGTACTGGCCGAGGTGGGAATCGTCGCGCCCAGCGATGCGACCGTTCTCATTCTGGGAGAAACCGGAACCGGCAAAGGGCTGATCGCCCGTGCCATCCATAACATCAGCAGGCGGGCGCCGCAGCATTTTGTTCCATTGAATTGTGCTGCGATTCCGACAGGGCTAATGGAGAGCGAGTTATTCGGTCACGAGAAGGGCGCGTTTACCGGAGCGGTCAGCCAGAAGATCGGGCGCTTGGAAGTGGCTGATAAGGGAACTCTGTTCCTCGACGAGATCGGCGAAATTCCGCTGGAATTGCAGCCTAAGCTGCTGCGCGTTTTGCAAGATCATGAATTCGAGCGGCTGGGCGGGACGAAAACAATCAGGGTAGATTTGCGTTTGATTGCTGCGACCAACCGTGACTTGGCGAAGAGCGTGGCCAATAAGGAGTTTCGCAGCGACCTGTTCTACCGCTTAAACGTATTCCCCATCCGGCTTCCTTCTCTTCGGGAACGCCGTGAGGATATTCCGCTATTGGTCCGATACTTCGTTCAGAAATTTTCTCGTCGCATGGGCCGCGTTATCGAAACAATTCCCACCGAGACCATGAATGCTCTGATGCAATGGCAGTGGCCAGGCAATGTAAGGGAGCTTGAAAATTTCATCGAGCGCTCGGTCATTCTCACCACAGGGACGGCTCTCCGGGCGCCACTGGCGGAACTTCAAGAAGAATCGTCGGACACTCGTACCGTCGAACAATCGCTCGAGAATGCGGAACGCGAGCATATCATCCGAGTTTTGCGCGAGACCCGTGGAAAGATCTCTGGACCGCGCGGAGCAGCCAGTCAGCTTGGCTTAAAGCGCACCACCTTGCAGTCGAAGATGCAGAGGCTGGGAATCACTCGTGATGACTACTTAGGTCCGAAACAGGATTGACCATGTGCCGAAACGGTAGAGGGTGGTGCCTAAGTGCCGAATCGTCTACAAATTGCCGAGAGGTCGGCAGTAGGTTCGCGGTAATGCGCTCGGTCTTAACTTCGCTGCGTATTCGTTTCTTCGAGTTAGACCCTTTTCCATGGAGACGCCATTATGGAACGACAAATGCAATGGCGTTCTCAATCGGAAAGACTTAAAGATTCTTAATCAAGGCTTTCCAAGCGGGTGGACGAGCCGCGTGCCCTCGTCGACTGCCCGGTGTGTTTCGGGAACCTTGGGGTGGAGAATTGTTAGTTGCTAGGAATCACCAGCCAAACAATTTACTGCGTGTACTCCCATTGCGGAATAGGAATTCTGCAAGTCAAGATGGAAAATCAAAAAGTTCGGGGTGGCGCGAACCTCAATTTGGAAGTCAAGACATCCGAACTATCCCGACTTACCCAGCCGCAGCAACCGCGTCGGAAGAGAATCGCGATCAGATTGTCCGCACCCTCCACCCGAACGAGATTGATCCGCTGTACTTGTTTGCTTGTGAGGTTGAGTGGGCAAGGCGCGGCAACACAACGGCCGGCTGGGACATTATTTCCGCCGCGCGCAGTTCGCACGAGAACACGCGAGCTCACGCCAGAGCATTGCTCGAACACTCGCAACAAAAGAGTGCGCTGTTCCCGGATGACAGCACAGAAAACAGTACGGAAAATGATTATGAGCAAAGCTCGACAGTGGAGGCAGGGATGAGAACTCCTTATGGTCTCGAGATCATCGAAAGCTGCATGGGCTGTCCGGCAAGCCGTGAGGGCTTTTTCTGTCGCTTCTCGCCGGATGTGCTGAGGTCGGTGGACGCGGCGAGTCATCACACAATCATGCCCTCGGGGGCAGTCCTTTTTGTAGAGGGACAAACGCCGCGTGGCGTTTTTGTTCTTTGCTCGGGCAAAGTGAAGCTCTCTACGACGTCGAAAGAAGGCAAAGTGCTCATTCTGAAACAGGCCGAAGCCGGGGAAGTCCTGGGGTTGAGCGCCGCCATCTCCGGCACGAGCTATGTAATGACAGCCGAAGCCGCTTCGGCATGTCAGTTGGATTTCATCAGCCGGCAGGACTTGATGGCCCTGCTGGAGCGCGAGAGCGAAGTGGGAGTTCATGCGGCACAGTGGCTGAGTCGTGAATTCCAAGGGGCCTATCGCGACATTCATGATCTGGTGCTGGCGCGCTCTTCGTCGGGGAAATTGGCAAGATTGCTGTTGTCGTGCGCGCCACAAGGAATTTCTAACTCAGGGGAATTCCATTTGCGATCCATCATGACCCACGAAGAAATGGCGCAACGCATCGGATCCTCGCGCGAGACAGTTACTCGATTGCTGAGTCATCTGAAGAAAAAAAGGTTGATCCGTCTGGATGGCGCGACCCTTGTAGTGCGCGACCGTACCGGGCTGGAGGCTTTGGCAGTTTAACCCTCCCCCAAGGGGTATTGGAGGGCAGCTCCGAATCTGAAGCTGCTCTCCGATTCTAATTCTTTGGAGGAATTTGATGGAGAGTCCATCCAACACAGCGGCAAGTTGATTAAAGATCTGATGGTTGCCGTCGAAAAGGCAGAACAGACTGCCTCGCCGCAATCCGTTCAAGATTGCTCGTCTCCGAGCCATCAACTCAAGACTTGTCACGCCAGCAAAATACCCAGCCGGATCAGACCCCCCCAACCGTCAATTCAGAGCCCGAACAGCTCGCGTAGCCGCTTGGTTTGTGCCCGGCTGACTGGAATTTCGCTCTGCTTCTTATCATCCATTCGCAGCTGGTACGAACTCTTAAACCAGGGCACAACTTCGCGAATCCGGTTGATGTTCACCAGGTAGGAGCGGTGGGCCCGCCAGAATAAACCGGAATCCAGGCTGGAAAGCAGTTCTTCCAGGGTGCGGCAGTTCGAGTGTCCCTCCATGCCCGTCGGGCCAGCCGTCACTACCGTGATTACTCCATCTTCAATCGAGGCGTAACAAATTTCTTTCTGGTCTACCAAAAACATGCGGCCAACGGCTTTCAGAAGAATTTTCGACGTCTGAGGTTTCGGCGTTTGCAGCATCCGTACCAGGGTTTCGATTCGCTCCGCAGGCAGGCCTTCGGCTCCTTGCTGGGTTCGCGCCTTCTGCACTGACAGCGCGACCCGCTTTTTGTCGAAGGGCTTCAGCAGGTAATCGACCGCATTCACCTCGAATGCTTTCACGGCGTACTGGTCAAACGCCGTGGCGAAAACGATCTTGGGCAGGGTAATTTTCTTGTCGAGGAGCTTTTTAATGACGCCGAACCCGTCGAGTCCCGGCATCTGGACATCGAGGAACACAAGGTCGGGATTGTGTTCTTTAATGAGGTTGACGGCCTCAAGACCATTCTTTCCTAGCGCCACCACGTTGACGTCGCCGGCGCTTTTCAGCAAGTAAGCCAGTTCATCGCGAGCAAGCTGCTCATCGTCCACGATTACCGCGGAAAGGGACATTCTGTCTCCTGGGATCGGACTCTTCAGAAAGTATAGCGACCGCGTTTTGTGGCCGTCAATGCGGCTGCCTGAGCCTTCTTTTGGAGAACGGCTTATCGTTACCGGTGCTGCAGTCATTTCACATCCTGCCAGTTACATTGCGTTTTCCAGCGCCAGCGCCATACCCAACCCGCCGCTCACGCAGAGCGTCGCCACACCGCGCTTCGTGTTCCGTTTCAGCATCTCGTGTAACAGTGTCACGGTGATTCGCGTGCCCGTGCAGCCGATGGGATGTCCGATCGCGATCGCTCCGCCGTTCACGTTGAGCTTGTCGCGATTGAAATTCAATTCTCGATCACACGCCAACACCTGTGCGGCGAAGGCCTCATTCAACTCGACGAGACCAAAATCGTGAAGCCGCAGGCTGTATTTTTCCTCCAGCTTGCGCAATGCTGGCACCGGACCGATCCCCATCGTGCGCGGATCGACTCCAGCCGATGTCACAGCCACGATTCGCGCCAGCGGCTTAAGATTATTCCTCTTCACAAAATGCTCGTTCGCGACAACCACTGCCGCGGCACCATCCGTGATGCCCGAAGAATTTCCCGCGGTGACAGTTCCGGTTTTTGAAAACACCGGCGCCAGCTTGCCCAGCTTGTCCATACTCGCGTCCGCGAAGGGATGTTCGTCGCGGCTAAAAATGGTTGTGCCTTTCTTGCCTTCAATCGTCACCGGAGCAAGCTCCGTGTCGAAACGTCCCGCAGCAATCGCCCGCCCCGCGCGGGTTTGCGACACCAGCGCAAATTCATCCTGCTCTTCGCGCGAAATCTTGTAGTGGTCGGCCAGCACCTCAGCGGTTTCTCCCATCACCATTTTTGCCATGGGACAAAAAAATCCGTCGCGATACATGCCATCGACCAGTTCCTGATTGCCCAGCCGGAATCCCCAGCGCGCCTCAAGGTAATAGGGAAGCCGCGACATCGATTCCGTTCCCCCCGCGAGAATACAGCTCGCATCCCCAACTGCAATCGCCTGGTAAGCCAGCGCGATCGATTTCAGCCCTGAGGCGCAAGCCTTGTTCACCGTGAACGCCGGAACTTCCTGCGGTACGCCGCTGCGAATCGAAATCTGCCGCGCCGGATTCGGGCCGCCCCCCGCTTGCCGCGCGTTGCCAAAGATGGTTTCCTCCACCTGCTCCGGCTGGATTCCCGCCCGTTCCATTGCAGCCTTAGCCGCCACCACGCCCATGTCAGCCGCGGTCAACGAAGCCAGCGATCCCCCAAACTTGCCAATCGGCGTGCGCACTGCGGAGAGAATGTAGACTGCCTGCAACGTTGCCTCCAGAGCATTTGAGTCTAGCAGGGTGGGGAAAGATGCGGGATGGTGTGGAGGGAGTCTAGCGCCCGTTCATTTCGTCTCGGGTATAAGGTCCGGCCGAACGTACGTGCCGCAGACGGCGCATGATCGCGGAAAACCTAGAAAAAGTCCCGCCGGTCCGCAGCAACCGCTTACCGGATAGCCCCTTCGTCTTCTCGCTGGCATCCCCGAACGTAGTTGCGGGTTCTTCGGTTTTTTTACTCACAAACCGATTTTATAACATGCAGGATGTCAAAGAGTACCTGACCTGCTCGGTCCATCGCGGGAATTTCATATCGGGTATCCACCGTGTCTTGTGACGAACGAACTTGAACGAGCTACAACACGCCCATAAAGTCTGCGCAGGGCCCGTGGTGTAATTGGCAGCACGTTAACCTGTCCAGTTAAAAGGTGCGGGTTCGAATCCCGCCGGGTCCACCGCTTTCCCGGTTCTGGTAGGGAAGGCTGGCGAGGAGGTTCCGGACAGGGGACCTCCTCAAGTAATCTTGACTTGAGTATTGCAGTTGCCGATAATGGTTGCGTAACTGGACAGGTTAACGCCCCGGGCTGAATGTGGCTCGGGGTTTTGTTTTTCCCGCACGACCATCCTTACGTGGTGTTCCCTAGACCTAGGGGCGGGGCTCGTCTCGGCGGTCTGACTGTTGAGATATACTCCTCACAAACAGAGACACATTCATGACCGATAGCGAAAAACTCGACAAGATTCTCAAGAAGTTGGAGTGGATGACCGACGCGATTCAGGGTCTTGGAGTTGCGATGAATGACTTGGCGGGCACTCTACGAGAGAAAACGTCACCCGTGCCGCCTCCAGCACCACGGAAGCCGTAGAGCCATTAGCTTTGCTCCGCACGATCCCGTCGGCCTAAAACAGTCACCTAGCCAACGTGTGGCTCGGCTAGCGGTCACTTGGAAACCATTGCGGTGAGCTGATCGCATGCCTTCTTGTCGTGGACTAACTGGCATTCAGCGGCGAAGTGGTCCTTGCTGGTCGCCCCCTCACCAGACGCCCAGTCTTGATACTGGCAGCCTTGACGAATAGTCTCTGGTCGCTTCCAATCGGCCTCCGTTGTGAGTTCGACGCACGTTGAGCCAGTGGCGGGATCGAACCGGAACGTGCGCAGACCATCAACACGCAGCTCGTAGTGATGATCGGTAGGTTTTGCTTCAAGCTGGGCGATGCGGGCGTTCAGTTCCTTGATCTGTTCGTCGCGTGAGTCTGGCGCACTAGCCTTCGCGGTCGAGTGACCTTTAAGCGCGTCTGCAACCCACGAGACGCCCGCCCAGCCCCCATAAGCTAACAGAGCAAGAAAGACAACCCCGAGCATTGCGCCCCCGAAATCATTGCCCGTTTTTGGCTGTTTCGCCGATGACTCCTGAAACTCTCGGATGGCTTCCTGCCGGTTCCATGCGTCTTTCGCCTCTTCATACTCGGCATAGGTTCCGAACTTTGGCTCTCCGGTCTTCGGGTCAACATCGTCGATCTTTGGCCTATCTAAAATCGGCATGATCTCTCCAATTGCCCCGACTTTAGTTTGCCCGCTTAGCTCTGGCTAGGGCACGGAGGAGGCACCACCTTTGGGCATATTCGCCTTCTCAGTTTCACGCAGCAAATGCAGACGTAGGACTCGACTATGGTCGATTCAGCGCTCTGGCGTGAACTCGCTGCTCAGTTTCTAGCGTGACTAAGGTGACCAGCGAAGAGTTTTCTGCTTGACTTCCCGCCTCTCTGACTAAAAGCTAATAATGAGACGCTTGGAGTACTCGATTGAAGTTACAACTCACAGAACCCGGTCATCTCCGCACCATAGATTTGAACCCTACTGACCCTATCGTAAGACATAAGGTTCGACTACGCGAAAGCCACGTCTACGTCATTGGCTTTAATCTTGGCCGACCAAGCCAGAAATCTTGGTGGAGAATTGCAGGGCGCAAAATCAACTACAACAGCGCCCAGGAAGCCCTCGCTGCTCTTCAAAAAGAAGAAGACGAACGCGAAATTCCCTCCTAAATCCACCAACACACATTTCGCACTACCACTTCCTCCCTTGCCATTCCCTCTAACCTCCGGCATAATGAGTGTTTGTCTTGACCTCGCCGGATTCTTCCGGAACAAGGATATATATCTGTGTTAATGATTCGACTGTCGCGCATGGGTGCGCGTAAACAACCGCATTACCGTATTGTCGTGATCGAGAAGGCGCGCGCGCGCAACGGCCGGCCCGTGGAAGTGGTTGGGACGTACAATCCCCGCACCAATCCCGCCTCCGTCGACTTTAAGCGCGACCGCGTCGACTACTGGGTCTCGAAGGGCGCGCAGATGTCGGAGCGCGTCGGTAAGCTTTATTCCAAGCCGGCCGCTGCTCCGGCGGCTTCTGTAGC
>CAYOVU010000077.1:0-9724 GCA_964407505.1 uncultured Acidobacteriaceae bacterium | reverse complement strand
CTTCGCGGATATCCGGCTGAACGCGTATCCCGACAAAGTCCTGAAGGGACGGATCGATAACATTTTGCCGGTGCTCGACCCTAATATCCGTACCGCGAAAGTTCGCCTGGAAGTTGCGAATCCCGGAGTCATGCGGGTGGGAATGTTCGTGACGGCAACATTTTATGGGAAGCAGGCGGAGGCTCGGGCGTCGATTCCGGCGAGTGCGATTCTTCACTTGCACGACCGAGAGTGGGTGTACGCGCCGCTGGGCACGGGACATTTCAAGCGTCTCGAGGTAATGACGGGGAGAATGCTCCCGAACAATCTGCAAGAGGTTACATCAGGAATCAAGCCGGGCGATCAAGTGGTTTCGAATGCGCTGGCACTGCAAAACACGGTGGAGCAATAACGGTGAGCAATAGATGATTCGACGCGTGGTCGATTTCGCGCTGGGCAACCGGCTGCTGGTACTGGGCCTGGCGTTCGTGCTGTTTGTGTGGGGCATCATTTCCTTCCACAACCTGCCGATCGAGGCCTATCCGGACGTTGCCGATAACTACGTGGAAATCATCACGCAGTGGCCGGGAATCTCGGCGGAACAAATTGAACAGCAAGTCACGATTCCGCTGGAAACGGTAATGAACGGAATTCCCGGCGTGGTGCACCTGCGTTCGTTCTCGTTGTTCGGACTCTCCGATTTAAAGCTGATCTTCGACGATGGGACCGACAACGCATGGAATCGAGAGCGGGTTCTGGAGCGACTCAGCCAGGTGACGCTGCCGCCGAACGTGACGCCGCAGATGGGCACGGACTGGAGTCCCGTCGGCCAGATTTACTTCTTTACGCTGCACAGCTCGAACCCCAAGTACGACGCAATGGAACTGAAGCACCTGGAAGATTGGGTCGTCGAAAAAAATCTCAAATCCGTCCCGGACATTGTCGATGTTTCCAGCTTCGGTGGCCCCACGCGCGAATACCAGGTGCGGGTGGATCCCAATAAGCTTGTCGCTTACGGGCTGAGTTTGGCGCAGGTCGAGCAACAGCTGACCAACAACAACGCCAACGCCGGCGGAAGTTTTATCCAGGAAGGGCTGCAGCAGATCAATGTCCGCGAAGTGGGACAAGTCGATCACGTTCATGACATCGAGCAGACAGTGATTCTCAGCAAGAATGGCACGCCGCTTCGCGTCAGAGATATCGCTGTGGTTTCGCAAGGTCCGAAGATCAGGCTCGGCCAGTTCGCGCGGGCTTGTCGTGCTTGTCCCTATGGCCCCCACGGTGCGGTCTTCCGCGAAAACGGAAAGATCATCGACAACGACGACGTAGTCTCCGGAATTGCGTTGTTGCGGAAAGGCGCCGCCGCCGATCCCGCGCTCAAAGCCCTTCACGAAAAAATCGAGGAGATGAACGATCATATCCTTCCGCCGGGAGTGAAGATTGTTCCCTTCATCGACCGCAGCGATCTGGTCCACTTCACCAGTCACACGGTTCTACACAACCTGACTGAGGGAATGATTCTGGTCTCGATCATTCTGTTCATCTTTCTGGGCAATGTAAGAGGCGGGCTGATTGTGGCGGCCACGATTCCATTTGCCCTGCTATTCGCTTCGATCTGCCTGGACTTGAAAAAAATTCCCGCAAATCTGCTTTCCCTGGGAGCGCTGGATTTTGGCATGGTCGTCGATGGCGCGGTGGTGATGATCGAGAACATCGTCCGTCACATGAACGCACCGAACGGCACGAAGACGCCGATTGAAAAAATCGGCGACGCGTCGCACGAAGTGCAGCGGCCGGTGTTTTATGCGATCGGTATCATCATCACGGCGTATCTGCCCATTTTCACGCTGGAGCGCGTGGAAGGGCGCTTGTTTCATCCCATGGCCTGGACAGTTGCGTTTGCGTTACTCGGCGCGCTGGTCTTCTCCATCCTGATCGCGCCCGTGCTGGCCAGCTTCGCGTTCGCGAAGGGCGCCAAGGAGTGGCACAACCCGGTCATGCATTTCATGACCGAGAAATATCGACATGGGGTGCGCTGGGCGATTCGCCGGCGCACGATCACGCTCGGCGTGGGCGTGCTCGGACTTTGTTTCGCGATTTATCTTGCGCTGGGCGGCGTGATCGGCTCGGAGTTTTTGCCTCATCTCGATGAAGGCGCGCTTTGGGTGCGTGGCACGCTCGCGCCCAGCACTGGGCCGGATGAAGGCATCCGCGTGGCAAACCAGGCTCGCATCGTCCTCTGCTCATTCCCAGAGGTGCCGCAATGCACCAGCCAGGTGGGGCGTCCCGATGACGGCACCGATACCACAGGCTTTTTCAATACCGAGTATTTCGTCGATCTGAAGCCCAGAGAACAGTGGCGGCCGATCTTTCACGAAAACAAGGACGAACTGATCGCTGCAATGCAGCGCGAACTCGACAAGATTCCCGGCGTCGTCTGGGGTTTCTCACAGCCCATCGAAGACAACATGGAAGAGGCCGTCAGCGGCGTGAAGGGCGAACTCGCCACCAAGGTCTACGGCGATGATTTGAAAACCCTCGAGGAGAAGGCCGATCAGATCGTAAGCATCATGCGCGGAGTCAAAGGCATTGAGGACATGGCGGTTTTTCGTGTTCTCGGCCAGCCCAATCTCAACGTGGCGGTTGACCGCGACGCGGCGGCGCGGTATCAGATCAATGTCGCGGATGTGCAGGATGCGGTGCAGACGGCGGTGGGAGGCAATGCGCTCACTCAAGTTCTGCAGGGTGAGGCGCGCTACGATCTGACGATGCGGTATCTTCCGCAATACCGCGACAGTCAGGAAGCCATCGAGAAGATCCGTTTGCTCTCGCCCACGGGAGAACGCGTCTCGCTCGCGCAACTATGCAAAATACATGTGGCCGAGGGCGGATCGGAAATTTATCGCGAAGGCAACGAACGTTATATTGCCGTCAAGTATAGTGTTCGCGGGCGTGACCTGGGCGGAGCGGTCGAAGAGGCGATCGAAAAAGTCAATCAGCAGGTAAAGCTGCCGGTGGGATATCACATCAAGTGGGAAGGGGAATACCAGAGCAAGAAACGCGCCGACGAACGGCTGCTGATTGTGTTGCCCATCACGGTTCTGATTATCTTCATCATTCTTTATACGATGTTCCGCTCGTTCAAGTGGGCGTTCTTGATTTTGGCGAACGTGGCCATGGCGAGATTCGGCGGCCTCTTCGCGCTGCTCATCACCGGGACAAACTTCAGCGTGTCGTCGGGCGTGGGATTCCTGGCGCTGTTCGGCGTGTCGGTGCAGACCGGCGTGATCATGTTGGAATACATCAATCAACTGCGGGCGCGGCGTTATTCCATCGAAGACGCGGCGGTGGAGGGCGCGGTGCTGAGGCTGCGTCCCATCATGATGACGATGCTGGTCGCAACTTTAGGACTGCTCCCCGCGGCTTTGTCGCATGCCATCGGTTCTGACTCGCAGCGTCCGTTTGCGATTGTGATTGTCGGCGGTCTGATTGCGGATTTGGTCATGAGCATCTTCCTGCTGCCGACTTTGTATGTGTTGATGGCCGGCGAGCGGGACGTGCTGCCGCGGGCGGAGGAAGGGTTTGAAGTGGGAGAGCATGTGGATTAAGAGGCAGGTCGCAATTAGCAATTAGCAGTTGGCAATTAGCGGTTTCCGGTCGCAGGTCTTGGGTCCTAGGTCTTAGGTTTCGGATTTCAGGTCTGAGTTTCGACTTTTCTTTTCCGGCAGCAGATTCTTGTCCCATTTTTCCGCATCGGCCGGAGTTGATCCTATGAACAACTGCGCGAACGCTTCCAGAGTCTTGCGCGCATCGCCGATCAGGTAATAAAACGCTTCCCACCATAACGCTCATTGATCTGGCTCGACGAGATGCGATCATAAACCCAAGGCTTTTACTTGCTCCTCGGTTTCGTAGCCGAGCCAGTGCGCGACTTCATGCCAGACCACCCGTCTGACTTCAGCCCGCAAGTCTCCTTTTGAACAGCGCAGAATGGGGTCACGGAAAACAAAAATCAAGTCTGGGGCGAATTTCACCTGGGTGTAGGACTGTTTCGTCCGCAATGTGCCACTGTACAGCCCCAACAGCTCAGTGCCAGGGTGCCACTTCTTTCTATTCGAGATGTCCGTCAATACGTCCGCAGGTGGCTCGTCAAGCACCTGAATGCCAGGAAAATCTGGAAGGTCCCTAACCTTCTGCGGCAGGGTGCTGTATGCCCACTCCACGATCTGCTCAAAGCTTTCGGGATTTGTGGCGGAGACCATGGGCAACTTTACCATCGAGATAAGTCGCAACTACAAACTCCGTGGAAATCAAAATCAACAGCGGCGGACAGGAGTGTCCGCCCCACACGATCTTTCTCCGCGACGCGGATCGCACAAGCAGGTTCCCTTCGGCTTCGCTCATCGCAGACTCTCAACTTCGCTTGCTTTGCTGCGCTTCGGTCGGGAAGCCAGAGGATTGTGGGGATGACTCCTCCCGGCGCGGCGCTAAAGTACCGGCGTGTTCTTTAGATCGGCCGGAACTGCCGATAGATTGAGAGTTGGCAAACTGATTTCCCATGTCGATTAAACTGCTCCCGGCGTCGTTAAATCCGGTCGACCCGTCGCAGGCGTCCGATGTGTCGACCAGCCTCGTGCCTCTTACTCAGAGGGCGATCACCACTACTCCGAGAGCGACCACCACGCGGGCCGACCAGATTAGTCTTGTTCCCTCCGCCGACGCTTTCGCCTGGTCGTCATCGACGCGCCGGGGCGGGGCCAATCGCATCTACGGAACGTTCGTCGAAGATTCCCAGAGCGTCGGGGATTCCCAGAGCGATGAGGCGGGACGCTCGGGCTGGGAGTATGCCTCCGGGTGGGCTTGGAGCTATCCTGTGGGACGCACGGCGATCGCCCATTATCTTTTCTATGCGACCGATCCCGCTAGCTGGAGCGGGCGGCTCATTAATCTGTACGCTTAGATCCGCACGATTAGATCTGTACGCTTGGTAGCGATGAGATTTCTACCCTAGCGATCGTGCTCCGATCGACGCAATACCGTGAACTGCCGTGTTAGAGTATGGCTGGGTCACCCCCCCAGTTATAGTTTTGAAATACTTCCCTTGACTATCTTTAAATCAAGCAACTCCTTTTTGACTTCCTCAGAGCGGCACTGTAGTCTTTCCATTTCTTCGTCAGGACCGTGTCGCGATCCCCGCTGCAGCCAAATGTTCAGAATCGCTTTTGTTATCCTGCGCTGTTCATCAAGCAGCGATTCTTTTCTTGTGACAGCTATTTCCGGGGACACCGCACGAAGCTCATCTTTTTTATCGACGGTTGTCACCAAGCTCGAAGACTTTGCCGGGACGGTATCTGAAATGGCCGCCGTACTCAGGCTATCTTGGACATCGTGTGTCGGTCGAGGCGGTGGATTTTTACGAAACCCGATTCCTAGAATTTTCTGTATCTCGTCTATTAATTCCTGAACATCTCGATGGAAACGTCGATCGGAAATTTCATAGGCGTTCCGAAAAGCTAGGCTTTTGATGTCTACTGGCAAGGAAGTGACGTCCGGCATTTCTGCGCGACCAACGAGAACTGGGATTACTCGGAGCCCGTTCGTTAAGGCAGAGGCAATTTCCAGGCGAACGAAATCAGTCTCGCTTTCCAATCGGATATTGCCGGTCTTGTCCCGCGCGGTGGCCCATGATTTTCCTATGACGGCAAGGAGA
Source organism: uncultured Acidobacteriaceae bacterium (assembly GCA_964407505.1). Taxonomy (GTDB): domain Bacteria; phylum Acidobacteriota; class Terriglobia; order Terriglobales; family Acidobacteriaceae; genus Sulfotelmatobacter. The sequence continues at coordinate 4,035 of CAYOVU010000077.1, read as the reverse complement.
ACCCTGCATGAGGAACAGGTCTGCTCGATTACAGTTCGAAAATCTTCTCCTGGACCGATGGAATCTAAATCCATGAACACACGATCGCGGCCAAAGCTCGACACGAACAGATCGTATAGTCTGCCGGCGTAAGCGCTGCTGTCTTCCCGCCTGTAACTAACAAAAATCCCGCTCATCGGTTCAATGATTGAAGGATCTTAAACTGCTCGCTAAGTATATGACAGTTGGTTCCAAAGTCACCTTCATACGGCTTAAATTATTCTTGAGACGGGGACTGGCTCAGCCGATGCACTTTCGTCCGAGCTAGCGTGAACTGGATGCCCCACCCGTGGCGGTTTCACGGGTGGGCCGCGATGCCGATGGGCTCAGGAGATTTGCGGATATGAAGCTCTAAGAGCCGTAGTAGCGGTGCAGGTTTGTCGGCATGGAAACGATGTAACAGGAACGCGACGATTTCGCTGTGACCGATGAACATGCGAAGGAGAGTTCGCAGCAGCCCACCCGTGAAACTGCCACGGGTGGGGCATCCCGTGTCGTGCTAGAGTACGGCTGGGCCAGCCCCCTTATTGAAATGTCACAACGACGCTGTTATTGGTGTATTGCACCGTGCCCCCTCCCTCGACGGTGGTGCTCGTAAACTCTCCGCTGAGCGAACCGAAGGTCATGGCGGTGTAGGTCGAGCCCGGCTTCGGCGGATGCTTTAGGTTGACGGTTACAGTCAAAGTGCCTGACAGTGTGGCATTTGAATTGACCACGAGCGCCGGGGGATAGGCCGTACTAAAGGTCACGTTCAGCTGACCGCTCGGTGTCTGGGTGTAGTTGCCCGTTACAGTCACGGTCTCCCCGTTGGTTGGCCCAAGGTAGCCATTGTTCGTGAGCGAACTCGCGATCGTTCCGCCCCCTACCAAAGTTCCCGACTGCATATCGACTGAGGCGGCCTTCAGCGTGGTGGTCCCAAACAGAGTGAGGTATCCCTGGCTGGTCAGCGACTCCGCAATCGTTACCGTTCCCGATCCGAAGGCGAGCCCGTCGCCTTGGCCTAGCTGAATCGAATTGACAGAGATCGACGGGGTTGCGGTTGCGTCGACGGATCCAGTGCTTGGTGCGGTCAGGATACAGGCGTTGCTCGTCGGGCCTGGCACCTTGTCCGTACTCCAGTTCTTGGCTGTGCCCCACACGTCCGTACCCGCATTCCCAGTCCACTCGACGTTACAGCTCTGTGCCTGCGCCAAGTTGGCACCAGCGACCGCGACTGCCAGCACAGCGAGGGCCAGCGACGCGCCCGCGCGCAAGAACGTCTTTGCCTTATGCGTTTTCATAACGCCTCCTTACGTGAATTGTTCTGAGTCTGCTTGGCATGTGCGCGATGTCCTGCCATGGTGCACACGATAGTAGTTGCAAAAATCCCGGATGTTGTCATACGAAAGTCAAGGGTCTTGTAAAAACTTTGTAAAATTTGCGTGCCGCGGGGACTGGGGGCTGGCCCTGCCGACGCACTTTTGTCCGAGCTAGCGTGAACTGGATCCCCACCCGGCTTGCACGAAACTAAAGATGATGATGAGAGCAACGGCGGAATCGAGATGTTGAATGGATGATGCCCACATGGCGAATCTCCTGGAAATCGTCTTCGTAGTTTATGTGAGCCCACAAAAATTGGGAGCGGAGTGTCTGAAAATCCAACTACGTATCTGCCTCAGGGACACCGGAGCCATGTCGGCATCCGCACTTATCATCCGTTGCCATATGTTAGCTACTTACCACAGTATATTGTTTACCATGACTTAGTATGGTAGTAACCTTGCGGCATAAGCGGAGGTTAACCATGTTACTCGCCAAGTGGTCGCTTGTGTTATTTGCCAGCATGTTGCTTGTAACTGCCGCGGTTGCGCAGCAGGTACAAGTTACTCCTAACCAACTCCAACAAACTCCAACTGCCAATACTGCTGAAGCTGTTCAGCCAACCTGTGCGGGCGTCGACACCGGCTTTAATACAGGAGCTATGCCATCGAGTAGCTTCGACGTCTTCAACGCGGAAAGATCGTTAGATTTTCCCAGCAATGGATTCAGAAGGGCGGGCACCGGCTCCGACAAGAACGCGCCTCCCCCTCTCAAGGTTTGTTGCGATAAGGCTAGCAAGTGCGCGGGCTGTCATGAATGCCCCGGCGAAGGGGTCTGGGATTGTAGCTCCTGCGTATGCTTGCCCATTTAGCGTAGATAGCCTTACTTACTAACTCTCCGGGCGCGCTCTCGCAGCAGAGGGCGCGCCCTCTTCACTCCGACGCGGGTTTCACTACGCAGTCGTCGCATCTCAGGAACCTGCCACGAGTGGGGCATCCTGTGTCGTGTTAGAGTACGGCTGGGCCAGCCCCCTAGCTGACAAGTTGAGCGAACTTATCCAGGTCGATATTACCGCCGGATATAATGGCTACGATCTTGTCGGAGCCAGCACGGCCCGACAAAGCAGCTGCAACGGCACAGGCCGCAGCACCTTCGATGATTATCCGGTTCCGCTCTGCAACAACTCTCATAGCCTGCGCAGCCTCTGTCAGCGTGACCACCAACGATCCATCCAGTAGCTTGCGCGCGAGTTCTAACATACCCGGGAATACCATCTTGCTACTGATACCGTCGACGAACGATGGCTGATATTCCACAGTTCGCGGCTCGCCGGCGGCAAGCGATGCAGCCAGCGGTGCTCCAGTTTCAATCTCGGCGGCGAAGATGCGCACTTTGGGAGCAAGTTCTCGCAGTACTGCGGCGATGCCGCATGATAGTCCTCCGCCGCCCCAGGGAATTACGACCGCGTCTAGATCGGGCAGGTCTTCCAGCAGTTCGAGCGCGATTGTGCCGTTCCCGGCCATGACATCCGGATCATCGAAGGCATGGATGAAAGTAGCGTCCACACCCGGATAGGAGCGAGTCTCGAAAGTTCGCCACCACTCGGTGAAAGGAACTCTGATGACACGTCCGCCCATGCGCTCGACGGCGCGAATCTTGGTGGCGGGAGCGGTATCCGGGGCGACAATCGTTGCACTCACTCCGATTCGCTGGGCGCAGAAGGCCACGCCCTGCGCCATGTTGCCCGCGGACGCGGTCAAAACTCCGCCAGCAAGCCGCTCACGCGGGGTCCGCGCCATGACGTTCGCGGCTCCGCGGATTTTGAACGAACCGATCGGTTGCAAGTTTTCTAATTTCAGATACAGGTTTGCAGGCGCGTCCGCGTTGCATTGCGCGTTGCATTGAATGAGAGGCGTGCGCAGGGCAATCGATGCAATGTCTCGCCGCGCTTCTCGCGCCTGGGCGGCCGTGATGGGCATTGCAATATCTTAAACCGGAGGTTGGCCCAGCCGACGCGCTTTCGTCCAACCTTGGTGGCAGTGCAGGTTTGTCGGCATGGAAACGATGTAAAAGGAATGCTAGGATTTCGCTGTGACCGATGAACATGCGGTGAGAGTTCGCAGCAGCCCACCCTTCGGCTCCGCTCAGGGCAGGCTCCGTGAAACTGCCACGGGTGGGGTGTCCCGTGCCGTGTTAGAGGACGGCTGGGCCAGCCGCCGTTGTAGCGGAGCGCAGTGAGGTCGCGGTGTTTGTGTTGCATCATCACACCCGTATGATTGCGAACCAGGATGGCTCGGTCTACTCCACGAGATGTTCGGCGGCATACACAGTCTACCGAGAGGACCAATGGCAGAGACGTTCGAAGCATACCGAAACCGAGTCCTAAGCTATCTTGGCGATGAGGAGCCCATCGGTGTCCAACAAGCCACCCCATCGCAGCTCGAATCGCGTCTGCGCGATGTCGCGCCGGAGGGGTTGATCCGGCGTCCTGCACCTGAAAAGTGGTCAGTCGCTGAGATCGTAGCGCACTTGGCGGACGCGGAGCTGGCAATGGGGTGGCGATTGCGAAACATGCTGGCGAATCCGGGCGTGGCCTTGACGTGGTGGGATGAGGCCGTATGGGCAGAGCGCTTGGGTTACGCGCAGCAAGAGGCGAGCCTTTCGGCGGGGGTCTTTCGGGCGCTGCGCGAGAGCAAC
>CAYOVU010000076.1:0-2825 GCA_964407505.1 uncultured Acidobacteriaceae bacterium | reverse complement strand
TGGCCGTGATACCGACACTGCCGATCTCGCAGTTTCCAAATCTGGCGCCGCCGCAGGTGGCCGTGACCAGCAGCTACATTGGAGCGAGCGCTCAGACCGTGGAAAGCGCGGTCACGATTCCCATTGAGCAACAGGTCAACGGCGCGGAGGGGATGAAGTACATCACTTCCACCAGCGGCAACGACGGAACCAGCATCGTGACCGCGACGTTTGACCTGAACCGCGATCCGGACCTGGCTGCGGTCGACATTCAGAACCGCGTGAACACGGCCTCTGGACGGCTTCCGGGCGCGGTGAAAGCCGTGGGCATTACGACCGCCAAAACCTCGCAGAACTTCGTGTTTGGCGCGGCCGTCTTCTCGGACAATAACAAATATTCGACGCTGTTCATGAGCAATTACCTCGACGTCTACGTGCGGGACGCGCTGAAACGCATTCCGGGTGTGGCGGACGTGATCCTGTTTGGCGAGCGGAAATATACGATGCGCCTGTGGCTGGATCCGGGGCGAATGGCGGGACGCGGGCTGACAGCGACCGATGTGGTCAGCGCTCTGTCGGAGCAGAACGTGGAAGTTGCGGCAGGGCAGGTGGGTCAGCAGCCTGCCGTCGCGGATCAGAATTATCAGATCAGCGTGCGCGCGGTGGGCCGGTTGAGCGAACCGGCGCAGTTCGACAACATCATTCTGAAGACGAACACCGATGGCACGCTGGTGCATTTGAAAGATGTCGGCCGCGCGGAGCTGGGGGCTGAGAGCTACGCGAACGATACACAGTTCAACGGGCAGGATGCGATTGGACTCGGCGTCACACAGCTCTCGACCGCGAATGCGCTCGACGTGGACCGGCGGGCGATTGCGGAGCTGGAACGATTGTCGAAGAACTTTCCACCGGGGATGCATTACAAAGTCGCGTTCGATACTACCGACGCGGTCGGGGAGTCGATCCGCGACGTAGCTTTCACCGTAGGTTCAGCGATCGCACTGGTCATCCTGGTCATCTTTATATTTCTGGGCGACTGGAGAACGACAATGATTCACTTCATTGCCACTCCGGTTTCGCTCATCGGCACGTTCGTTTTTGTGAAGCTGCTCGGCTTCTCGATCAATACGCTGACGTTGTTCGGCATCACTCTCGCGACCGGTCTGGTAGTCGACGACGCGATCGTGGTGATCGAGAACATCGAGCGCCACATTACTGAGGGCGAGCACGACTCTCACAAGGCGGCGGCGGCAGCGACTGCGGAGATTACCAGCGCCGTGATTGCGACTTCGCTGGTGCTGGTCGCGGTGTTTGTGCCGGTCGCGTTCTTTCCCGGGACGACGGGCATTCTGTTTCGCCAGTTCGCGCTGACTATCGCATTTTCCATCGCCATTTCCGCGTTCAACGCGCTGACATTGGCGCCGGTGCTGGCGGCGATTTTTCTCAGCGGCGGGCACCACAAAAAGTGGTGGGTGCTGCAGAAGTTTGACGACGGCGTCTCTGCCGTCACCCGCGGATACCGGGTTCTGCTGCATCACGTGCTGGACTATAAGCTGGCCATGGCGGTGATATTTTTTGCCGGGCTGGGGCTCACCTACTTCGTATTCACGCGCGTGCCGACCGGGTTCGTGCCGGATGAAGACCAGGGATACTTCATCATCGTGATCCAGGCGCCGTCGGGAGCGTCGCTGGAATACACGAAGGCGATCGGGAAGCAGGTTGCGGGTCTATTGGCGAACGAGCCGGAGTTGGAAGGAACTTTCTCGATTGCGGGGTTCAGTTTTTCGGGTGCGGCGGCGAATCAAGGACTAATTTTTGTTCCGTTGAAGCCGTACTCGCAGCGCAAAGGAGACGCGCATACCGCGTCGGCGATTTTGAACCGCATCCGGCCGCGCATGTTTGGTGTTTCAGGAGCGATCGTGTTTCCGACCCTGCCGCCACCAATTCAAGGGCTGGGACAGTTCGGCGGATTCCAATTCGTAGTGCAGGACCAGGCGGCGCACAAACTCGACGAGCTGGCGGCCACGACCGGCGGACTGCTACAGCAGGCTAGTCAGCGGAAGGATCTGGTGAGGCTGTTCACTGCGTTCACGGCGAACGACCCGCAGTTTCTGGTGACCATTGACCGCGAGAAGGCGAAGAGTCTGCATGTGCCGCTGTCGCAAATCACCGACGCGCTCAGCGTGTACATGGGGTCTTCGTATGTGAACGACTTCGATTTTAATAACCGTTCGTACCGGGTGTACGTGCAGGCCGACAAGGAATTCCGGGCGCAGGCCGAGAACATGAAGCAGTTTTACGTGCGGTCTGACAGCGGGGCGATGGTGCCGCTGGAGAACCTGATCAGCATTACGCAGACTACGACGCCGCAGGTCATCAGCCACTACAACTTGTTCCGGTCGGCGGAAATCGACGGCTCGCCGGCTCCGGGATACAGCTCCGGGCAGGCGATTGCGGCGATGGAGCAGTTGGCCTCCAAGATGCCGCAAGGATTTACTTATAGTTGGACCGGACTATCGCTGGAAGAGTTGGCAGCGGGCGGAACGTCGCTGATTCTGTTTGGGTTGGGCACGCTGGTCGTGTACCTCACGCTTTCGGCGCAGTATGAAAGCTTCGTGCTGCCGTTCATCGTGCTGCTGGCGGTGCCGATGGCGCTGCTGGGCGCGCTGGGCGCGCAATGGCTGCGCGGTTTGCAGAATGACGTGTTCTGCCAGGTCGGGCTAGTGATGCTGGTCGGGCTGTCGAGCAAGAACGCGATTCTGATTGTGGAATTTGCCGAGCAGTTGCGCGGGCGCGGGCTGCCGCTGGTGGAAGCGGCGGTGCAGTCGGCGGCGATTCGTCTGCGG
>CAYOVU010000075.1:0-50403 GCA_964407505.1 uncultured Acidobacteriaceae bacterium | reverse complement strand
GATCAGCGCTCCGTAGGAGCGCGCGATCTCCACCGTCTCATCCGTGCTTTCCGAATCGATAACGAGAACTTCTCCAACCTCTTTCAGCGCCTGCAAACATCTCGGCAGGTTCTTTGCCTCGTTGCGAACCGGAATAATGACACTAACCGGCAGCTTGCCGGCTGGTGCGGCGTTTGCAGCACCCCGAATTTCCTCGACCTTTTCCATCATCGTTCGTTGCTAATTGCGAATCGTTTACCTCGAAATGTGCTGCCGGCACCAGTATTGCAGCACATACAAGGACCAAGGGCGCGACCAGGAAGTTCGGCCGTGCAAGAAATCGTCCCATACTTGACGTGCTGCCGATTGGCTGATCATCGTACCAAGTGCGCCGTCTCCGATCCTGCTCAATGTTTCTTCGACAAGTGGCTGCAAGTCTTCCCGCAGCCAGTGTTCGAAGGGCAAAGTGAAGCCGCGTTTCCGCCGGTGGACGACCTTGTCCGGGAGTTGACCCGCAAGAGCCCTCACCAGCAAAGGCTTCGAAGTCCCAGCATCCAGCTTCCACGATCCCGGCAGCGCCAGCATGCGCTGCACCAAGCGATGGTCGATTAACGGTACGCGAACTTCCAACCCGTGTGCCATGCTCATAAAGTCTGCGTCGCGCAATAATGTGTTGAGCATATAACACCGCGCTTCCAGATACGAAACGCGGTTGATCGCATCCAGGCTCTGGGCGCGGCTCAAGCTTTCGTGCAAAGGTTTTGCCGTACGCTGGAAAACGGTTGAGTCGCACTTCATGTCAGGCAGCAACTTATTTAGCTGCTCCGGCGTAAATAGCATTCGCGAAAGAAAATAAGGATGAACGGTTTTTCCACCATTGCGAGCGAGGGCCGTCAACTTGCGAGTCTGGTCATTCGATGGTGCGACCGCCGCAAACACATTTGCCAGCGTCCGACTGACTCCTCCCGGCAATTGTTCCCACACATTGTCGAACCTTTCCATTTGCGGGACCGTTGTAAAGCTTGAGTATCCGGCGAATACCTCATCGCCGCCCAGTCCAGAAAGAGCGACTTTCACGCCTGCGGCGCGGGTTTTCTCAGCCACGAAGTACGTGTTTGCTCCGTCCACCGTGGGCAGATCCATCGCATGGATTGCAGGTGCGATCGCAGCCAGGAAGTCTGATTGAGAGACGGTGATCTCATGATGGTCCGTTCGAAACTGCTCCGCGACCGCACGGGAATATTCCGCCTCAGAGTAATCAGCCTCGCGAAATACAATGGAAAACGTACTCGCTCGTACGCCGTTCCGGCTCAAAATGCCGACCAAACTGCTGGAATCGATGCCGCCCGAAAGAAAAACGCCTACCGGCACATCGCTCACCAGTTGCATCCGTACCGACTCGTCGAGCATTTCGAAAACACTGGTCTCAAGTTCGTTGCGACTTTTCTCGGGTGCAACCTCCGGGCTAACCAAATCCCAGTACTCCGTCTGAGTCACCTGCCCTTTGTCCCAGGTCAAGTAGTGGCCGGCCGAAAGCGAGTTCACCTTTTCTACCAGCGTATTCGGATCGTAGAGCGAACCAAAAGTCAGATAGCTCACCAGACCAGCAGGATCGATGCGGCGCGGAACGAGGCCGGTTCCGAGCAGGGTCCGTACCTCGGAGGAAAACATGAAGTAACGATCGGAAGAGTAGTAGTAGAGCGGCTTGATGCCCATTGGGTCGCGCGCCACGAACAAGCGTTGCCGCTGCGCATCCCAAATGGCGAACGCAAACATGCCGCGAAATTCGTGAAGGCATTGCTCGCCCCAGCGCCCATAGGCTTTGAGGATCACTTCCGTGTCGGAAAGGCTGTTGAAATAAACTCCCTCTCGTTCCAGCTTCGTCCGTACATCGCGAAAGTTGTAAACCTCTCCGTTGTAGACGATCCAGTTTCCGCTAGCCGGATCATTCATGGGCTGATGCCCCAGAGGAGATAGGTCGAGAATTGCGAGGCGGCGGTTCCCTAACCCGATTTCGATTGCCTGCTGCTGAGAACCGCGCAGAATGACGGCGCCGCCGTCGTCCGGTCCGCGATGAGCTAAGGATCGGGTCGCCTGCTCGAGAATCTCGGCGGGAACTGGTGAATTATGACCAATAATGCCGAAGATTCCACACATCCGAAGCGTCGCTCCCTAAGGTCGTCGCAAATGATCTTACGCGAAGTGTTGGCCCCTTCGGCTCAAACGTTTCCGGTCAGACCTCTCGCCAAAGTCAGTAATCGCTCGACGTGCTTATCCCAACTGAAGGCTTGAGCGCGAACTATTCCCGCGTCCCGCATTGCGGCGGTCTTTTCGAGCGATTGTGATGTTTGGATGACCAGCTCCGCTAGATCTTCCGGAGAGAACCTCGGGAAATATACTGCTGCGGCGCCGCAGATCTCTCGATGGACAGCTAAATTGGAAGCGATCACAGGAAGGCCACTGGCCATTGCCTCGACCAGAGGATGAGCAAAAGTTTCAGCATATGCCGGAGTGACGTAGAAGTCGCACGCGCGATACACGTGGTGAAGCAAGGCATAGGGCACTGCGCCAAGCTCAATGATCTCCCGTTCGAGACCAAGGTGTTGCACTAACTCCGCGGCCGAGTTGGCGCGGTAGTCTCCCGGATTGTCCTCTGATGTTAGTTTACAAGTGAGAAGTAGCCGGACGGTGCGAGGGTACAGTTCCTTTTTCACAATCGCGATGGCACGAATCAAGGTTTCAAAATTTCGGTAGTAGTTGTAGTGGCTGACAAAAAGTACCCGAAGCGAACCGTCCGTCGCAGCGATCTGCTCTTGCACAGGTAGCGGCAACGGCGCCGATTCGCGGAAGAACGTTTCACGATCGAATCCGTGATGAATGCAGACGACATCTTTCCCGGTCCATTGCGCCAGTTCGCCTGCGAAGGAAGAACTCGGAGCGACCGTGCAATCTGCTGTGCGCACCGACCATCGGGCGAAGGCGGCCTTCACTTCCGTATCAAGCCACAAACGATAGTCGCCTCTCTCCCGTAGATCTCGAAAAAAATCAGCTGACAGGTACAGAGCGTTCCGGCTGAGAAGGATTTGAGGCACTGGAGAGCGCCAGAGCGCAAAATTTCCCGTGGACAATACCACGTCTGCGCCAGAGCTACGGATTATCGTGGGCAGGCTGTGCTGCTCGTACCAGAAGCGCTCGATGGAGCTGGTGGGGCTGTTATTTTGCGCAATCGTGACCCAGGCGGAAGGCGTTATCTCACTGCGCAAGGGTTCACTCGCCATCACCGTGACGCGAACGTCGTCGCGAATCGCGAACCGCGGCAGTACATTGCGAATGTAAGTGAGACCTCCTCCCGCACTGGCTGCAAGCGCATTAATGAAGATGTGGATCATTCTTCGGTGCAGTTCATCGATTCGACGACCATGCCTCAGCGCAACTGAATGGCTACTCGATATTTGTAATCTAACGGCTAAGTAGCATTTTGGTCAGTCGAGTGTTGCAGCATTTTGCGGAGTTGGTTTCGCCGAGTGCTCCACCACGGGTCAACGAGTCCCGAATAAATAAAGCGGTACTCAGCGGCGGAGTATTTCACTTCAACCTCCCGGCGCCATAGCAGCGAAGGAACGTCGTGACGGCTGTCGATCACTCCGGCGCACGGCGCAAAACAGAAACGATGGTAGCGCCGTATCACATCCCAGGCGTTCGCATCGACCGCATCCCACCCGAACGTCCAAGCGAATGCGTCAACAGGCTGCTTCGTCCATGAAGTCAGCTTGCGAGCGCTTTCGCCAATCTCTTGCTCCAGCGTTTCGCACGGGAGTCCAGCCAATCTGTGATGAGTAAGCGTGTGATTGCCGATGGCGTGGCCTCGTGCCGCAAGATCCGCAATCTGGTCAGGATTCATAGGCTTCCAATCTTCCCAGGTTTCGTCGCCAGGTCGGGAGTCAGGATTGATTCTCGATCGATAGAACGTCAGAGCCTGATCTCCCGTACATTCTGCGAAGCCGGGAACGATAAAGAAAACTCCGCGCGCACCGAAAGATTCGAGCAGAGGAGCTGCCACGGTGTAGTTGCTCTCTCGCCCATCATCAAATGTAAAGAGAACCGGCGGCTTGGCATGATTCTCGGATCGAGAATTTTGCTCCCACAGCTTCGTGAAGTCCTCCAAACTCACAATCGCAAAATGTTCGGAGACCCACTCCAGCTGTTCGCGAAACCGCTCCTCCAGAGATGCAGGAGTTTCATGCATTCCAACCACGAGGCCGCGAGATCCCGTGTTAAGACTTTGCACGCGAAACGCCAACTCATCGGCACGCGCGAAAGTAGCCGCCCGAATAAAGAACCCGCGCGCCTGGCTTCTAAAATCCATCGTTTCCCGACAAACCCAGACATAATTTCTAAATCAGGCCGTCGCCATCGGCCGGTACAGGATACCAATCGTGCGTCGGCAAGAACTTAGATCGATCGAGGTACCAGCTGTTTGGCGCATCGAATGCGCGCCACTGAAAACCTCTTTCGCAGAACATTTTCTGTTGTTCCGAATTCCGGCTGCGCAGAACGATAGCGTCTACCATTTGTCCGTAGCGAGCTATGAGCGCCCCTACAATTTGCAAACCTTCAGCCTGCGAAACCTCAGGATAAACATCGAGCACATTCAACGTCTTTATTTGCTTGCGATATCCACGAATGCGCCGGTTTACCGCGACAAACACTTCGTGGTTGGACTGGTCGCTGTGGAAGGCGAACACTGCGACCGTGGCATCCCTTCCGGAGAAGTAGCGCCATCGAAGATACGGTAGATCCCGCGCCGCCGTGAGCATAGTGGGGGAAGGGTGAAGCTGTAGAAAATCACTCGCCTGCTCGGCTGATGTGAGGGACTGCAACTTATCGGAAGAGGAGCAATCAATCTTCAACGGACGGAATACTCCTGCAATAGTGGCCACGGGACTTCCTGCCAACGCTGATAACAGGCGATTTGAATAGCGCCGCTGCGCCACCTCTTGAGCGATCGGCGGCCAACGCAGCACACCGAACAATTCGCCCTCGGAGTGCGGGATAGGGCTCGCCCCTGCCGCCTTCCACAAGGCCGCAGCTTCGGCGTTCGCCGAAGTGCCGAAGAGTGGCTGCCGATTCCCGAGGCGGCAATACTGCAGGAAGATCCGTCCTCCGTAGCCTCGATGACGATCGTCGACATAGAACAAACTCGAGCCCATAAAAAGGATAGTTTGTTTTTCGCAGTGGAAGAGTTGCGGGCTGCACAAAATGCATCCTACAAGCCGATCGGCGGAACGCAATCCAAAACCAAGAGGATCTTCGGCCCGCAGCGCTGGATTTTCCAATAAGAACCAGCGCAGATGTGCTTCTACGGATTCTCTGCTCCGGCTGGATTGAGTCGCGATGAAACTCGCGACCTCGGGAATGTCTTTCTCCTGGATAGCGACAAGTTCGGCACGCGGAGTTTGCTGTTGTTGGGCTCGCATCGGAGTGGTCATCGCGCAGCTTCCTCATAAATCCGCAGCAGCCTCCTGGCTTGATGCAACATCGTGAGGCGGTTGAGGATTGTCCGTCTGGCAGCGTTACCGATTTGAAGCCGCAATCCAGCATCACCCAGCAAGACTTGCAAGCCTTGCCTGAGTTCCTCGACACCATCGACGGGGATCAACCATCCATTGCTGCCGTGCTGAATGATTTCATCTATGCCCTGCCCTCGACACGCGATTACCGGTTTACCACTCGCCATCGCCTCCAGGTAAACACAACCGAGCCCTTCGTAGCGGCTGGGCAAAACAAAAACCGTACAGTCGCGCATCGCCTTCGCCACGTCGCTCCGGTTGCGCCTACCGAGAAAATGAACTCGATCGCTGACGCCGAGATCTCTGGCTAGTCTGGCGAAGCGCTCTCGATCGGCACCCTCGCCGATGATGCAGCATTGCAGCCGAGGAAACAAATTGGTAAGTTTGCCGATCGCCTTAAGCACCAACTCGTGCCCCTTGCCAGCCAGCAGATTACCAACCATCAGAATTGCCGGCGACTCCTCTGACTCAAGACCAGGGGTAACCCCATCAGGAGTGAAGCAGTCGGGATCGGTACCGTTATAAACGACTTCGGCTTTCACTGAGTCCATTCCATCGCGGAGGAGTCGCTCGATCTTTTCGCTGATGCAAATCACTGTATGCGCGTTTCGATAAACAAACAAAGAAGACTTCCGCCGCCATCCCGCCGCGATACCACTCTCAAAGCAATTGTTGAAGACGTCCAAGCCATGAATGGTAACAACGAACGGAATGCCCAATCGTCGCGAGAGAAATGCAGCAGCATGCCCGCAAGGCAGCGCGGCATGAGCGTGAATCACGCTGATCGGGGAGCGCTGGTGAAGTTGCCGGACGCGGCTCAAAAGAAAAGAGGCAAGAAATCTGCCTGCGCTCGATAAGCCGAAATTGCCGGGCAACTGTGGATAGCGGATCCATTCGGCGGGAAACTCGCGGCTCGTTTTTTTCCGGGAATGATAAATGGAATCGATCGCGATCACTGAGGACTCTATCCCCTGAGCAGTAAGCTGTTTCAGAGTCTCAGCAACAAAACAACCGCTGACTTCATCACCACTCGATGGATAAAAAGGAGTGAGCGTGAGAATGTGCAGCTTCACTGGTTTAGCTTTCTCACGTTCCCGGCGCGAACGGAGGCCGGAGACGCTGAGGTTGGATAGGCTGAGACTTGATGCGCAAGCTTTGAATCTACCTGCTCTCACTGCCCTGCGTCGAGTGCGCGAGAATCAGCTCGGCGAGACCTGCAATGGTTACGAATCGCGGATCCTGCAGATCGTTTTCGGAAAACTGCATGCCAAAGCGCTGCTCGATTTCAGTAACAAATTCCACGACTTCCATGGATGTGAGCCAACCTGCCTCAAAGTAATCGGTGATGCGCAGGGTTTCAGGTGCGGTCTCGCCGACTTTCTTTGTGAGTTTTCCACGCGCGATAAACCACTCCGTGAGCCAATCCTGAACCTGATCCCTCAACTCAATTTCCTTGTTCACTTTTCTATGGCCACGCAGCGGGCTGGCGAGCCGTCGCATCCCTTCAATTTAAGCGGCATCACGATAAGTTCCACTTCTGCCGCGGTCACAGCTTTCAGATTAGCTAGATATTCCACCAGCACCACTCCCGCACCCAACAGCACTTTGTGATTGGGAGAATCTTTGGCAGTTCCACGCGAGTGTGCAGGGTTATCCGGCGATGGCGTGTCCATTGCAATGAGCCGCACGCCCTGATCCACCAACCATTGCGCGGCATTCTCCGACAGAAACGGATATTCGTTGTAGAACTTCAGATTGCCAAAATATTCCGACCATCCGGTGCGCAGAATCAACCGCTGCGGAATTTTTTCGCCGAGCCTCTGCTTGAGGTCGGTAACATCGAACTCCTGCAAAGGCCTGCAGCCCGTAAAATCCGCCACAGTCGCCGGGCCGATGAGCACATCCAAGGACACTTCATCGATAGTCTTGCCGCCCGGAATGAAATGACGCGGCGCGTCCGTATGGGTGCCAATGTGCGTTCCCAACACTACTTTCCGCGTCTCACGGCCCTCGATCCCGTGGCGGCCGAGGATCGTTATCTCGACCACAGGATGCCAGTGCGTAGGGAAGGTCATCATTCCCTCTTCGATCGGCAGGGAGAGATCGATAATTTTCATACATGATCTTCGTACGTGATTTTCATATGTTGATTCGGTGCGGACTTCCCGGTGCGGACGATCAGTTGGACACTCCTGCGCTCTCGGCTGCCTGTGTTCGAAGCGTTGAGGACGAAGCCGGCGAGATCGAACCTACCTGCAGCTTTTCCGCGACCAACTCGCGGATCCGGGCCTTCTGCACCTTGCCGCTCGCAGTTCTCGGAAACTCGTCGATTGCGATGTAGCGGGCAGGCTGCTGATGCTGTGCCAGTGTGCGCTTCGCATGCGCGATAACCAACTCAAGCATGGACGCAAGATCTACGCCGGGATCCAGCTTCAGAACAGCCACAATGTCTTCGCCGTAAAGCTCGTGCGGAATGCTGACCACAGCCACGTCGGCTATGCCGGGAACATGCATGAGCGCATCTTCGATGGCCGCCGGGCTGATGTTTACGCCGCCGCGAATAATGAGATCTTTCTTGCGTCCGGTAATGAAGAGCGATCCTCGATTATCACGATGGCCAACGTCACCAGTGGGAAACCAGTTCGCCAGTTGCGTTTCCGAAACTCCGCCTTCCGCATCGAGATAGCCCGCCATAAGATCCGGCGTAAGAATCTCGATTTCTCCGTCTGCCCCTGGCGCGGCTAGTCCTCCTTCGTCGTTTACAATGCGCAAACTTATACCTGGCAACGACTCGCCAACATATCCAGGCGCGTCCGGAATGCCTTTGGAACGCGCGGTGACAAAAAGAGTCTCCGAGAGACCATAATTCTCGATCAGCCGCACGCCATATCTCGATTCAAACTCCACTTTCACTTTCATAGGAAGTGGAGCGAATCCGACAAACGCCTGATGCACCGAGTTGCGGCAGAATTCTTCGCCGGTGCGGCCGCGATCCATCCGCAATAGAATCGACAAAACGGTCGGCGCCAGCCACAGCGTATTGACCTGGTTGGATTTCGCCTTGTCCCAAAAGTGCAGGCTCGACCGCGCATCGAACACATGATCCACGACCACGCTGCCGCCGCACAGGAAGGGCAAAATCAGCAGATTGTAAAGGCCGCCCATATACGACATCGAAAGCGTCAAATAAAACCGTGAACTCTGTCCGATTTCCTGGGCGGTTGCGAAAGCCGAAGCGTTTCGTAGCATTCCTCTCAGCTTGTGCGCCAGCCCTTTCGGCTTCGCCGACGTTCCCGAGGTATACATGATTACGACGAGATCTTCGGCGTTTGCCGTTTCGACGGGCACAAAATCGCTCGCCTCGCTGAGTAAGTCAATCTTGAGTTGATCGAATGCAGATCCCAGGTTCGCATCACTAGCCATCACTAACTGAAGCACATTTGCATGAACGATCTTAATCGAGTCGACGCTCGCCGCACCCGCCACGACGAGCGCAGGCTTGCAACTCGCCAGAATAAATTGGACCTCGCTTTTACTCAGCGCAGGATTGACGGGGACAATCACCGCACCCAGATAAATGCAGGCGAAATAGAAGATGGCTAGCTCACAACAGTTCGGGACCATCACTGCGATGCGATCGCCCTTCTGAATGCCCCGCCTGCGAAGCTCGGCTGCTAAGGCGCAGGCTTGCCGGTGAAAACCGCCGTATGTAATCTCGCGGCCAGTAACCGCGTCTACCAGGAAGACCCGCTCCCGGCAGCGCCTTACCACGTCACCAAGCGTTTCGCGGATTGTCGGGTCGCTGGTCATTTATCGGTCGGCCTTCGTATCGTCCGTTGTTGCATGGAGATTATTGCATCGCCAAAGGGCTGGGTTGGGCCAACTTCATGAGATTTGAGATGGCCACCCATCGCTCCATCTGACCGCGATAGGCGTGATTGGGATCGAGCCGCAGAACCGCCCTGCCGGGAGTATCCATTTCGAAGCGGGGATAGTGCCCCGCAGTCATTACGACTCCATCGGGCAACAGCAGTTGATCAATCGAGGCCGCATCTGCAGCATCCGGCGGACAAAGCAGCAACGCGACGCTGATTCCTAGATCAAAATGCATACGGTCGGAGAAGTCGGCCATCTGCCAACAGTTCGCGGGCGCCTCGGCAGGCAAATCCCTGTGCACTACAACGTTGCTAAAAGTTTCGCAGCAATGACGCAGCAGCGCCACACTGGGAGTTCCATAAATCATCAGGCAAAAATCTCCACAGCGTTGAGCCGCGGTGGTCACTACATCTTCCATGTAGCTGGCAAAGAGCCGCTTTGAATGCACCGGCAGGATTCTCTCGGCGCCCACAATCTCGTTCAGCGATGAGGGCCATTTCGCAGCCCACGAGCCACCATCCTTGTCGTTCAGGTATAGCGGCACACTGTTGCCGGTCATCTTCAAAACTTGCTCCAGCACTTCGAAAGAACCGTAAACCACCCTTCCGAGCACAACTGGGCCATCAGCGAGCACCAGGTCTGCCAAAACCAAGTCCGGTGATGGTGATTCCGAGGCGACAAGTTCCAGCACTGGACGGGCGCGGCGCTTGGCGCAGGTGACGGTCATCCCATCTACCAGCGACTGCACCGCTGCAAGCGAACTGCTGATACTGTGCGCGGAAATGCCGGGCACCGAGAACGAGATCAGCATCTCTCGGGTTTTTGCTGCCGCCGCTTTCGGCAAACCCGCGGCCACCCGATTCAGTTTCTCTTCATCGAGATTTACTGGGTCGAGTTTGCCCATCGCGACCACGAGTCTGCGCAGTTCAACTCCGTGCTGGTGGGCAACGGCCGCGACCTTAGGCAAGAACGAGGAATGAAACTGGCTGCACCCCATGGCCACCGACATCATGTCGTAGAGCTGCGCCTGCGCCATGAGCGGGCCGATGAATTCCTCAGCTGCGTCCATCACATCAAACAGATCGATGCCAGTTTCGAGGCCAAGATTGTTGAACACAGCCACGGCGACTTCGGTGGGAACATTGCCCGCGCTTCGTCCCAATCCGTAGAGCGTGGAATCGATGAACCTGGCGCCGTGACGAACCGCTTCCACGCTATTGGCGACAGCGAACTGGAGGTTGCTGTGGCCGTGAAAGCCAAGATTGCTGGTGCAGAGCTCGCGAGCAGCACAGAAATAACTTCGCACGTCATCGGGAAGCATGCTGCCTGCAGAGTCGACGCAGTAGATCACGTCCGCACCCGCGGCTCCGCCCTCACGTGCCTTCTCGGCAAACCTGACGGGCGAGATCGCATAGGTCTTCATGAAGTTGAGGCAGACCTTCAGGCCCAAATCCTTGGCCAATGTTAGGTAGGGATAAGCGTCTTCAATTTCCGTAGCGTCGTAGCCGACACGGACAAAATCCAATCCCACTGCGCGGGCCGACTTCAATTGGTCCGCCGTTCCAATACCAGGGATGAAGAAACATCCGATCTGAGCATGTGGCGCGGCGCGCTTTGCGACTTCGATAAGCCGCTCGTCCGTGGCCGGCATTGCGCCTTTGCCCGCCTTCGTTGCTCCCAAGCCCACACCATGCCCTACTTCAATCCACCGAAATCCAAGTCGCCCCAGAACGCCCGCCAGAATCGCGGTGTCGTTCTCCGTGAACTTGAAATCTACCGCGTAGCTTCCGTCACGAAGGGTGCACTCCAGAATCTCGACTTGTGGGGCACAGGAGCCCTGGCGCTGCAAATCATTTTTCATGCGCGACCCTTGACGGATACGACATCTCTTCTCCGGTACGCGTTTCTCCAAAACACCACACTACTGCGCTTGTTGGCTGGTTTGTTCGAGCCAGTATACTACCAGCCTCATCCACCCAATCGTGCCTTTCATTGCTCACTCACAACAGATTTTGTTGCGTCGAACAAGCCTTGAGCCCATGCCACGGGAGAGTACTCCCCAATCTTTTCTTTGCTTCTCTCTCCCATCTGCACTTGCATCGCGGAATCGGCCGCTAAACGTGCCATGGCGTTGGCAAGCCGGGACGAGTCGTGCGGCGGAACGACAAATCCGTTCCAGCCATCCCGCACCAAATCCTCCATGCATCCCGCGACACTGGTTGCGATCACCGGCAAGCTGCACGACATCGCTTCGTTCACCACCAGTCCCCAAGGGTCGCTGTGAGTTGGAAAAATCAAAGCGTCTGCCAAACCATAAAACTCCGCCAGTTCCTCGCGATGCGCAAAACCCGGAAACAAGATAGCTCCCGGCACAATCTGGGACGCTCTCTCCATCAATTTCACGCCGTCAAAACCATCTCCCACAAATACCAGTGCGACCTCTGAACGGATATTTTCGCTGAGCTGAGAGTACGCCTCCAACAGGTCGAATACACCTTTGGCTTCCACCAGCCGGCCAACGTATAGAAAGTAGCGCGCAGGCAATGAATGGCGGGTTCGGACACTAATTTCGTCGCGCCGCGCTGCGTCCGCCAATGCTGAAAATAACTGAGTATCAACGGCGTTCGGCGCCGTGAAGATTTGCTGCTCCGGAATTCCGAGCCCCTTTAGATAATTGAATGACGATCTTCCCGAGACGACGAATCCTCTGCACAGACTCAGAAAACGCGCCTTCATGAATTCCACCAGCCGATGGCCGCCTCGCGTGTCCAAGGCCGTGCTTTCGGACCAAAGCAGCAGCGGCACATTATGAACCTTCGCCCAACCCGCCGCCTCCCACGAAGCCAGATAATTGTATCCTCCACACAATACAGCGTTCGGCCTGATTCGGTTCAGCGCCGAGACCAGCCCACGATTCACCAACACATTATGCCGACCGAAGCGCTGCCGCCATGATGGCAGCACCTCGTACGAGAATTTGATCTCATCTTTGTACACGCGCCAAAGCCGCAAGCTAGGATCGTTCTCGGAGAGAAAAATTACATGTAGTTCGATTTCTGATCTCGAGGCCAGCGCGTTGAAAACAGGAATTCGGTACGGAGCGATGATTTCGGTGATGATTACGAGCCTGGGGATCAAGCGATCGACTCCCGCAAGGGCCGCCAAAGTCGCGCTTCGTCCGACCGATCAGCAAGCCACGACTTTGCATAGACGAACGTTAAAGTAAGAGCGTGCACGGGCATTGTGAAGTCGAACTCAACGCAGCAAGCCATTCTATCCGCCGCAGCCGCACGACGCAGCTTTGTGGCGGACGGAACCGAGCAGCATCATCCAATTCTCACTGACGACTCGCCAATCAAACATCTTCTGGCATCGCTCGTATCCCGTTAGCCCAAGTTGTCTGGAATATGCCGGCCTTGCCAGTAAATCCGAAAGCTCCGCAGCAAACTCGGTCACGTTTTCGGGGTCTGCCAGCCTGCCCGCATCGCCAAGAACTTGGGGGATCCCGCCACGGTTTGACCCTACCACTGGCGTGGCACAAGCCATGGCCTCTGCATTCACCAACCCGAAGGGTTCCTGGAAAAGAGAGGGACACGCAAAGACAGTCGCTTTCTGAAACCACAGCGGCAAATCTTTATCGTGATCAAGATAGCCGGTAAAGTGAACCTGGGCATGCTTGTTCTTATTTAGCGAATTCGCCAGTTCGCGCACCTGCCTGACGTAGGTCGTCTCAAGGTGTGTTCCAAAATTCGTGGTGCCGCCGATTACCAATTTCGCATCGGGATGCGTGTCGAGCAATCTTTCATAAGCCTGCAGAAGTTGCATTACGCCCTTCTCTGGATCAAAGCGCCCGACAAAGAAAATTGTCTTAGGTTCCCGAACCTCTTCCCGGGGATAAAACAATTGCAGGTTGGCGCCATTGAGCACCACATGGGCTTTGTCATTCAGAAGGCTGGACTTCGCGGCAAAGGTGCTCCGCAGATAATCGCTGCAGGTCACAATGGCGTCTAACCTTGGAGCGAGAGCGTCCAGAGCAGGTCCGGACCAATGCCCGAGATGATCGTTGTGCAAGTGCAGGACAATCGATCCTCCGTAACCCATTCTTCGCAGCGCCTCTACCCACTGCGGACGGTTGTGAATGTGTACTACCTCGAATCTCCGCAATCGACGGACTAGAGCCCGCAGCCAAAGAGTCTCTTGGTAGCGGCGGGCTACAGGAATTCGCGCAACCAGATTGCACGCCCGCCAAACTTCGCTGGTTTCATGGCGAAGCGGGTATAAGTCTTCCCGCCTAGTGGGAAAGCCAAAGACTGTGACATCGATCCGGTCGCTGAGGCAACTGTAGACTTCATAGGTCCACCGAGCCACAGCGCCACCAAAATAGCAGCTAAACTGCTCACGCCCGGAGAGCAGGACAGCCACTGAGGGATGTCTGGACTGTCCCTTGGAGCTCACCTGGCGTCTCCGAATTGTTGCATCAGCATTTTTCTGCCCAGCACTACCAATGCAACCATATAAACAACTGCCCCAGCCCCGACGACGATCAGCGGCCGCGACGTGCAGGAATTCGTGAGCCGAACCCCAGCGACCATCAGTAACGCCGAGAAGCCCGCGACCAGGATGATTGGATTCTTCCACAGATCGCGTAACTCCTCAGGAATCAAAACATAGGCGGTGACGCCGACCGTCGCCTCCGCCAGAACAAACGCAACGCACGCTCCGGGCAAACCAAAAAAATGAACCAGCACCAGAGCAAGCACCACCGCTGCAAGGGCACCTGCCGCAGCCGAAGCCAAACATGCGCGATGCCTTCCGAGAGCATAGAGAACCGTTCCCGACAGCAGAGATGCGATCGGCGCAGCCAACAGGAAGCCCGACGTCCAGCGCACCGGACCAACCGCCGCCGCATAGTTCGCTCCCAACACCCAGGGCACAACCAGATGTGCGGTCGCAAGGCTTCCGAGCGTAAGAGGGATGCTAATCGCAGCCATAACGGAAACTGCGGCCTGAACCAGCCTTCGCAACCCGGAACGAGATTGCGCGGAGAGCGCAATTCGGGGCATCAGCACACTTAATGCAATCCCGACGAAATTGCGCAGGAGATCGACAAATCGCACTGCGGCAGCGTAAAGGCCAAGTGCGTAATCCCCCAGAAACCAGCGAACGACAATGTGCCCGGTCCGGTGATAGACAGTACCCATCAGAGACGTAGCGGCGTAATGGAAGCTGGGCACCAGCATCGCCCGCCAACGGCTGGGATTTATTGCCAGTGGCGGGCGGAATCCTTCATGCCAGAGGGCGAACCAGCCCGGAAGGTTCGTTGCCAACGCCGATCCCAAAATGCTGATCGGGAGCCAAATGACGTCGCGCGGAGTGCGGACCAGAAGCAGAACTCCTACCGCGTACAATACCTGCTGGATCAAGGTTAGCAACGACCGCATGTGAAAAAGTTCCAGCGCGTTCAACAGAAAATCGGCCCCCGTCAGGCCGATCAAGGTCTGTCCCGCGCCATACCAGTACAGCAACCGGCGAACGTCAGGACGCACTTCAAAACTGGCAATCACCATCAGGACAGCAATCGCCACCACGCAACTCAACACGCGTAACGCCAGATAATCGGGAATCAGATCGGCCGCGGCGTGCCGGCGGGCCGCAACTTGCTGAACGGTGTAGATCGAGAGTCCCGGATTGGCCACCACGTCGAGAAAGGCGCACAGCGCCACCACATAGCTCCAGAGACCGTAGGTCTCCACGCCCAAGCGCCGCACCAGGACCGGGAATGTAATCGAGGTGATTAGAAGCCCGGCGACGCGCGCCGTTCCCACCGACAGAAAGAATCCGCCGTAGCGCACCAGCGCACTCGATCGTTTCAAGTTGGGGTCACCATGCGCGAGCAAAACTCTTAAGACGCTCTTGGTTGATGGTAAAGCTGACGCTTTGCTACAGCTTCTTGAAAAACTGCAGCCCACTGCTGGGCAATATCATCCCAATCAAATTGGCTTACGTGGCGAACCGCAGCAATGCCGAAGCATCGCCGCAGGGCGCCGTCATCTGCCAGCAGATTGAGGCATTGTGAGAGATCAGCATCCTCTCCAACAAGGAAACCAGTCTTTCCATTCACCACGTAGTCCGAGTGATACAGATCCATGGCGATGCAGGGAAGACCGCAGGCGCTGGCTTGCAGCAGGACTTGCGGATTTCCTTCCAGAATACTGGGAAAGAAGAAGATATCCGCCTTGCGCATTTCCTCGCCGAGCTTTTCCGACGACAGGTGTCCAAGAAAAGATACGTTGCCACAGCCCAATTGCTGCGCCAGATCGCGGCAATCTTTTTCCGTTTCGCCTTTACCCGCGATTCGAAACTGCAAGCCAGGCAATCGGGCAGCCTCCCGGATCATCAACTCTACTCGCTTACGCGGCTGTAATGATCCCGCATAGAGGACGACCGGAGCGGTATTCGCCGAGTGCTCAGGCGGCGGAAAATAATAACGCCGGTCGATGCCGTCATAGATTGGGCTGGCTTCTACTCCAAACATCCGGTGGATCGTCTCCACCACATGTTTGGAATTTCCGAAAACCATATCGCCCTCTACGACCGACCGGCCGATCAGCCCGCCGCCGGTAGCCTCATTCATCGCCATCACAATGTATGTGATGACCGCAGTCCTCAGCCCCATGTGCTTTCGCAATTCAAAGAAAGCCCGGTCCAGGGGGCCGGTGCGGGGAAAGAAATAAATATCCGGAGGAGGAAAAAGACAATGCCGAAGCAGCCGCACCGTATTGCCCCGCTTACTCCACGGCACCAGTCGCTTGTTTCTCCGGGCGCTCAGCCGCGGGTCGGGAATGTCGCCATCGCACAGCATGGTCACATGAAACTGATCTTCGGGAAGCCGGGCCACGATCTCCTTCGCCGTAAGATTCTGCGCATTGGTGTTGTCCGCGCCGGCATCCGACGGTGTAAAGATGGTGATGGGACGAGGCTGGGAGCGAGTCATTTTAAAGAGTCACGGTGGCCGGAAACATAGTCTAAACGCTTTTTTGTTTCTGGTGTGGCGAACACACGATTCCCGGAGAATGGGCACAATTGACGCCTATGGCTCAACGCTGATTTCCACGGACAACGCCTATTCCGCTTAGTACGCCGCGAACCACCGATTCGACCCGGGGGGAGCGGCCCAGCAATCTGGCAGTGCGATACCTCGTAATTTCCCTAATGTGACGAGACCAGGATCTTGTAGCAGTAATGTAGAGAGTTTGCCGCGTACTGTTCCCAAACCGCTCTTTATAGCCTTCCGCGCCCAGCCCGAGGTCGACGCGATTTATGCCTTCCCGGTCGCATGCATCCATCACAATTCTCGCCAGCAGACAGTATCCCGGAGAGTGCGCTTCCCAGCGGCTGTCGAAAGTTGGCTGATACCAAAACCAGCTTCCGTGAAACTGAAACCCGTAGTTCCACGCAACCGGCTGATCATTGACCTTCAAGACAGTTAACGTCACGACTCCGGAATCAGAAAATCGCCTGGCAAGATCCTCAAGAAAGTGCCGGCGCTCGCAGCTAGCGAGACTGCTGACGCGCCCCATAGCCAAAAAGCGCGTCGCATGGGCGTTTGCAAAATCCTGTACGACGGGCTCGATAGAACTCCAGGACCTAAGATGCACATAATCGAGGGCACCCGCCCGCTCTAACCCACGCAGCTTTCGCTGAAGCATTTTTTTGCGGCCCACAGCCAACTTAAATTTCTGGCGCTCTTCCCTTGCGCCTAACAACACCTGGGTGCACGTGTAGGCTGGTCGAGCATATGCGTGCAGGCCATGTTTCTCAGCTGCAGCTCGCAAAGCGTCCGGTGTGGCTGAATCTTCGGGAACATTGGCCAAAGCGATTGCGCTCGCTTTCATCTTCGCGAGCTCCGCAAAAACCCCATCCACGAACTCCGCGCGCCGGCTGGGATGGCTTAGAAACTCACAATAGTCGCCAGTGTTGGCGGCGAGAAACGTTATATTGCGCTCTGTAGCGTCCGTTGCAAGTGATGCCACGCCCACGACATCTTCGCCGTCATAACCTAAAAGCAATAACGGCTTTAGCGATGTTCGATAAGCCGATTGCATTGCCAGCGCCCACTCGCTGGTGTAGAAGACTTCAGGCTGCTCCACCTGCAGCGCCAGTTCATTCCACCGGCGATGCAGCGAGGAATCTTCCGGTATATTTCTGTGCGAGACGATGTGCAAACTCACTTCTCTTCCGGGGTTCCGTTATTACAAAACACATAGTAGTACCAACCCGTGACCCATTGACTGCTGATCATTGGGTAGTCATCCCCTAGCACTCGGAGCAACAGGAAACCAAATTTTCCGAGTTCGGCCACAACTTTCGCAGGAACCGCATAGCGAGTCTTCAGCCCCCCGTGCACAGAATCCATCCAATAGCCCTGGCCCTGCCAAAACAACTTCGTGGGCAATCTGCGCGCGGCTCGACCCACGGACCGCACCGTCGAGTGCAACGCCGCCAGCATCACGCGCGCAGCAATCAACGCCCCAAATAATGGCGAAACAAGAATAGGCTTCCGCTGCGCAATCCTCTCTGCCAGGTTTCGCACTCGTTGCCGATTCCACGATACCCGAATCAAGATCGCCCGCGGATTGTGAGAAGAAAAAATGAAGACTCCCTCGGGTCTCAATACACGGTGAATTTCTCTTAGAGCTCGGACGCGAGCCTCGTCCGGAAGAACGTAATCGAAAGCGTTGAAAGCCATCACAACGGCATCAAAACTGGAAGAAGCGAAGCTCGATAGATCCGCGGCGTTTGCCACCTCAAACTCAAGTTGCGGAAATTTTTTTCGGCAAGCCGCAACCATTTCCACTGCATAGTCGGCGCCCACATAGCGCCCTGCAATCGACGACAGATGCGGGGTTAGTCTTCCCCCTCCCACACCTAGATCGAGAATGTCCATGCCCGGCCTGAGATACTCGTCAAATAACAGGCGCTCACAAGCCGTCAGATAGTTGAGCGCCGCATAGTAGCTCGCAATCTCAGGCGAGTTATATGTGTAGATGTTAGGATCGGGCTTCGGATGGCTGTCGGGATCAGGCTTGGGATCGACCATCGGGAATCAGATGAGGGACTTCGCTGGCAGCTTACGCGGTCTCGCCCGAGAGGCGCGAGCGGAAGTCGCGGTGAAAGCCGGAGACGTGCGCTTCGAATTCAGACAAGCTCATGTCCGTCGTCACGTGAACTCTGGGCAGTGCAAACCGCGGCAACTGCGCACCGAATCCGCCGCCGATGTTCATAAAGGCGCACTGGAAGCCAGCCTGCTCCGCCATCTGCATTTCCCGGTTCGTCACCGATGCCGGATCGCCAAACGGGTAGGCCAGAGCCCAGACTGGTTTCCCGACGGCTTTCTCCAGCAGGCTGCGGCTGTCAGCAATCTCCTTCCACGCCAGTTCAGAACTCTGCAGCGAGAGGATCGGGTGGGTTAGAGTGTGCGATCCGACACTCATTCCTTGTTCCACAAGATGTCGCAAGTCGCTCTGGTTGAGCAATCCGAAGCGACGGTTTTGCACTTCGTTGTTTGAGCCTTCCGCGATCCATTGCTCGGGTAACCCCACTCGGGCCCGCAATCTTTCGAGGAGACTAGCCCTCGTGGATTCCTCGCATTGCGACAGCTTCTTTACCAGGGTCCACCAGGCCGACCGTCGCTGCGCCCGTTCTTCCAAATCTACACTCACTCCCAACTCATTGAAAGAGTGGCTTCCCGAAGGCGCTGCCAACAGCGAGAGATAGAGATCTTCGTACCATAACCTCTGCGAATGCTCCGCGGCAGAAGCGCCCAGCACAAAAAAGAGGCAGGAAAGATCCTGCTCGCGCAGAATCGGCGTCATATCGGTGAGAGCATTCCGCAGGCCGTCATCGCAGGTCAGAAGAACGGCCAGTTCGGGCAGATCCTTGCCATCGACAATCCATTCACGCACCTGCTCTGGGGTTACCACGTGGTAGCACTCTTTGAGAAGCTGGAGTTGGCTTCGAAAATTTTCTGCAGTTACAAGGCTCCCGTCTTGCTGAGGGTCGGAGACCTGATATCCCTCCGGCAGAACCCCATGATAGGTGATAACGCAAAAGCTGCCGCCATCCGCACGCCGACGAAGGTATCCGCTATTGGCCAACCACGGATACACCACACGCTTCAGAATCGGGCTCACAACCAGCACCTCATCATCGGACCACACACTTTCAACTCAGAGGAGTACCGCGCTTGATTCCCTGAGATGCACTCTTGCCCGAAATGTTCATGCGATACGGCAGTGGCGGCGGCCCGTCTACAAGGCGAATCGATCGCGCATTCGCCGCGCATGTTTCGCCACTTATTACCGGGCAATAGACATGGCAGTAATCCGCTCATACATCTCCAGAAGCCTCGGAAAGTTTCTATCCCAGTCTGCCCGTTCCTCTACGATACGCCGGTTTCGCTTCGAGAATAACCTTCGCTCCTCGGGGGTAAGACGCGCGGCACAAAGCAATTGGTTGGCAAATCCCTCGGCTGAGTTTACCGCCGCCAGCCATCCATTAAAGTTCTCCGTCACCCATTCGCGGTTGGAGGGAATATCGGTCAACACCACAGGCAGTCCAGTCGACATCGCTTCCAACAAGGAAACCGATGTGCCATCCGACTGTGTGCAACTTACATATGTATCGGCGACTCGAAACCACTTTGGCATGTCTTCTTTGCCATAAGGACCATTCGTACGAATCACGCCGCTTAACCGGTGAATGTCAATGAACTCACGCACTCTCCGTTCTTCCGATCCATTTCCCAACAATAACAATCGCAAAGAAGAGTCGATTCGGTAAGCCTGTAGAAATGCTTCCAGTAGAGTCTTGATTCCATAAATTGGCTCCCATGAGCGCGTGCAAATAACTACATGCGTCCCAGGGTCGCGTTCGAACTGTTCTTTCGGAGGCAGATCGCCCCGCGGTCCAAACAATCCTTTTTTAATACCCCACGGAAGCTGCACGATGCGGGAGTCCGGTATCTCGATAAATTGTTTTGCCCTGGCTCGGACCGTGTCACAGTCACAGAAGAAACTATCCGCACTCGATAAAGCCACTTGCGTAGCCTGCAGAAGTTCTGGGCTTTGCTGCGCATAGAGCAGAAGATCAGATCCCCAGGAACACAGCAGCCATGGATGAAAGTTCGACATTGCCGTCACGTACCCGCACGTCTGAATAGGCCCCGCATGAACGACATCTGGTCTGATCTCAGCCAACAACTCTCGGAACTCGGGCAGAAAACCGGCGAAAGTCTCCGGCGACGAAATCCGTGGCATGGTCTGCTTTGTCCGGACCCAGCGAACACCCTCCGGCAGCCAGTCCGCTTCCAGGCAGTTACTCCCTGGCTCCAGAAACCAAACCTCCAGCCCAGACTGCGAAAGTTTCTCCAGGAAACGCTGATTATGTCCGGACGTGTTATCTGAAAAATATAAGACCTTCACTCGTCGCCAGCGCCCTCCGCTAACAAAGTCCATCGCAGGTATTCGCCATGTGGAAGATCGCAGCGCAGCTTTTTCCCGACCACGCGTCGCAGGTCGAATGGCATAACCGCCTCTCGGGGGGCTGGCCTTAAAGCCTCCAGCATGTCCTCGGTGAGGATCGTTCCGGCCTTTAAGTCTTGGGTTGTGCGCAGGCAGCGCCGTTGCACGACCAGCGTATCCTGCTCGTTCTCCGCAACGAACTTTCGCGAGGAGCCCAGGGCATATTCAAGTTCCCAAGTTCGATCGACCATCTCACGCCACGAAGCAGGCGTCATAGAAAAAGGATGGTCTGGTCCTTCACGCCGGTTATCGTCTGTAAAGTGCTTCTCGATCACGCGCGCCCCCAGCGCAACCGCTCCTAACACCGTAGCGTGTCCCGGAGTATGATCTGAAAGGCCCGTCACCACCGACGGGAACATCACGTTGTAGGTCTCCAACACGCGCAGATGGATATGCCGGAAGTTCTTGAGACTGCCGGTGTAATTTGTGTTGCACTGCATTAGGACCAGTTGCGAATTGATTTTGAGGATTTCATCGGCCGCGCGCTGCACTTCTCCGATGTCGGACGCGCCGGTCGCCAAAAGCACGGGCTTTTGTTTCGACGCAACTTTCTGCAACATCTCAGGCCATGTGATATCTCCCGAGCCAATCTTGAACAAGTTCACGAAGGGGTCGAGCATATCCACGGCTTCTAAATCGTAGGGCGCCGAAAAATATTCAATTCCGCAAGCTTCGCATTCCGCTTTCAACGCTGGTGTCCACTCCCACGGCAAGCTAGCTTCGCTGTAAACCTGGAAGACGCTTTTCTTCCACTTCACCTGGTGTGAAAGCTGATTTCCCAGACTTTTGAAGCCGCGATCGCTGACAATCTTCGAAGCACGAAAATTCTGGAACTTGGCTGCGTCGGCGCCGGCCTCGGCGCAGAGCCGAATCAAAAGTTTGGCGCGCTCCAGTTCACCGTCATGATTCGCCGAAATGTCCGCCACAAAATATGTCGGGTACTCTGCGCCCACGGGCTTTTTTCCCAACTTCAAGGTCATTCATGAACTCCGCTAAGGCAGTTCTTGAGTTGATCGGCATAGCCGTTTTCGCGCAACTCGGCAAATCTGCGAAGGCCTGCTTCAACGTCGGGCATGGAACGCCCGAGCGCATCACAGATTTTCCCGGTATTCAGCGATGTGTCCCGCGGGCGCAGCGCTTTCAGTTTCGCATCCGCCATACGAGTGGCGAACACTTGCTCCGGATCGAAAGCAAACTTCGCAGCCACGCGCCTTGCGAACTCGTACTTGCTGATGGATTCAGATCCGACCACATGGTAAATCCCGGATAGATTTTGATCGACCAACTCGAGTAGCACCTCTGCAACATCGTTAGCCAGCGCGGGGCAGAAAAACACGTCGGAGAAACCCGGAACTGCCTCCCCCAGAGTCAGCCGCTTCAAAACCCATTCTGCCAGGCTATCTTTGTTCTGCGCATTCCATCCATAAAGGCTGACGCGCGCGATGATTGCCGCCGGATTCAAACGGGCCACTTCCCTCTCGCCTTGCAATTTGGTCCTGGCATAAACGTTCAGCGGCGCGGGCATATCCGTTTCGCTGTAGTGGCCGCGCTCACCATTGAACACTGAGTCGGTAGAAACGTACAGCAACCGGACACCGCTCCGCGCGGTGATCTCTGCAATGGCGGCTGCTGCCGTTACGTTGAGCCTATAAACCTCGTCGGGATGCTCTTCGCACTGGTCGACGTCGGTCGCGGCTGCGCAGTGCACCACGCTCGACGGCTGAAGTTCCCTGAAAATTCGGCGGGTTTCCGTCTGGTCCGCAAAGTCTACCGCGAGCAATTTCACTCCCTCTAGGTGGATGGGATGCCGATGATAAAGCCCGATCACATCGAGCCCCAGCTCTAGCGCCTGCGAAACAACGCTAGCGCCAAGCAGCCCACTGGCTCCGGTTACAAGAATCATTGCGAATGATTACCCCAGAAATTTGTGCTCGCGAACTCAATGCATCGCGGTAGTGTACGCCTTGCGCGATGTCGTCAATAATTCCCTCAAGCGGCCGGCAGCGACGGGCTGCCAGCAGTTCTCACTCACTTCCGGACTGACGGGATAGCGCAACAGATATTCAGGAATCTTTTCGATCTCGCTCGGATGATCCAAACCGATTCCCGCTCCGAAGCGGATAAATTGCTCCACATATCCATACGGCCAGAATTCCAGCCACTTGCACAGGAAGCACGGAATTCCGCGAACTGCGCATTCCATTGCCACGGTCGAAAGTATCGTGATTCCAAACCATGTCTTGGCCAGGAGCTCCTCGCTGAGAGATCCGCTCACAATGCGCGTAACACCTTTCTGTTCCGAAGAAAGTATCCTGTCGAGCATGCGGGCGCGTTCATTCTCGCTTTCTGCCGGATGCAATTTCACGATCAGCTCGCGCCCGGTAGCCAGCGCTAGGTTTGCCAGCCGTGGCAAAATATCTCGATAAAACTCTCGCGGCCGCCCTCCCAACACGTCGTAGGCTTCCGAAATGAAAAGCAGGTAAGGCCGGTGAGTGTCGCCGTTCGAGCGAGCCAACCCATTCCAGTTCGTGGGCAGCGCCGGAGCTCCGATCTCGACTCTCTCCTGTGGCACGCCACACCTGCGCACAAGATAATCCTCCTCCATCTTTCCCTTCACCCAGATGGTATCGCCGTGAGTGCGTTTGAGGACGTAACGCCCATCCAGCGCTCCATGATGGCATGCGATGTTCACCAGACCACGCTCCCGCGCCAGCAGCAATGGAATCCGGGTATAGGGATTGCTGTCATCGGCACAAAGCACAGCCTGCACCGGTTCACTATCGAGAACATTTCGCCAGGCATCCCGAACCTCGAATCCCCGGCGGAAGCGCTGCGGAAAACTGTCCAAATAGCCCATCCGGATCAGAATCTCGAATTCGGCGACTCCTTCGAATTGGCGAAGAAGAGAACGCCACCGATTTTCAATCTCCGCATATTCTCCGCTGCGATCGCGCACCGACGCATACGAAGAGAGCCACGCGGTCGCTACATTTGGCGGCGGGTCCGGCACCCAGCCACTCTGCCGCGTGGTAACTAAGAGAAAGTTTTCCTCGGGAAAAGTCTTGGCATAGGCTACGCCGGTTCGCGACACATTTATGTAGGCCGTGGGAAGTAAAACCACGGGATGCGCGGAAGGCGCGCGCTTTCGTGCCAGGCGTCCGCGAAATTGGTAGCCCGCATCGTACTTGTCCCAGAAAACATCGATCATCTGCGGCGCTGAGAGTTTGTTCGAGACCCGAACATAGTGCCCCAGCCCTCCCTTTCGCGCTCCCCTGCGCAAGGGAAAAACTTTCACTCGCGTCGCCAACAGACATTGCAACATGCTGGCATGAAGACCTGGCCGCGAGACACAGACTTCATCCTCAGAACCAAGCGTCTGCACAAAGCGTTGCAGCAGGATTAATGTCTCCACTTCGCCATGGACCAGAATCGACATAATCTCCCACCAGTCCAGACCATGCTCGTCGACCAGGCGGCTATAGCCCTGGCACAACACGTTGCGCACCTGACGGAAATCATCAAACCCGCTGCGAAGAGAGTCGAGGGCAGTTGCGGGACATTGGAATTGACTGGTCCAGCGCGCGTAGCTATTTACTCCTCCTATTCCAAGATCAATGACCCTGTCCCACGGCATACTTGCCCATGGGCCACATTCGGGATCATCCTCGGAATGAACTAGCAGAATTTTCATGATGGATCGGCGTTCCCTGCTCTGTTGGAAACAGTTCGCCAGCTCGGAAGATCGGTCAACCGCAATATCTGGCTCAAAAGTACCAGCTTCAATTGAACAAAATTCTAAGGTGATTCCTCAACCTGGCACAACAGCCTGCAAGACGAGGAATTGTTGTGATCTCTTGCCGTTCCTCACCAGGCAGTCCAACCACCATCAACCGCCAGATTCGCCCCGGTAACGTAAGAAGAAGCATCGGAGGCGAGGAAAATCAATGGCCCTTGAATCTCCTCCGGATTGCCAATGCGGCGCATCGGAACCTTAGCGGACAGACGATCGCCAAATGCCCGATCGCGCTTCAAAAAGTGAGCCGCCGGAAATGGCCCCGGACTAATGCAGTTGACGCGAATTCGATCCGAAGCCAGATGGCATGCGGCATAGCGCGTGAGTTGGATCAGCCCCGCTTTCGCCGCTCCGTAGTATGGAGGGCTGTTCGCTCCGCTCACGCCGTAGATCGATGGATCGGGGCTGACTCCTCCGTACATCGAAGCGATGTTAACAACCGAGGCACCACCCGCCATACGCTTGGCAGATTCTTTCAGCAGCGGCAGTGAGAGTTGAAGAAGCTGGAAGGCTGCGACAACATTAACGCGATAGACCTGATCGAAATCTTCGGCCGTGGCACTATCGATCGTACCTTGCCTCCCGGATGTCGCGTTGTTTACCAGGACATCTAAGCGTCCGTGGCTCTCCGCTATTTCGCCAATATGAGAGCGTGCGGCATTCTCGTCGGTGATATCGAAACAAGCAATGGACACTTGATTTCCGCGGCTCACCAACTCCGCAGCCAAAGCCTCCAGAGCATTTTGACTACGCGCATTGAGCACGACGCTCGCGCCTGCTCCGGCGAGCGCTTTCGCCATCGACCGGCCCAGGTGTCCAGTAGCTCCCGTCAGAAAAGCCACCCGGCCATTCAGACGAAACTGGGCCAACCCGTCTTCAGCGTGCGCTTGCGGGTCAGGCATGAGCTGGCTTCCATTTCGCAGGGTTGAGTAGATCGTTGGGGGCCGGCGGCAACGAGTGCTCGATCTCATCGCACTGCTCGAGAGTAAGCGCCGGCAGACAAAAAAGGTTGAGATTCTCTTTCAACTGAGATGTAGTTTCGCACCCCACGACAAGGCTGGTGATCCAGGATTGCGTGCGGACGTATGCCAGGCAAAGGTCGGTAACATTCTCGCGGTCAAATTTCCTTGCAAGCGCGTGCAATCGTTCGACGCAGGATTGCGCATCGTATTCTCCAGAGACTGGCCAGCATTCTGCCGGATGCAACAAAATGCCCTGAAGAAAAGTGCTGCGCGCGTGCATCACAATTTCTGGGCGCTGTGCCAATTCATAATCGATTCGATGAGCTTTCCAGCGCGCATCGAGAATATTCATGGGAAGCTGCAAGTGCTGAATGTCCGGATCTTCCATCGCAGCCAGCGCTTCCCAGGGTTCAGAAATCGAGACACCCAATTTCCCGATCTTGCCGTAATCTCTAAGTTCCACAAGAGACTTCCACGCTGCTCCTCCCCACGCATCATGGTGACTCCAACGATGGAGCAGCAACACAGCCAACCGGTCCACCCCCAGCGCGCGGCATGAGTCGTCCACACTTCGTTCGACCGCAACCCGTACTTGACTCGCGCTTTCATCGGAAGCAACTGCAACAAGAGGATCCAGCTTGGTAATAACTTCCGCGCGGGAGCGCCACGCACCAGAAAGCGCCTCGCCGAGGATCTGTTCTGAATCCCCATAGCAGCGGGCGGTGTCTAACGCGGTCACACCGTGGGCAATGGCGTGGCGCACGATTTCAATCGCTGCGGGGCGGCGCGGCTTCCCGATGCGATTCACTGCGCCGTACTCCATCCCCAGTTGAACGGTTCCTAGCGTCATCGCGCTATGCACGCAGTTATCGATCACTGTGTAGGGCACGCGAAATGCCGGTTCGCCGGGAAGCGCGCTCAGCTTTCGAGTCAGATCCAGCCAACCTGCACCGATCGGATCGCCGACGCCGTCGAATAACCGCAACATTCTGCGGTAATCTTCATCATCATCAATCGTGCAACGTAAATGACTGTAGTCGGATTCCAGACTGCGTGGAGAATAGTTCCGGGCGCGACAATTTCTCGCTATCCACGGGCCGACATGTTCTCTGTCGTATTCGCTGGTCGCGGCGGCATGAGCTTTTCGCAGTACGTCAACGAAAAATGCTTCTCCTGCCAATCCGTAAGGCAAGTGGCTTTGTGGCGAACCTGCGCAAAGATAGTCGACACCAGACTCAACCAAGGCAGACGCTAACTCCTCCACGAACGCGCCCTCGGGAAGTACATTGTCGCCAGTCAGGCGGATTACCACGGAATCGCTTTCGAGCTCCAATGTAGCGAGGTAGTAACGGCCTAAAACATCATTCAGCGGACCGCGAAATACTTCGACGTTATGATCGCGGAAGGTTTGCGCCAGGCCGTCATCGGAAGCATCGTCCGAGGTGGCGGCTAACACTCGGCTACCGTGATTCGCGGCGCGGAGCACCGCTAGCACCGCGCTGGGATAGCCAGCAATCGGCAGCAGAGACTTCCCCGGCAATCGAGTACTGGTTGTCCGCGCTTGCAATATAACGGTCGCTTTCATGCTTTCCAGTTCAAGCCAACTTATTTCTTGTCACCGAGTATAGTGACCAATCACCTTGCGCACGGCCCAAACCACATCCTCGACATCCTGATCGCTCATCGCGTGAAACATCGGCAAGCTTATCAGACGCTTGTAAGCATTCTCCGCGATGGGATACTCGCCATCTCGATTCCCGAAGCGATCGCGGTAGTAGGGGTGACAATGCACCGGAATATAGTGCACGTTCACTCCGATGTTCTCTGCCCGCAGAGCGCGAAAAATCTGGGCTCGATCCGCCGTCAATTTTTCGAGCTTGAGTTGGATGGGATAGAGGTGCCACGCAGGGTTCACGCCGGCACGCACCGCGGGTAAGGTCACTGTATCCAGATTGCGGAATGCGGCTGCATAGCGAGCGGCAATCTCTTGCCGCTGCTGCAGAGCTGCCTCGAGTTTTTTCAGTTGCGATAAGCCCAGCGCGCAGGCGATATCGGTGAGCCGGTAGTTGAAGCCGAGCAGAACCATTTCGTAATGCCATTGACCTTCGCTCTGCCGCTTCCGGGCGTCGCTCGATATGCCGTGATTCCGAAACCGCTGAAGCGACTCAGCGAAGTCTGCGCGGTTCGTGGTCACCATCCCGCCTTCTCCGGTCGCCACGTGTTTCACCGGATGAAAACTAAACACGGTTATGTCGGCAATGCTGCCAGTGCGTCGCTGCCGATATTCGGCACCTAACGCGTGACACGCGTCTTCAATCACGACCAATCCGTGACACGCCGCAATTTCCAGAGTGCCGTCGAGATCCGCAGGATGGCCTGCATAAGCCACCGGAATCAGCGCGCGGGTACGAGGCGTGACTTGCTCGGCTGCTTTCTCCGGATCGAGGTTCAATGTGTCGGCGCTGACATCGGCAAAGACCGGCGTCGCGCCCTGATACAGCACACAATTCGCCGTAGCCGCGAAGGTCATGGGCGAGGTAATGGCTTCGTCGCCCGGTTTGAGTCCCGCGGCGAATGCGGCGCCGTGCAGCGACGCCGTGCCAGAACTGAAGCTTACCGCGTATTTCGCTCCCACTCGAGCCGCAAAAGCTTCTTCGAACTCAGCGACCTTCGGACCGGTAGTAAGCCAATCGGAGCGCAGCACCTCCACCACGCCTTGAATATCGTCTTCCGCAATCGACTGTCTCCCGTAAGGC
The DNA here is from genome assembly GCA_964407505.1 of uncultured Acidobacteriaceae bacterium. GTDB lineage: Bacteria > Acidobacteriota > Terriglobia > Terriglobales > Acidobacteriaceae > Sulfotelmatobacter. Next base: position 21,885 of record CAYOVU010000075.1, on the reverse strand, counting down.
AGCAAAGTATTGCGAACGGGAGTCCCTCCGTCGACGGCGAGCGTTTCGTGGGTGACAGGAGCTGCGCGCATGGCATCGGTCTTCCGTGAAAAAACGGGTCGAGCAGGGGTTGTTCTGTCACCCTCGCGTCACTGGGGATGACACTTCGCCAAGATACCTCTACGCCGGCACGCGCGCTTTGATCGCGGCTCCCGGTTCGATCAACTCCTGGAGTTGCTCGTGACTGAGCCACTGCTCGTTGCTGTCGCTGGTGTAGCGGAAGCTTTGCGGAAGCGCCCGCGCGTGAATCCAGTTGCCCTTTTTCCACCAGGGATGCGAGGGTTGGATAATATACATCTCGTCCAATTCCACCGCATTGCGCGCTTCATCCTCAGAGAGCAGCACTTCGTGCAGTTTTTCCCCGGGACGAATGCCGATGAATTCGATGGCGCATCCCGGAGCTACAACTTCGGCGAGATCGACCAGACGCATGCTGGGAATCTTGGGCACGAAGATTTCGCCGCCGTGCATCTGCTCGATGGCCCGAATTACAAAACGCACGCCGTGTTCCAGCGTGAGCCAGAAACGAGTCATGCGCGGGTCGGTCACCGTGATCCTTCCGCGCTTGCGTTGCTCCATGAACACCGGGATCACACTGCCCCGGCTGCCCACCACGTTGCCATACCTGGCGCAACTGAAGCGTGTCTCCTGCGCTCCGGCATAAGCATTGGCCTGCACGAAAACTTTTTCGGCGCACAGCTTTGTGGCGCCGTATAGATTGACCGGGTTAACTGCCTTGTCAGTGCTCAGCGCGAGAATGCGCTCCACGCCCTGGTCGATAGCGGCATCAATCACATTGCGGCCACCCATAATGTTGGTTTGAATCGCTTCGAACGGATTGTACTCGCAGGCCGGAACCTGCTTCAAAGCCGCCGCGTGCACCACAACGGTGACACCGGAGAAAGCCCGCTGCAGCCGGCTGGGATCGCGCACATCGCCAATAAAGTAGCGCAGGCTGGCATCGTCGTAGCCGGCCGCGCGCATGTCGTGCTGCTTGAGTTCGTCGCGGCTCAAGATGACCAGCCGCTTGGGATGATATTCGCGCAGCATGATCTCGACGAACTTCTTCCCGAACGATCCAGTCCCGCCAGTGATCAGTACAACCTGTTCCGACCAATTCATCGAGCTGCCTCGGTCCAATCTATCTGCATTTCGTGTGACTGTTTCCGGTTGGAACTATCGAATGCAGGGTAGTATAGCGAAGTTTTTGCCATCCGCGCGAACTCTGCGATTGCGAAATTTGATTGCTCCCAAGGTACGAGTTTCGATTCGTGAGTCCGTTTCGAGTCTGGCAATGCTAGAATGTCGTCGAAACCGCCACATTTAAATTAAGAGCATTCGCGGGCGATGAACCAGCCATCGAGTCGCCGGTTTTGCTTTGGGTTTGCGGTCGTATATCGATCGCCAAGCCCGAAGGTTTGCGAAATTTGTTGAGGAGAATGCATGGATTCTGCACCGCTGGTGCCGGCCAATAACCCAACCGTTCGCGAGATGCAGCCTGTTGCGGCGGATTTGGCTAGAAACTCTGGCCAGATCAACCCGGGCCAGATCAATATGGGCCCACGCGTCTACCCCGAACTTCTTTCCCAGGAGTCTGCACTCGGCGAATATGTTCGTGTATTAGTTAAACGCAAATGGACGGTTCTTGCCTGCCTGGTCACGATCTTCTCAATTGTTGCGGTCGCCAGCCTGAAAATGACGCCGGTTTATGAAGCCAGCGGCAGCATCGCCATCAACAAAGCGGATTCCGGGCTCGTGAACTTCAACAATTCGCCCACGTTCAATGTCGACTATTACGATCCCACCGAACTCGAAACAGAAGTAAAGATTCTGCAGAGCGATCTTCTCGCCCTGCAAGTTGTTAAAGAGCTGGGGCTCGATCGCCGCCCCGAGTATGGAGGAAAGTCGGCGGCCCTTCCTTCATCGCTCGATCTGGCGCCTGATCCGTTGCAGGCAGACAACAGCCGCACTTCGGCTCTACTGGGCGGCTTTCGTAGCAGTCTGCGGGTTACCCTGGCTCCCAACACGCACATCATTGAGGTGCACTACCGCAGTCCCGACAAGGATTTAGCCGCAACGGTAGTCAACACTTTGATGAGCACCTACACGGAGAACAATTTCAAGTCGCGCTTCGACTCCACGATGCAAGCCTCCGACTGGCTCTCCAAACAACTCGTCGACTTGCAGATGAAGGTGGAGACTTCGCAGGAAAAGTTGGTCCACTACCAGAAAGAGCACGAGATTCTGGGGATCGACGAAAAGCAAAACATCACGACCGCGAAGCTCGATGAATTGAACAAGGCATTGACCGCCGCGGAATCCGAGCGCATGGACAAAGAATCGGTCTACCGCCTGGTGCAGGCCGGGGATACCGAAACTATTGTATCGGCTGCCAATGTCTTGGACTCCGCCGGGACGCAATCGGCCTCGGGGCTATTGGAGGGTCTCCGCAGCAAAGAAGCCGACCTGAAGATTCAAGCCGCCGAACTGAATACGCAATTCGGGCCAGCTTACCCGAAACTTGCGCAGGTGAATAATCAGATCAAGGAAATCGACTCGCAGATTCTGGCGGAGACCAAAAAGCTCGCAGGCAAGATTAAAGGACAGTACATGGCGGCCTTGCAGCGCGAGAGTATGCTGCACGACGCCCTCGAGAAACAGAAGCAGGAAGAAAACAAACTCAACGAAAGCGCCATCGAGTTCAGTTTGCTCAAGCGCGATCTCGATACCAACCGCCAACTCTACGAAGGATTGCTCGAGAAGCTGAAGGAAGCCGGTGTTTCTGCCGGGCTTCGTTCCAACAATTTCCGCATCGTCGACGTTGCCCGTGTTCCGACTGCACCTGTTGAACCCAACATTCCGCGCAACCTCGCCTTCGCTTTCATGCTGGGCCTGACCTCTGGCGTCGGACTCGCTTTTCTGCTCGAGGGGTTGGACAGCACCGTGCGCACTACCGAACAGGCGCAAATGATCTCTGGTCTGCCGCCCTTGGGCATGATTCCACTGGGATCGAGAACGGCGCGCGAAGGCGGGAGCGCAAAGCGTCTGGTAATTGCGTCGTCGTCGAAAGAAGCGGTCGAACTCATCACACAAGTTCGGCCGCAGTCGCAGATGGCAGAGTCCTATCGCGCGTTGCGAACTTCATTGCTGCTTTCGAACTTGGGTGCGCCTCCGAAAGTCATCATGGTCACGAGCGCACTTCCGCAGGAAGGCAAAACCACTACCAGCATCAACTGCGCAGTCGTTCTCGCGCAGAAAGGCGTTCGCGTTCTGCTGATCGACGCCGACCTCAGACGGCCCAGCATCCATAAAACATTAGGCATGGGGCCACGCAGCGGCCTCAGCAACGTCCTCACGGGAAGTGCAACCTTGGAGCAAGCAATCACGCGCTCACCAATCCTGCCCAACCTGAGCGTATTGCCCGCGGGCACGCCTCCCCCGAACCCGGCCGAACTACTCGCCTCCACCAATATGCGCGACGTGTTGGACCAATTGCGCGGGCAGTTTGATCACATCGTAGTGGACACGCCTCCCACCCTTTCGGTCACGGATGCCGTAGTGCTGTCACCTCGGGCCGATGCCATCGTGCTGGTCATCCGCTCCGGACAAACTACCAAACAGGCGCTTCGCCGCTCCCGCGACATTCTCATGCAGGTGAATGCCAAGGTTTCGGGAGTGCTGTTGAATGCGGTCGATTTAAGTTCGCCCGACTATTATTACTACTACGAATATCAGGGCAAATATGCGCGGTACTATCGTGACAGCGACTCGCACGATGACGAGGATGACGATGTCGAAGAGACCGCCGAGGCATCACCCAATAGCGCCTAAGCAGAAACACGTTGGTTGATTGATCGCGCTTTCCACTGGACAAAGAAAAACAGGCAAATGGAAATATCCCTAAATTCTGCTTGGCGGAAAAGGCTCCTCGTTGGCGGCGCAGCATCGCTTTGCCTGGTTTATCTCGTTTTCGCGGGAGGGCTGTTCCTCGCATCTTTATTTGCTGAGCGACCAGAAATTGCCAGCCTGCAACGTGCCGCGCACCTTGATCCGGGCAATGCAGACTATCGCAATCACGTCGGCCGCTATTTCGCGCTGGTCGCCAGAGACCCCGTCGCGGCCATTGTGCCCTACCGGGCGGCCGTGCAACTCGATCCGCATGCTGCCCGCTATTGGTTTGATCTGGCCTCCGCTTATCAGGTGCTGGGCGATATTTCGAATCAAACCTGGGCGCTCGAACACGCCATCCAAGCCGATCCCACTACGCCCGACGTCGCCTGGGAGGCGGCCAATTTCTATTTAGTGCAGGGCGACGACGAGAAGGCCCTGCACGAATTCCGTGTAGTTCTCGACAACGAACCAAATCTCGCGGGCGCCGCGATTCAATTTTGTTGGCATATCAACCCGGACGCCGACATGCTTTTGCGCGATGTTGTTCCGGCCCGCTCCGAAGCCTATATCGCATTCTTAAATCTGCTGCTGAACAAGCAGGAAACTGCGGCAACCGCCAAAGTCTGGACTGCTTTAATGGCGACTTCGCAGACCTTCGAACTGCGCTACGCCTATTCCTATATTCAGTACCTGTTCGACCATAAAGACGTGGAACAAGCCCGTTTGGTGTGGCGGCAAGCCGCTCCACGTTTCGGTCTTTCGGCCTATCTACCGACGAGCAGAAATCTCATCGTCAACGGAGATTTCAGCCTTGATGTTCTCAATGGCGGTTTCGACTGGCAGTATCAGAAACAGCCGAGCGTGACCCTCACCCTCGATCCCAGCGATTTTCACGGCGGGCGTCGTTCCCTGCTGATCACTTTTGACGGCCCAGGAGTAAACGATGCGGGCATTCGGCAGTTCATTGCGGTCCAGCCTAACACTCCCTACGAATTCTCCGCCTACTACAAAAACGGAGAACTCGAAGGCGCCGGCGGCCCGCACTTCACTCTTCAGGACGCTTACACTCGAGAGGTCGTCTACGACAGCGATGAACTGAAAGAGGCCGGATTCTGGAAGTCTGCCTCCGGAGAATTCACTACCGGAGCCGATACCAGCCTGCTCGTACTGCGGGTTCGGCGTCTGCCGGAAGGCAGTCCGATCCGTGGTAAGCTCTGGGTCGACGATTTTCACCTCACGGCCAAGCGGCAGTAATTCCTCCGAGTGGTTTGATTCAACGTGGATTTTTTGATCTCGATGTTGTCAATTTCATGAGCGCACCCAGCACTGCCGTCCTCCATCGCCGCGAACAATCGGCGCAATCCGCTCGCATTCTGCTGTATGGAGTCTTCGGCCTGCTCCTGTTTGGACCGCTCGCCTTCGGTGCCGTCGAACCGTGGTCGATTTTTCTGCTGGAGGCTGCAACTGCCGCGCTGTTTTTGTTGTGGATCGGCAAGCAGGTGCTCGACGGCGAAGTGAAGATTCGGTGGAACCCGCTGTTTCTTCCCATGGCGGCGTTCGGCTTGCTCATTCTCGGCCAGCTCGTCTTCCGCATTACAGCCTATCCACACGATACTGTCGCGCTCGCTCTGCAGTACTTCTGCTACGGAATGCTTTGTTTTCTTGTTGGGCAAACTTTACTTCGCGGCTCGCAGGCACGCAGTCTGGCGCTCATCTTCTCGCTGTACGGAGCTGCGCTGGCCGGCTTCGCTTTGCTGCAAGGCATCTCCTCAAACGGCCGGCTCTATTGGGTTCGCCTGCCTCGCATGGGCGGTTGGATCTATGGTCCTTACGTGAACCACAACCATTACGCCGGACTGATGGAAATGCTCGTGCCCATCCCGTTGGTCTTATCGCTGACTCGCCTGGCGTCGAGCAAAGCGCGCGCCGCAGCGGCGACCGCAGCGGCGGTAATGGTCGGCACCATCTTTCTTTCCGGATCACGCGGCGGGATGCTGGCGATTGTTGCCGAGCTGGTGATTCTCGCAGTGTTGCTCATCAAGCAGAAACGTGGCCTGCGCACCGCCATCGGCATTGGCGTGTTTATGACGCTCGTGATCGGGATCCTCGCCTGGATCGGGGGCGGCGAACTCAGCCGGCGCATCGCAACCGTCAGCCCAGAGCATTCCGAGATCACCAGCGACCTTCGTGCGAACATCAACCGCGACGGCCTGCGCATGTTTCTGAAACGGCCCGTGCTGGGCTGGGGCTTGGGAGCTTTCCCCGTTGTCTATCCACAGTTCCGCACTTTCTACACGAATTTCTTCGTGAATGAAGCCCACAATGACTATCTGCAACTGCTGATCGAGATGGGAATGCTCGGATTCGGAACCATGCTTTGGTTTCTGATCATACTTTATCGAAGGGCTATTAAGAAGATCGGGAAGTGGGAAGCGGAAATGAGCGGTGCCGTTGCCTTGGCCTGCTTACTCGGGCTAAGCGGCATCCTGGTGCACAGCGCGGTTGACTTCAATCTGCAAATTCCCGCAAACGCTGCGCTGTTTTATGTTCTATGCACGGTTGCGGCTTCAGATTCCTTTGCCCAACCCGCCCGCAAACGCCGCGCCGTTCGCACCAAACCGCCCGAGGAAGTTCTGACTCCGGAGCAGGCTTTGCCGCAGTCCGCTACGAACTTCTAGAGAAACACAGTTACAGTTTGTGTCATTCCGAGCGAAGCGAGGGATCTTGGTTTGTGCCTGAGCGAACGGTATTGATGGCGTGGGCAAATACCCTCGCTTTCGGGATGACAAATTAGGCGATGGTTATCTGCAGAGACCGAGGTTCGAATGAACTGACTAAGGCTCGGATGGACTGACAGGGTTGTCATTCCGGATCAAAACCCACGCAGTAACCCCGACGATCGCCGCTCCACCGATTCCGATCGCAAGAGGAGAATCGAGGATGCCGCCTCCGGCTGCGGGGGCCGCGCCGGTACCGCGCTTCTTATTTTTCTTCTTACTATCAGACGATTGATCCGATTGTTCGTCTCGCGTCGTTTCCTGGCCTTGTGCCAAAGTCGTCGTACCATTGTCGTCGGTGATGTTAAGATCTCCCTTGCGGGCGGCAATCTTCACCGTACCGTCGACATCCGTCATGTTGAATTCCGTCCAGCCATTGGACGCAGGCGACACCTTTACATCCCCAGCGCTGGCAGCCACACCCTTCGATGTGGAAATCGCGACGCCGCCGTGCTCCACCTTCAACGATGCACCTTCAAACTGCACCAGAGAATCGCCTAGAACGGTGATGCTCGATCCGGGTGCGTTGATGTTGGCCGCGGCGTCGGAGCGGGTTTGTACCAGATCACCGGCAAAGATGGCCGAAGCATTGGGCACGTGGCTGCCGTTCACCCAGGCAGCTCCGGTGGCGTAAAGCATAGCCGCGCCGGAATCGGCAGCGAAAAGCGAAGCAGGAAACACCAGCAATAGCACGCAACTTACCATCTTGCGGAAAGCAGACATGCCCGACCACGCTCCGTTATTAACTGATTTGATTCTCTGTTAACGCATCCTATCCTCCAAAGTTCTTAGCAGTCAATGCCATTTGTGCTTGCAAATCTATGTGGGCAGTGGAAAACTTTCTAATCTTCGCTCGGTGCTGGCGCCTCACCGCCACTGATCGATGGCCTTCCACCAAATTATCTTCAGCCATTCGTCGGTAAAAGTCTTCGCCCACTGGCGATGAGTCCACCATCGGTCGCCAAACGCGGCATCATCGCGGGCAGCGGCTACCGAGTATTCGCGCCCAGGGAGTTCGTGGCGAAAAATGCTCAGCGCTCGCCGAGTATGAAAATCCGAAGTCACAATCAGTATTCGCTTGGCGGATTCGTGTGCGAGGCATCGCTCAACGTCCTCCGATTCCGCCTTGGTCGACAGCCCGTCGATCGGACAAATACTTATCGACGCTGCTTGCGGCAAATCATGAACGTACTTCTCTGCCAGCTCCATCTCCGTCGATCCGAATACTCTTGCGTTATTCGGCACATCCAACAGAATCCGCCTCCCATATCCTTGAGCCAGAAGTTCCAGCGCGCGCTGCGGACGCCGGTCAGTTTCTCCGGCCAGTACCAAGATCACGTCAGATGTGCGTGGCTCATCCAGGATAAGAAAGCTGCCGGCTCTCGATGCCAGGGACAGGAAAAATCCAGCAACCAATGCCACCGCGATCCACCTGAGGTTCAATTTTCTGTGCGCGATAACCATTTCAACCTTGTTTCCCACAGCGACTTCCCAACTCCGGAGGATGAACCTTAAAGGTCCACTTCTCGTCACCCATGCTGCCGCATGGGGCCGTAACTGCGTGCTAGAATCGAAAACGAAAATCCCCGCACGCAGAAAAGAAAGACTTTTACTCGCTACGATGACAAATCACTCTGCCGCAATTCGTTCGAATGATCGACCTGGCAACGACCAATCGAGCAATGCTCAACCTCGCAATGATCAACGTGATGGCTCGAGAATGAACCGATGAAGACAGACCAGATCAAAACCAAGATCCAGCAGCGCCAGGCGCGCGTCGGCATCATTGGCCTGGGATATGTTGGACTACCGCTGGCCTTGCTGTTCAGCGAACAAAAATTTGCCGTCACCGGCTTCGACATCGATCAACGCAAGGTCGACACCCTTGCCAAGGGCGAGTCCTACATCTATCGCATCAGCGCGGAAGAAATCCGTGCCGCCCAGGCCAAAGGATTTTCCGCGACCTCCGACTACGGCAAGATCGAGCAAATGGACGCCGTCATCATCTGCGTCCCCACGCCTCTCAATGAGTACCACGAACCCGATCTCAGCTTCATCACAGATACTACACACGCCATCGCCCCTTACCTGCAGGCGGGCCAGCTCGTGGTGCTCGAGAGTACAACGTACCCTGGCACCACGGAAGAAGTGATGGTTCCGATTCTGGAAAAGGAAAACAAGAATGGGCTGAAGGCAGCCCGCGGGGCAGCCCCTGCTGAGAAAGAATTCTTTGTCGCCTTCTCCCCAGAACGTGAAGATCCAGGCAACACCACGGTAGCGCGCCGGGACATCCCGAAGGTCGTCGGAGGAGTAAATCCGATCGCCTCCGAGCTCGCCGGAGCCCTCTACGGATCGATCTTCGCGCGCACAGTCCCGGTCTCGTCGCCTGCCGCGGCCGAGATGACCAAGCTGCTCGAAAACATCTACCGCTGCGTTAATATTGCCCTAGTCAACGAGCTGAAGCTGCTCTGCTTGCGCATGGGAATCGACATCTGGGAAGTGATCGCGGCCGCTTCCACCAAACCGTTCGGCTTCCATCCCTTCTATCCTGGCCCAGGCCTGGGAGGGCATTGCATTCCGGTTGATCCCTTCTACCTGTCATGGAAGGCAAAGGAGTGGGATTTCCGCACCCGTTTTATCGAACTTGCGGGAGAGATCAACATCAACATGCCGTATCACGTGCTCGCCTCGATCGGTGGAGCCCTGAACGGTCACAAGAAGTCGATCAACGGATCGCGCGTCCTGATTCTGGGAGTGGCTTACAAGAAAGATATCGATGATCTACGTGAATCTCCCGCCCTCACCATCATCGAACTCTTGCAGAAGGAGGGAGCGCAGGTCAGCTATCACGATCCCTACTTCCCTTTCATTGGCAAGGGCCGCAAATACGATCTGCAGATGAAGCGTTCCGAGCTGGAGAATTTGGGTGAGTACGACTGCGTCGTGATCGTGACCGACCATTCCGACTACGACTACGCCCGCATCGTCGGCGACGCCCGCCTGGTGGTCGATACGAGAAACGCGACCAAGGGGATTAACAGTCCTAAAGTGGTCCGCTGCTAATGCATCGGGCATGAATTGCCGAGAGGATTCTAAGTGGTTAAGGAAGTGCAGGGCTTTTGTGCGATGGGATCGGAATTCTCTCATCTCCCCGGCTTAGCCGCCACAGCCTCGGTTCGGGCAGAAAAGGTGACGTTTGGGTGTAATTTCTTTCTTATTCCGGGTTCGGTTCGCAGCCTTGACTGGCGAGTCAAGCATAAGTAAATGAATGGTTTAACTTGATAACCAGATAGAATTCCCAGGCGGGCGGCGAAATGGCCTTTGCCGTGCACATTTTTGACGGGGGTAGTAAACTAGAGCCTTCGTTCGACCTCAGTATCGGAACACAAAAGCTGCTCCAGGTCTGAGAAATTTTTAACCTCAAAGCGGTGTTTTCAATCACTGTGAGTAGACGCGGATATGAGTACTTCTGCTTCCCACGAGTTTCTTTTCTCTTCTCTTCCAAGAACGAGAACGCCTTGGACCGAGTTCGCTTTTGGCACCGGGATGCAGGCTGCGGCAGTTGCAGGCGTTCTCTGGGTACGTTTGCTCTATCCCGCAGTGGTCGCCGCGCCTCAGCATAGCTTCAATTCGATCCAGCTGGTGAGTACTCCTGTTCCAGTCAATCACGATCCCCAACCTCCGCTCCCACAGCCCGTAGTGGTAGAGCATGTCGAGTCGCCAGTGGTTCCTATACGTCCTGCCGCTCCCAAGCCGAAATTAGTTGCCAAGGCGGTGGTGGAAGAAGCTCCGGTTCCCTCGCTCAGCGTCGCTCCTCGGAAGCCGGATCTGCCTCTCACTCCAGCGCCGGTTATTCCACAGGAGGCGGTCAAAACGAACGTGTTTTCCACAGGCAGCTCGGCTGCTCCCACGATCGCGCGAGCTCCGGCACAGGTACAAACCGGCGGCTTCGGCGATCCTAATGGGCTTCCAGCGAAATCGAATCAGGGCAAGCCGGTTACAGTCGCGGCGCTGGGATCCTTCGATTTGCCGTCCGGACCGGCCTATGGCAACGGAACCGGTGGCTCCAAGGGTGTGCCCGCCGTGGTCACAAGTTCCGGCTTCGGCAACGGCACGGCAATCGCAGACAATCGCGTTCACACTCAAACAGCCGTCGTTCAGCCCGGCGGCTTTGGCGATGCCGACGTTCCCGCCGCGCCCATGCCGCACTCTCAAGTCTCGCAAGTTGCTACCGTTCGGGCAGTGCCCGCGGAAATCCTTTCCAAGCCGACTCCGACCTATACTGCGGAAGCCCGCAACCTTCACATTGAAGGCGAAGTCCTGTTGGAGGTGACGCTTCAGGCCTCCGGCAACCTGCGCGTGCTGCGGGTGGTACAAGGATTGGGTCACGGCCTCGACGACAATGCTGTCAAAGCTGCGGAACAAATTCACTTCAAGCCGGCCATGCGGAATGGTCAGCCGGCCGATTCCACCGTGGTCTTGCACATTATTTTTCAATTAGCGTAGCTAGCTCCCTAAGGCTTTTTATGCGTATTTTCTGGGTAGGTTCGCTCTCGATTCTGCTGCTTCTTGTTTCAGCCTTCCCTGCGTTCTCGCAAGATGCCGCCGACGCAGCCCCTTCCGGCGTAGGAACTCTTTCTGCTCCGCCGCCTGCCTCATTCAACGACGTCATGGATCGCGTCATCCAGAGGGAGCATCTTTTCCTGGCGCAGATGCGCCATATGCGGCCGATGGTTGAGACTTATCTGCAGGATCTCAAGAGCGACAGCAGCGGAAGTCCCCAGATCGTCAAAGACAAATATTTTCTGGGGCGCCTGGATATGAGCGATGGTCCGGAGGATACTTCGTTCGTAGGTCAGCCGGGCTTCGGGCACCGCATGCTGAGTCGGCTCACCAGCCTCTATGCGGTTCACTTCCTGCCTCTAGGCTTCGCGCAGATGATTGTGCTTGACACCGATTTTCAGAAAAAATATTACGATTTCACTTTTGTTCGCCGTGAATTTCTCGGAGAAGTGCGTTGCCTGGTGATCGATGTTCAACCGCGGCAAAGTGCACCGCCAGGGCGTTTCCTGGGCCGCATCTGGGTAGAAGATCAGGACTATAGCGTCGTCCGCTTCAACGGCACCTACTATCCTCACCCCAAGAACAGCCTTTACCTGCATTTCGACAGTTGGCGCCTGAACCTGCGTCCCGGCGCGTGGTTGCCCGCATACATTTACAGTGAAGAATCGGATCTTAAAACCAGTCTGGGTCGGGACCTGCACTTCCGCGCCCAGACGCGGCTTTGGGGATACGACCTTAGAGGTTTGAACAAGAATTCCGAGTTCACTCAGATTCTGGTCGACTCTCCTCAGTCGGTAAAGGATCAGACCGATGCCGCTGCGGACCCGAGTCCCGTGGTCGCTCAACGCATGTGGGAGCGGCAGGCCGAAGATAATGCACTCGAACGCCTTCAAAAAATAGGTTTACTGGCGCCTGCCGGTGATGTGGACAAAATACTTTTGACGGTCGTCAACAACCTGCTGGTCACCAACAACATTGATCTGCAGTCCGACGTTCGCTGCCGGGTCCTGCTCACCTCTCCGCTGGAATCCTTCACGATCGGACACACCATTGTAATCAGCCGTGGCCTGCTCGATGTCCTGCCCGACGAAGCTTCCCTCGCCATGGTTCTGGCCCACGAACTCAGCCACATTGTTCTCGGGCACAAGTTTGACACCAAGCTGGCGTTCAACGACAGGATGTTTTTCCCCGACGAAGATTCTTTCCAGCGACTGGACTTCAAACGCCGACCTGCCGACGAAGAGGCAGCGGACACGAAGGCTCTCGCACTGCTCAAGAATTCTCCTTACAAAGATAAGCTGGGAAGCGCGGGATTATTTCTGAAGGCATTGCAGCAAAGCGCCCCCGAACTCCCCAACCTCATTCGCCCCCATCTGGGAAACAATCTGGCGGGCGGCAAGGAAGTTCGCATGTCGGAGCTATTAGCCTCCGCGCCGCAGCTCGATCCTCAGCGAACCGATCAGATTGCCGCGCTCCCTCTCGGCGGGCGAATCAAACTTGATCCTTGGTCTGACCAGGTTGAGCTGGCGAAGGCAAAGCCGGTCACGCTAGTTTCAGCTCGGGAAAAAATGCCGTTTGAGATCACGCCATTTTTCCCTTATCTCACCCGGCTCTCAACTCCCGGCACCGACAAGGTCGCCGTCACCGCACCAGTTCCGAAGTGATTGGGATTGTTTAGGCGTCTAGTCGCGGTTCTGGGTAAGGCAGAGTGGGGGAGTAATGCACAAAAGACGAACGGCCTTCCTAGGGCGGAAGGCTTTGTAAGGTTCGAATGAAAGACGTCGAGTTACTCTCCTAATTCCTTACTGCAGGGAGCTGCCTACGTTAGAGAAGACGTTGTTGGCATTGGAACCGATCAGCCGGATGGTGCCAACCACGATCACAAGAATCACCGCGAGCATCACCGCATACTCCGCAATATCCTGTCCGCTTTCGTCTTTCCCGAGTTTGTTCCAAAGATTTTGTAAAGTCATTGCCACGGGCTCCGTTTCCTTAAGGTTAGTCTTAACCGTCCCCTCTTATCCGAACAGGGGGAAATGATCACCGATTTCGGTGACCGATCAACGTCTGTTCCCGAGGCTGGTTTTGGATCAACCCAATGATAGGTTCGACGATTCCCGCCGCCAATAGCACAGAAGTGCTACCCCATTTGGAGCCTGAAAGCCCTTCCATTTGGCATCAAACGATGCTCTTCAGAGGCAGCGACTGGTTCACCGCGAAGAGCGCCAACTCCAGACGCGTCGACACTCCCAATTTGTCGAAAATATTGCTCAAATGGTGTTTGACCGTGTCTTCGCTGATCTTGAAGTATTCCGCGATTTCTTTGTTGGAGTACCCCGCCACCACGGCGGCCACAATCTCCAACTCGCGTGGCGTCAAGCCAAATTTCTTCTGACGTGCTTCGTCGCTCGAGGACTGCACCAGGGTGCGCAGGTACTGCACCAGGTTGGATACGCTCTCGCGTCCCACCCAATACTCACCGGACATGACAGTGTGGATCGCTTTCAGAAGCAATTGAGTGGCTGAATCCTTTAGCACCACTCCCCGGGCGCCTAACTGTAAAGCCTCGACGATCTGGCTCTTCTCCGCCGCCGCAGTCAGCAGGATCACGCGCACAGGAGTAGAATTCGCGCCCGTGCTCAGATCGCGCAACGCTTCCAATCCGGGATGCTTCGGCATGGCCAGATCGAGCAAAAGGATGTCAGGTTTAATTTGACGAGCAAGCCGTACCGCCTCTGCACCGTCCGAAGCTTCGCCCAACACTTTCAAGTCCGGCTCGGCTTCCAAGAGCCGACGCAAACCATCGCGGAAAATTGGATGGTCGTCGGCGATTACGATGCGAACCGGTTGTGCCTTTTTAAAGTTCATCCAAGCCTTCCCCGCCTCGCGGCACTTTGATTTCCAAGCGTGTTCCCAGTCCGGGATTCGATTCTACCGTGAGTGCGCCAGCAATTAAACCAACTCGTTCCCTGATGATCATGGGCCCCTTACCCAACTGGTCCAGTTGCTCTTGGTTCAGGCGGCCGGAAAATGCAAAACCCTTGCCGTCGTCCTCCAGAGTCAGGCTCCACTGGCTGGGCGTACAGCTCAAACGCACCAGAGCATGATGCGCACCGCTATGCTTGCGAATGTTGACCAGGCCCTCCTGCACGATGCGCAGCAATTCCCGGCAAACTTTCTCCGGCATATGTAATTTCTCAATGTCGCTCACGAAACGCGCTGAAATCCCGGTCTCCCTCTGAAACCGTTCTACCGTGTCAACAATCACGCTCAGGAGTCTTCGATCATCCACATCGATCGATTTCATCTGCTGCATCAGTTCCCGCAGTTTGAGAACCTCTTCCCGCAGCAACCCCTGGATGCGACCCAACTCGCCGCCGACTACAGCCGGAGAAGTTTCCGCCTGACGGCGCAAAACGTCAACCTGCATTTCCACCGCAATCAGCGACTGCACGGCGCCGTCGTGAAGCTCGCGCGCGAACCGCGCTCGCTCCGCCGCCCCAGCCCGGCGCCGCAACCGATGCAGCAGGTAGACGTTGTAAACCGCCGGGCCCACCTGACGCAACAAATCGAGCATGAAGCGCAACTCTTCATGGGTCTCGCCTTGCCACGAGGGATCAAATAGAAAGACGCGCCCCCGCCACTCGGTCCCGAAGGCGAATGATAGCGCAATTAGAGATCGGTAAGGCTGGCGCTCGTTCAATCGAACCAGTGCATCGGTGAAAGGCGCAGGCAAAGGATTGCCTTCGCTATCGAGAGCGGTTACGGACAAGCGCCCTTTAGCATTCGAGGCGTAGCAAACCTCTCCGGGAAAATCTTCGACTAAGGCTTTCGCCTCACGCGGACCGGACTCCAGCCACACGAAGTCGCCCGGTTCCCCGTTGGTGCTGCGTAACTCGCCCAAAAAACTGCGGTGGCTGTGAATTTCTTGTGAGGCCAATAGCAGCCGCGCCGATCCATACATCGTCGCGATTTCCCTGAACATCTGCTGCAGCGTGCCCGTCAGCCCCGCTTCTACCCTCACTTTCGCCAACATGCGGGTTACCGCCGCCTTTTCCGCCCGAAGATGCTTCTGCTGCTCCGAAAGATATCCCAGCAACAACCCCATCACCAGCAGGTAGACCGAAAGCATGAACAGCCGCTTCGGTTCGAACTCGGTGGTGTTGATCTGCAACCCGGAAAAAATTCGCCAGCGCAACCTTCCACCACTCGTCACCACAATGTGGAACAGCGCGAAGCTCTCGGCCCACAGCAGCACCACTTCCGCCGCAGCCGTGCTCAGCGTCTCCCATAAGCCCCACCGGTAAGCCGCTGCGGTCAGCACAAAAACAAAAAACAGAATGAACGGGCTTCTCGGGCCATCGCCAAAGACCGAGATAAAGGCTGGCCACACAATGTCAGCCGTATGTACGAGGATGCGAAACCGGGAGGTCGAAGCCTTCCGCCGCCGCAGCAGCATCAGCACCAGGATGCTGTTGCCCATGTAAAACCCCAGCAACCCGTAGGCTGCCGGCGAATTACCCAGTTCTGTGGGGTCCATGCGAATAGCGACCAGAGCTGAAACCGCTAAAAACACTCGGGCGGTCGCCAGCCATCGCTCGATCCGGCGAACCTCGCTGGGATCTGCTGGGGCCTGCGTTCTTCCTAATGAACGTTGCTGGGTATCAGCTTGCAATCAAATCACTTCCCGCCTGAAGCGGATTTGCCGGGGCAACCTGGGAATGCTCGCATATTATTGATAAGAAAGATTAGTAGCAAGCAAAACTTTGTGCTGCGGGTTTCTCGCAGGTAACCACCTGTCCAACAGCCTGCATCCGGTTACTTCCGTAATCTTAGAATCGGCTCATCCGCGTCTAGAATTACGGCCAGGAGCCTGCTTGCGAACATCCTCCAAGATTTGGACCGCAGGGGCCGTAGCCTGTCTGGCGGCCCTGGTTTTGGCTGCTCTCATCCTGCCCAAATCGTTTCGCTTGACCGCTCTTAGCGATGTCGTTCAGTGTCTTCTGCTATTCTCCTGCACTGTCGCTTTTATTCCCTGCGCCCTTCAGTCGCGCGGCCGCTTACGCCTCTTCTGGATACTCATGGCCACCGGAATGGGCTTCTGGTTTTTCTACCAGTTGTTCTGGACCTACTACGAAGTTTGGTTGCGCACCGAAGTTCCAGACATGTGCGTCGCCGACATTATTCTTTTTCTACATATCGTGCCCTTCATGGCTGCTCTAGCGCTTCGCCCGCATGCCCCTCCAGACGATTATTCCGCCCGCCTCCGCCGCCTCGATTTTGCCTTGATGCTGGTTTGGTGGATCTATCTCTACGTCCTCATCGTTATCCCTTGGCAATACGTTTTCACCGATGTGCCAGCCTACAACCGCAATCTGAATTCGGTATACCTCATCGAGAAGCTGGCTTTCCTAATCGCTCTGTTCGCGGCAGGTCTGAACAGTAAAGGTGGCTGGAGAATTTTCTACGCCAGTCTGTTCGGCGCCAGCTTAACTTACGCCGCCGGTTCTTACATCGCAAATTGGGCGCTTGGCCGCAATATCTACTACAGCGGTAGCCTCTACGACATACCGCTGGCGGTTTCCATGGTATGGATCACCGTAATCGGCCTGTGGACCACCGCCGCCGAGCCCGAGGCTGCGGCCCCTAGAACTTCAACGTCACATAGCGTGTGGCTGGCCAGGCTGGGGATGATCACAGTTTTTTCTCTTCCTTTGTTCGCCGGCTGGGCCTTGTGGGATCACTCGATTCCCGACCGGATTCGCTCCTTCCGTTTGGTCCTGACCCTTCTGGCGGCGCTGGTCATGGGTGTCAAGGTTTTTGTGCGCCAACGCGTGCTCGACCGCGAACTACTCCGCTTACTGACCCAATCGCAAGATTCCCTCGCCAACCTGAAACGGTTGCAAGCGCAAATCACGGAATCCGAAAAACTGGCCTCCATCGGACAGCTTGTGGGTGGCGCCGCTCATGAACTCAATAATCCGATCACCGCGATGCTGGGTTATTCCGACATCCTGCTCGCCACCCCGCTCAGTCCAGAACAGCGCGAACTTGCGGGACGAATCGGGCAGCAGGTTCGTCGCACCAAGTCGCTGGTGGCAAGTCTGCTGAGCTTCGCTAAACAAAATCCTGCGGCAATGGCTCCCGTAGATCTCAACACGTTACTGCGAACCGCCATCAAGCTTACGCAGGCGCAGTGGCAAACTAACAAAATCGAACTGCGCACCGAGCTGGACACAGATATGCCGCCCGTGATGGGCGATTCCAACCAGTTGCTTCAGGTGCTGGTGCAGACTCTTGGCAATGCGCTCTACGCCGTGGATGAGGCTGGCAATCAAACGCTTACGATTGCCACAAAACTACAGAGCGGCATCGCGAGCATCGATATCTCCGACTGCGGGGCCGAAGCAGCCGCGAGAAGTGAAGAAAAAGCGTTGGGAAATACTCCGCCCGATCCCGATTCCCTCCGGCCTCTTTCCGGGCTCGGCCTGAGCGCGTGTCAGGGAATCTTGCAGCAGCATCGCGGACGAATTTTGTGGGAGAACGAGCAGAACGCTGGCGTCGCCATCCGCATTGAAATTCCAGTTATCCCTCGTGCGGCGCAGAAGGCATCGGAGAAATCTGCTCCTGCCGAACTACCGGGGATGTGGCAATCTCAACCGTTCGCTTGAGTTGTCCGCAAGCGGCGTAAATATCGCGGCCCCTTGGACGCCTTACGAATGCCGGAATCGCGGCCGCCCGCAGTATCTCTTGAAACGCCGCGACCCGCTCCCCGCTGGGCGTCGTGAAGTCAATTCCCGGCCCCGGATTCAGCGCGATCAGATTCACCTTGCAGCGCAATCCACGCAGCAATTCTGCAGTCTCCCGGGCATTCTCCGGATGGTCATTCACCCCACCGAGCAGCACATACTCGAATGTGACCCATTCCCGTGCGCGCAACGGAAAATCGCGCGCCACCGCTATCAACATCTCTAGATTCCATTTCTTGTTCAGCGGCATCAACCGCGTGCGCAACGCGTCATTTGAAGCATTCAACGAAATCGCTAACTTCGGGCGGATCTTTTCTTCGCCAAAGTCGTGGATACGCGGCACAATCCCCGCTGTCGACACCGTCATCCGCCGCTCCGCAATCCCCACTGCTTCGACCAGCAGACGCGATGCCTTCATGAAATTCTCGTAATTTAAGAATGGCTCGCCCATCCCCATGAAAACCAGATTGATGCGATCCTCGGGCGGCGAAACACCTTGGTCCTTCAGCACCACACAAACCTGCCCCACAATCTCACCCGCAGTCAGGTTTCGCTTCACCCCAAGCAGCGCCGTCAAGCAGAACTGGCAGTCCACCGCACACCCCACCTGGCTGGAGATACAAATCGTGGAACGGCCAAGCTTGCCGCGATCCTGTCCGGTGCGATTCTTAGCAGGGTGGAGCAGGCCTTCCAGGCCTGCATTAAAGCCCTCTTCTAAGAACTGGGCTTTAGCCCCCGAGGTACTTGCCTCCGATTCCGCCTCCTTCCCGGCCTCCGAACCATCCCCCGCTTCTCCGCCATCTCCCTCCGGCATCCAAACCGTCTCCACACTTTGCCCATCGCCAAACCCAATCAAATACCGCACGGTCCCATCCACCGACTTAAACTTCTTTTCAATCCGCGCCGCCCCAACCTCAACTCCGCTCGCAGCCAGTTTTTCGCGAAACTCCCGCGACAGTGTAGAAATCTCCTCCAGCGTCTCCACCCGCTGCCGGTACACTGCATCCATGATCTGCTTAGCCCGATAGCTCGGCTGACCCGCGTTGCTGACGAGAGCAGTGAGTTCCTCGCGGTCCATGCCGAGCAGAGACAATGTCGAATCCATCACCGTGTACCCGCCCTTCGAGTCAGGCGCGAGATCAGGAATCCGAAGCAAGCACCAACCAAGCCACGAAACAATGCCGACACAGGCTCAGACCAGCCCCGTTTGTCGAGAAAGACGCTGCATGCGATAGCCATGCCTTGTACCCACCATAGATCTCGTTTCTCGAAATTCACGGCTTGGTTCGCCTCAGATGCATCACGGAACCGACCTTGAAAAACATGCAACTTATTGATTCTAAAACGCTAACTATCTCATTTCCGCACACCCCACCCAACCCCGCCAGATATGTAAGAATAGTAAAGCACCTCCAGGGCCGATTCCAGGATCAAAGCTATCCATGGCAAAAGAAGTCCGCAATATTCGCCGTCAGGTGCTGCCTCACGGCCTCACCGTCATCACTGAGCAGATGGAGCACATCCGCTCGGCCTCAATCGGTATTTGGCTCGAGACCGGCTCGCGCGACGAGACTCCGCAATCGAACGGCATCTCCCATTTCATCGAGCACATGGTGTTCAAAGGCACCAAGCACCGCACCGCCGAGGAGATTGCCCGCCAAGTCGATTCCATCGGCGGCAATATGGACGCCTTCACCTCCAAGGAATGCATCTGCTTTAACGTCAAGGTTCTGGATGAAAATGTTCCCGTCGCGCTTGAGATTCTCACCGACTTGGTTCTTCATCCTACATTCACTGCCGAGGACATCGCCCGCGAACGCGGCGTAATCCTCGAAGAGATCAAAATGGACGAGGACAATCCCGATTATCTCGTTCACGAAATCTTCACGCAAAACTTCTGGAAAGACCATCCGCTCGGCAAGCCAATTCTCGGCACCAAAGAAACCGTAAAGAAATTCGAGCGCCAGACCGTGCTCGAAACCTACTCGCATCGCTTCGCCCCCGGCAACATCATCGTTGCCGCCGCCGGGCATCTTGATCACGATCACTTCGTCGATCTCGTGATCAAACACTTCGAGCACCTCAAGCCCGCGCAAAACGGCTTTCACTCTGCCGAACCCAAGATCGTTCCCCGCATTGTATTAAGAAACAAAAAGGCGCTGGAGCAAGTGCAGCTCTGCATCGGTGTTCCGGCCTATCCCATCGCTCACGAAAAACGCCACGCCGGGTACATCCTCAACACCTTGCTCGGCGGAGGCATGAGTTCGCGCCTCTTCCAGAATATCCGCGAACGCCAGGGCCTCGCCTACTCCATCTACAGCGACCTGAACCCCTACCGCGATACCGGATGCATGGCCGTCTACGCCGGAACATCGCTGGCCTCGGCAACCAAAGTGGTGAAAGCGGTCGTCGGCGAATTCCGCAACCTGAAAGAGCAATCTGTTCCGGAAGAAGAGCTGCGCCGCTCGAAAGATCAGCTGAAGGGCAGCCTGATGCTCTCGCTCGAATCGAGCACCGCCCGCATGTCGAACCTTGCCCGCCAGGAAATGTATTTCGATCACTTCCAGGACCTCGACGAGCTTATCGAGAAGATTGAAGCTGTCACCGCCGAAGATCTCCAAAACCTGGCTCAGGAGTTCTTCAAAACCGAATCTGTCGCCGTCACTGCCTTGGGCAATTTGAGCGGCCTGAAGATCTCCCGCGATCAACTCACCTGCTGATTCGCAATAAAACGCACGACTACGGCAGATCTCAACAATGTGATGCCCCACATCGGGTGCCCCACTTCTCGCCGCCTTTGCGAGAAGTGGGAACTACAGCAGTCTAACGTCCTGCCGTACTGAGAAGTTCCTCTTGTTCTTCATCCCCACCTCCGCCAGCAGTCTCAGCAACCTGCTGCCCAGCATGCTGCGTCAACCCCGTCTTCAAATACTGCCGCAGGCATCGCGTACATGGCACGTACCCATCCCGTGTCGCTTCCTTCGCCGTCATCGTCCGCTCCGAAGCCTTGTCGTGAATAAAAGGACAACCCGGCACGTGAAACACCTTCGATCCATCGGAAACTACGACCACCAAGTCAGGAGGAACGTTGTTGCCGGGTTGCGCATGCCGGGACTGGATGAAATTCTTGAACGTCAGCGAATTCATCAGCAGCACCCCTGCGGCAATCAAGACCACAGCGGCCGCCGGCACCAGCCACGCCCACCAACTCGACCATCTCTGTCCCCTACCCGATGCATTCCGCGCCAGTCGCTTCTCCAATCTCCGGCTGAAACCTGCGGGAACTTCCAACATGCGCTCATCGCCATACAGTTGAACCACATTTTGCGTCCCTGCCAGCACAGACGCACAACGCTTGCAGACCTTAAAATGCTCTTCCATCTCCAGGCGCATCGCCGCGTCCACTTCGCCGTCGATGTAATTCGAAATCTCGCGCCACACGTCTTCGCAATTTCTTGTGCTCTCTACCATGGCTTGGTTCCCTTCTCGAATGGAAGCCGGCTGAACCAGCCCTGCTTCCATCCGGCAGCCAGCAGATCACGCAACATCAACCGCGCCCGCAACAACCGCGTCTTTACCGACGCTACCGTGATTCCCAGCGCCTCCGCCGTCTCCTGAATGTTCAGGTGCTCCATATCGCGCAACACAAAAACCTGCCGGTATTTTTCGTCGAGGGTGGCCAGCGCCTCGGCCAGCCGCTGCCTCACTTCTTTCCGTTCCAACGCTTCCGAGGGAATCTCGCGCCAGTCGGCGAAGTCCCGCGGAGCATAGTCACTCTCTGCCTCGCCCGGGCCGGAATGACGATCGTCGATGCCTTCCATGACTACGGTTCGCTCCCTTCGCCGCCGCATCAGGGCCTCGTTCAC
>CAYOVU010000074.1:0-4390 GCA_964407505.1 uncultured Acidobacteriaceae bacterium | reverse complement strand
TCGCCTGAATTTGCCATCTTCGTCATCTAACAGTCGAATAGCGCCACACAGAACAGGGTAGAGGCGAGAAATACCTCATTGAACGAGGGCGGTCCAGTGATTGAGCGACAAAATCCGCTAATGCCCGCCAATTTCGGACCCACGGGACGACCCGGAGCGCCCACTCAATGTGCTCACGGAACAGCTCAAATCGGATTGGAACGACGACAGCCGGGAATCGTATTTTCAAAACCGGGATTTTTCGCCGCAGCGGCTCTGAATGACACAAAGGCGAACCCGAGCAAGCTAACCAGCTATCTGTCGCTCACTGACCTTGCGCTTCTTCATCCGCCTTTTGCGCGGCTTCGTCGGCGGCTTCTTTCTCGGCGCGCGCCTGTGCGATTGCCTCGTTGGCGGCATCGATCTGATCCTGTGACGCGCCGTCGCTTTCAAGCTGATTGCGCGACTCGGTGGCCGATTGGAGTGCCTGGTCCGCTGCGTCGGCCGCGTCGTGCGCCTGCTGCGCGGCATCGGACTGCGCCTTAGCCGCGGCATCATCGCCCGTATCGGCCTGGTTCGATTGATCGTCCGCGGCCGCCGGCGCACTGGCCGCATCGGTCGGTGTACCATCATCGCTTTGGGCGCGCGCCGGCGACCTGCTCGCCAATCCGAATGCGAATAGCGCCAGCGTTGCGATCGCAACCATCCCGAAGTGGAACCTTCGCGTCGTGCCAGTCTCCGATTTCATTGCTACTGACCTGCTTTCATCGATTTTATCGAAGATAGTTCTGCCATAGTGTTAAATCAATCGCCGACCTGCTCAAGGCGTGCTCACAGGTCCCGACTGCTCGACCTTTGCCTCGGACAGCTGGTTGAACTTCTGGAACTCCCGCTCGAAGTCCAGTTGCCGCCCCATCATCTGATATTGCTGCGCGAGTCTCAGGTGCAGATGCGCGTCGTCGGGGTCGAGCGTCGTTCCACTCTCGAGCGTTCGCGCACGCTCCCTCGAAATCGTGCGCCTTATTCATCGCAGCGGCCAACTTGAGGCGATAAGCCAGATGCGAGGGATCGCGTTCGAGACAGTCACCAAAAGCTCGAGCAAAGCGAACGGCGCCGAGACGCGAACCGTGGCGACAAAACGGTTGAGCAGCGTCTGCCGCGGCTCATCCGCTCCGCGCTCGATCAGGAAAACGTATGCAGCCACGATCAGCGGAAAAGTATCGCCGTCTCATGCGTCAGCGGCGCGCCGGCATAGAGCGCCACGCAAACAGCATTCCGCGCGACCACCAACCCGGCTTGCGGCCGATCGGACAGACCAACGCCCCCAACTCAAACACTGCAGTCAGCGGTTCAGGAATCGAGCTGGCCCACACCACTGCTTCGACGTGCGCCGGCATCAGCCCGAAAATAGCGGCCGCCAGCAATCCGGTCGCTACGTCGCCCGTGATCATCTGCGCCACGCGAAACACAGCACCACGGCGACGATGTGCAGCACGATCTTCGCCAGATGCCACGCGGCGGGATGCATGCCGAACAACTACGCATTGGCCGCAAACCATGCATTCTCCAGTGGCCGATAGTAAACGCTCTGCGGCAAGTTGTGCGGATTTTTGAACCACCAGCTGTCGTAGATGAATGAGTTCCAGACGAACGACCAGCTGTGAATCAATTTGTTATCGACGAACTCCTCCTAGTCATCGAACACCCAGCCGTTGCGCAAGCTCGGTTTACAGATGAGCGCCGTCCGCATCGCGCGGATAGGCAAACCGATCAGATCCGCGAAATCAAGATCGGGTCACGTGGAAATCGCACCACGCGCGGCGCGCCTTTGGAACGTCGGGGGTTGCGACACGTCAGTCTCGCTGGCGGCGTGACGCCGAACGATTTGTACAGAAAGAATTCAAGTTCAGGGGAGCCGGGCGATCGTGATAGTGCGCCAGACCGCGGGATAGTTCGACTCGCAATTACTGGCAGGGCCGGCTTCTCGGAGCGTCGCCGGGGTTTTCACTGATTTGAAACACCATGCAATTCATTGGGTGCTTCGCGGACGGACGCGGATCTCCGGTCCAGAGGTATAAGGTTCGCGTATCGGGATGGTAGATCGACACGGCCGCCGCCCCCATCAGCGTAACCTGGGCCTGAGCCTCCACCGGCGCGGGCTGCTGAACATTCGCGCATCCCATCACCCCGAGCAGGGCAATGGAAAGCGCAGCAGGCAGAACTCTACTCTTACTCCTCTTCATACATTCCTTTCATTTTATTTGCCGGGAAGAGCGCTGACACCTAATTGGAAACGGCGGGCCCTTGCGGGCCCGCCGTTTGGTTTCTCAGTCACCGTAGGAAGACTTCTAGTTGTTGACGGTGATGTTCTGGTTGACTGCTGCGGCCGTGCAATTCGGCGAGGTCACCGTGATATGGTTTCCGGTTACCGACGGCTTCGAAGTGCACTCCAGCACGATCGCGCCCGAGTCCGTGTACAGATAACCAGGATACACGTCGTATGCCGGGGTGTCCGCCACGGTGCTGCCCGACAAGTAGGTATACAGAGGCTCCCCTGAAGGAGGATAACCCGGTCCGCCCGGACTCACTGCGACCGGCGACCCAATTGTCGGCTGATCGTTTACAGCGGAAGGTGCTTGGCTGATGCTGCAAACCGCCGCAAAGTTGCTGCCCGCCGCATCGACCAGCGTCAGGTTGACGAGGCAATCCTCCGGCGAGGTGTTGGTGTAGTGGAGCGGATAGGGATGATTTGCCAATGAAGCCGTCACGATTTGTGCAGCAGCGGGGCCCACCAATCCCACCGTCGCTGGCGTGGAGGTGCCGGCGCTGGCGCCGTCCGGAGCAGCATACTCACCAGGTGTCCCGAGCGCCGAACTGTCGCCCGTAAACATCGTGTTCTCGTAGGTGTTGGTTGTGCCGTAGAGGACCGCACTCACCGCGAACCCGCCGGCCGCGTTGGCATAATCGCAACCGCCGGTGTACGGCTGCTGGATGACCGCCGTCACGTTTACCGTGCCGTCCGCGAACGGGCCGCTTCCTGCAACGTCTCGCCCAATTTTGTAATGACAGTCGTTACCCGGGAGAGCGGCAGCTCCATAGAAAACTGTACTATTGTTGTCGTTGAGATTGGCGGTTCCAAGACCTGTCCCGTCAGCATTGGTTAGGGTCTCGCTTACGGTCGTGCCACCGATTCCCGCATTGGATGTCGAATCCGCGGTGGTGACACCGAACCCCGCCCCGTATGTCTGACCTTTCCAGGGAGCTGATCCGAACGTGGTGTTTGTAATGCTGTCTGCTCCCGTCGTTGTCTGTTTATTGCCAATGATGGCGAGGATCGCCGGCACCGGGGGCGTTCCGCTTTCCGGCACGCCAGTTCCTACGCTGGTTCCCCCGAAATTCGCGGCGCCGACTCCAGTAACGGTCGAGAAGTTGAACGTCAACCCGGTCTCGGAATCCGTGATGCTCATCGAACCTTCGCCCGCCGAGTTGCTAACCACATTGCCGGTCAACTGGCCCGTCGTGCCGGTGAAGCACTTAACTGTTCCACTGATTGGCACAGGGGTCGGAGCGCCGCTACCGCTCCATGCCAGTGCCTCTCCGCCCGGGGAGCAACTTCCCGGCCCGGTGATGGTGTCGTTGTCGTTGTAGAGCAACTCACCGGTGATCGTGCAAGGTGCCCCCGTGCTAACGTTCTCAACAACTTGGATGGCGCCGAGACCCGCAACCGGGTTCGGGGTCGGGCCGTTTGACGGTTCAGTACCGTCGAAATACTCGCTGCCATTCAGAGTTATTGCGTAGCTCTTCCCAGCCAGCAAACCGCAGGAACTTACCACTGCGTTCGCGTTAGGGGCTGCCATCATCGCGAGGCCGCCCGCCATTATTAGGCCCAAAACAATTCGTTTCATAAACCCTCCCGAGACTTTTCGTACGTTAGTAACCGTGGTGAAACCTGAAAACTGATCCCCAACTACGCTGGGCCGCATACATAAGCTGCGCGCGCGCGAATTGTCAAACCTCCTTTCTCGCGGCTCCGCGAAACCCCATGCGTACCGCGTGGAACCGAAATAGTCTCCCCTGCCCGTCCCGTTAACTCCCCGCTGCCTCAATGCGCATCATGTGCGAGTTGATTTTGCGCTCTGCGGGGCACACCTGACTTCGGCACCCGGGACGTACTATCGGGCGGTACTGTAATCAAATCGCAAGGCGCGCGACTATCACGAGTGCACTAAAAAGCGTCAATTTCTGTGAAAGATGAATTCGACGACGCTTATTTTGGAACATTCTGACAGTCGATGCCTGAAATTGGGGCTTATGGCGCCCGAATAGTGTACCGGTTGGAACATTCTGTTAACGAGCGCGCTTGACAAATTTGCAACGCGCAGACTAGGTTCGCGTGCGGTTCTGACACTTA
>CAYOVU010000073.1:0-18510 GCA_964407505.1 uncultured Acidobacteriaceae bacterium | reverse complement strand
CAATGCATCTCCGGAGGTGTGCGCCTTGCCGGGAAAATAAACCTCGGCTGAATAGGGTTCTAAATGAATCTTGATCTTCTGCTCAAACGTGACATCGGCCGCTTGGAGGTGGAGTTGTGGAGAGGACTGCATCAATGCCAGCGTTCGCTCCCGCGTGAAGTCGGTCGAGATTATCGTTGCGTTTGGACCTACCACGGAATTTCCGCCCTGATGATCCGGATGGTAGTGAGTGTTGATCACGTACAACACCGGAAGCTGGGAAACTTTGCGGATTTCTCGCAGAAGTTTGCTGCCCTCGGTGGCGTCAACCCCGGTGTCGACGACGAGAATCCCTTTGCTCCCCACAAGAAATGTCGAGTTGGCGCTGCCATCGTTGTCCGAGATGTAAGCGTACAAGTCGGGTCCGATCGCGGTAACTTGAGGCATCGCCCACGCACCCGCCGACAGGAGCAGTGCCACTAAGACCCACCAGATCTTACGGAACGTTGGTTGGTTGCGATGTGCCGCTGCTCGCAGTGCTGCTCCTCTACCTGTTCTCGACAACTAGTCGCAAACCGTTGGAAGTTAAATTGCGCCGCCAACTGAATCAGGCGTGGACGGCCTTCAGGATTTTCTTTGTCGCATGCCCTATAACGCGAAACGAAATGCGCAAACCATCATGGCGGTTAGAGACGACGATTTCGCTTCCTGTGAAAATCTTCACAATATCTGAGTCCTTTGACTGTAGCACCATCAGTGGGCCGACGCTGTCCAGAAACGGGCTTGGAGGAGATCAACGGCAATCTCCTAGAAGAGGACTTCTAGCTGTAAAGGTAGCCAGTCCCGGGTTGTGAGTGTGAGCGCCTAATTTCAACACTTGTCGGGCCCGTTATAATCACGCCGATGGCCAGCGACGCCTTTCTCTCGTGGGCGAATCGGACCGTGCTTCGCCCGGGCCGCGAAGAGCCCTACCTGTCGATCCAGGACATCGTCGTTTTCGTCCGCGATCTGGAAGTGAGTAAGCGATTCTACTTGCAACAATTGGGCTTCGAACTCATCACAGAACAACGCCTTCCCACTGGCGAACGCTGGATCGAAGTGGCGCCTCCCGACGGTAGCGCGAATCTCGCGCTGGTTGAACCAAAGCCCGACTCGCCGGAATACAAACTGATTGGCGGCTACCGCTGGGTCCTATTCATGACCGAAGATGTCGACGCCAAGTACAAAGAATGGAGCGAACGCGGTGTCCGTTTCACAACTGCTCCGGAGACGCCGGGGTGGGGCGGCACCTATGCGCGTTTCGAAGATCCGGACGGGAATGCGTTTGGCCTGGAAGGGTTCGATGAGGTGAGGCAAAGCCTGGAGTTGCGCCGGCAGGCGCACGCCCAGAAACTAGAATCCGAACGCCGCACCGCCCAGGAACTGGAAATAGCGCGACAGGTGCAGGCGCGCTTGTTTCCGCAGATTCAGCCGGAGTTGAAAACGGTCGAATACGCGGGTATCTGCGTTCAGGCGCGACAGGTAGGAGGGGATTATTTCGACTTCCTGAATCTTGGGCCGCAGCGGCTGGGGTGGATCGTCGGCGACGTTTCCGGCAAGGGGATTGCCGCAGCTCTGCTGATGGCAAATCTGCAGGCCAGCCTGCGGAGCCAGTCGGCGCTGGCTTTCGATGAGCCCGAGACGTTGCTCCGGTCTGTGAACCGCCTGTTCTACGACAACACCGGCGACAGTGCCTATGCCTCGCTTTTCTTTGCCGATTACGACGAGGCGGCGGGGCGACTGCGCTACGTGAATTGCGGCCATTTGTCGGGTCTGTTGGTAAGATGCGATGGCAAAGTGGATCGGCTCGAGTCCACCAGCCCGCTGCTCGGGCTGTTCAGGGATTGGAATTGCTCGATGCGGGAGCAGCGCCTTTCTCCCGGGGATGTGCTTGCGCTTTACACGGATGGCATCACTGAAGCCAGTAACGAGCGAGGAGACGAATTTGGCGAGCAGTGCCTGATTGAATCACTTCAGCAACATCGGGACCTGCCGTGCCAGGCTTTGCTGACCGCAATCGTTGATGGTGTTCAGCGATTCAGTTTTCAGGAACAACACGACGACATCACAGCGATCGTTGCGAAGTTCAAGGCTAGTAGCTGATGTGTCGTCGGGTGGATTGAATGGCCTCTGACCTCTTTCCGTGGCTCTGGCTGCGATAGACGCACGAAGGCGCAACATCGCCAGACTGGGTGAGTGTCCTCAACACGGAAGCGGTCCAGAAACGGGCTCCTGAGGAACTAGTTGTTATTCTCCTATTGACGGGATAGGCAAGAGTGAAAGCCGAGTCGAGATGCCTGTTTACGGAGGCTCATTTCGGCTCGCCGCTGTGCCTGTTCATCACAATGGTGGAAGACGGTTTCTGTGTAGGGTTCCTTGGTCGATAGGACGTGATAGAGAATCCGTGCGATTTTATGGGCGGTGGCGGTGATCGCTTGGGCAGTACCGAGCTTCGCCCGCATACGCGAAAGAACTCGCCAAAGTAACCTTTCGTACGGCACAGGGAGTTGGCGCCCATCCGGAGAGCAGTCGCTGCACGATGCTTTACTTGGCGTGCCTTACAGGACAGCACCTTGCCGCCGCTGACTCGTTTTTCTGGACAGAGGCCAAGCCATGAGGCAAAAGCCGAGGCGTTGCGAAATCGGCTGACATCGGTGCTGACCTCTGTCAGTACCACTTGCGCAGTGGCTGCGCTGATTCCGGGGATGTCGGTGAGATCGACGCCGGCAATGCGGTAAAGCTCACTCCGAAGATCAAACTGAGGATCGTTGCCCTGGCGGTGACCCGGCTAGTCGGTGACACGGGATCCGAAGACAAATGGAGTAGCCTGCCGCTCGGCTCCCGCCATTTGGCAAACCCTCCACCGCTCTCCGCCTCGTTTGAGGTACAGGTTCTGCACTTCATTTCGATCACCGTAGACATATTCCACTCGAACTTGAGCGTCGGTGGTGCTCGGGCGATCGATAACCCTGATTGCAACTCCCTGGAAGGTTGCATTCCGCGTCAGGTACGAAGCGAACTTGGACTCGCTGTTTTCTTTTATCACTTGGAGTAAGTCGTTCCGCATAGAGCCGGTAAATGAATCCAGGTACGCTTTGGTGTCACCGGCGCGCTCCGCATCGATCATGCTGTAGATTGCGTCCTCCGGGCTTGAGGAAGCTTGCCCGGATTGAAAGACTTGCCAATTGTTCCACGACGACAGGCGCCAGCCATTGACTCGCAAGCCGGTAAGCACAAACAAGACTAAGACGAACACCGAAGTGAAAACAGTTCTTGGATTTGGAGAGCCGCTCATTTTCGAGTTGCTCCTGTCTGATTCGGTCCTGAATTATCGTCCCGCCGGATGACAGTGAGATCGACATTTCCATTGGAATCGATAATCAGCTTTTTAAGTTTAGGAAGAATCTGTTCCAGGGCTTCGAGATACGCGCGCGTGCTGGTCACTTTCGGCGCCTTGGCGTACTCAAGAACCACCTCCCCAAAGCGGGCTGCGTCGCCTGCCGCGCGATTGACCTTGCCTTCTTTGTAAGCTTGCGCCTGCTCGATCAGTTGTACTCCCTCGCCACGGGCGCGCGGTAAAAGATCATTGGCATAACCCTCCGCCTGATTGACAATTCGGATGGCATCGGCCTTGGCGCTAGCCACGCTGCGGAAAGCATCGGCGGCTTCGGGCGGGGGCGTAACACTTTCAATGCTGATATTGGAGATGGTCGCGCCGACGCGATAGGATTCGATCGCCTTCTGCGCGGCCTGCAGTACATCATTCTGGATCGCGATTTTTTCGGTAGTGAGAATGTCATCGACCGTGGTGTGGGCGATGCGGCGGGAGAGCTCCACGCCAACCACCGCACTTACAACGCGGTCGACATTTTCGGGTTGAAACAGGAAGTCGCGAGGCTCGCTGACCGAATACTGCGCCACCACGCGGATGTCCAAGAGATTCTGATCGCCACTCAGAAATTCCGACGACATGGGCTGGAGGCGTCCTAACACACTGTCAGCGACGTCACCGCCAATGGCGACACGACGCAACTGGTGAACTTTCAGTTTGTAGACGCTGTCGATCGGCCATGGCAGTGCATAGTGTATTCCCGGAAGAACTCGCGGAGCCGTAACTGCCCCGAACATAGTAACCACAGCTTGCTGTTCGGGCGACACGATATAGATACCGGAAAGAATCCAGGTGCCGAGCAGCCACGCCCAGAGGCGAAGCCTCCGGCGCCTGGGGGATGGAAACTCGAGAACAATTTCCGATCGCTCCGCGGTCTCGAATTGTGGCGCGACCAAAGTGCTCACTTGGCGCCCGCCTCGCCCTGGGTAAGGACTTTCAACAACTCCGAGTCGGAATTAAGAATGATGGTGGTTTTGTCGTCGAGAACTTTCTTGTAAGACTCCAGAGTCCGCAACAACTTATAGAACTGCGGATTTTTCGAGTATGCCTGGCCATAGATGCGTGTAGCTTCTGCATCGCCCTGGCCGCGGGTTTTCTCGGCCTCTTTGTAGGCAGCGGAGAGAATCTCTTCCTTTTCACGATCGGCATTGGCGCGGATGGTGAGGGCTTGCTCCTCGCCCTCGGCGCGGTATTGCATGGCGATCCGCTCGCGCTCGGCGCGCATGCGAGCGAAGACACTCTGTTTGTTTTGTTCGGGCAAATTCAGGCGCTTGATGCGAACATCCGCCACGCGAATTCCGTATTGCGAGAGTGCCGCACGATCCGCACTCGCGGTAAGCAGATCGAGCATGCTCGTAGCCCTCACCTTGTCGGCAGAAGCCGAAACTAGAGAGTCTAGATTTTCCGTCCCCAGGGCTGCTGACAGCCCAGACCAAATAATGTCGTGCAGGCGCATTTCAGCAGCGGACGTGTCGCCGACACTTTGCACGAACCGGTCGGGATCTTCGATTCTCCAGGCGACATAGTTTTCAATCACGAGGTTCTTCTTGTCGCGAGTAAGGAACTCCGAAGGCCGTGGGTTGTAAATTCGCAACCGTTTATCGAACCAAAGAATCGATTGGAACGGCAACTTCACGTGCAAGCCGGCGTCGGCGACGGTACGAACCGGCCGGCCAAACTGCGTGACTAGCGCAAATTCGGTTTCGCGAACGGAATACAAAGAAAGGTAAATGAGCAGAAAAAGTGCAGCGACTGCCGCAGCTATGTATTTGTTGTGCGTTGTCATGGTCTCCTTATTCCGGCAAGGGACGAATCCCGGCCGGAAGTTCAACTCCATCTTGCAGCAGGAACAAATGCCGCTTGTTCTTGCTCGCGTCCACAATAAATTTCTTTTTTCCAGGGAGAACTTCCTCCATGGTTTCCAGGTAGAGCCGCGATTCCGTGGCTTGCGGTGCTCCGCGGAAGGCTTGTTCGGCAGCCTCAAAGCGAGTGGCGTCGCCTTCGGAGCGGGTCTTGCGGCCAATGCTGTACGCGTTCGCGTTTAGCAGCGCCGCTCGCGCGTTGCCCTGGGCCAGAGCCAATTGCTCATTCTTGTAGCCTTCAGCCTCGTTGATCAGTCTGCTTTTTTCTTCAAAGGCGTCGGACACCTGACGGAACGCGTCCACCACTTCGAGCGAGGGATGCACGTCTTCGAGCTTCACCTGAAGAATCGTCACTCCGGCGCCGTAAGAGGCAAGGCGGGTCTGAAGTTCATCCTTGGCACGCGACTCAATCTGGCGTCTGTTGCTGGTGAGGACGTCATCTAGTGCCGACGAAGTCACCACGCCCTGAATTACAGACTCCGCTGCCGAACGCACGGTGACATCGGCGTCAATCTGCCGGAAAAGAAAATCGTCAGGATGGTCGGAGATGTAGTGAACGGATGCTGTCAGCTCGATCATGTTCTGATCGCCGGTCAGCATCAGGGATTCTTCTGGAACCTTCTGGAAACGTCCTTCGCGATGCTGCGCATTCCATTCATAGGTAATGGGTTCGTTCTCGGCGATTTTGGGATTGGAGCGAAATCCAACCTCGATCACTCGTACGCGATGTGCCTGAACCCGGGTGAGTCGTTCGATGGGCCATGGAAGTTTGTAATGCAGACCGGGTTGCCGATAAGGCAGCAGTTTGCGTCCGAACCGTTCTACGACTCCGGTTTCATCGGCATTCAGCGCATAAAAACCGCTGAGCAAATAAACTCCGGCGAATGTATAAAGCAGACGACGGCGCAGCTGGGGTCCTCTCAGCAGAAGTGAATCCAGAACTGCTCCGAATTCCAGGCTCGAAACTGCTTCCTGAATTCGTGATAGCACTTCCGACACAGGCACGCGGGAACACACTGCCTCAAACCACCTGTGGAAGCGTGATCTTCCGCTGGATGGCACGCGCAGAAGCCGCAACGAATTCATCATTACGAAAAACGACGAGAGCTGATGCGTTACAGCGGCGCCGACAGGCCCGATCACTCCCGTGGCAGCAAGCACCACCGCTGTCGCATTGAAAATACCGGCGAATAGGATGATGTTCTGCCACGCTGTCCTGACCGCGCGGCGGCTCACCTTGAACAGATTCGGAAGCATCGCCAGAGTGTGCGGAAGATACACAACGTCGGCGGCCTCGGCTGTAATGTCGCTAGCTCCAGCTACGGCGATACCGACATTCGCGCTGGCCAACGCCGCAGCGTCGTTCAGTCCGTCTCCAAACATCGCGGGGAAGCGTCCAGAAGATAGCAACGCCTGAATGCGCTCGACTTTTTGCGCCGGCAAGAGCCCCGCTTCGACCTGGGCGATGCCCACCTCGCGTGCGACAAATTCTGCTGCGCGTTTGCGGTCCCCCGTCAGCATCCTTTGATCTTCCAGTCCGAGATTGCGCAGCGCGGAGAGTGCTTCGGCTGCGCCTTCGCGCACCCGGTCACGAAAAAGAATGGCTCCGACCGGTTGCTGTCCATCTGAGATTAGAACCGGCGTTGCACCGACCTCGTCCGCCGCGTCCGCAAAGGAATCGACTCCAGTGACGCCATTTTCGATCAGGAACTCCGCGTTCCCCACGCGGATTTCCCGGCCCTGGAGTTTGCACATCGCACCTCTGCCGGGCAAGACTTGCGCGCTCTCGGGTTCAGTTGGACTGACGTGACGCCGCGCCGCCTCGGCCAAAATGGCGCGCGCCAAAGGATGGCTGGAGGCACGTTCGGCGGCGGCGGCCAAAGCTAATACTTCATCTTCCGTTTTGCCGGAAGTCAGGATGCGGACAATTTCAACTTTGCCTTCGGTGATGGTTCCGGTCTTGTCGAATACGATCGTGTCCGTTTTCGCGGCACGTTCAAGCACAGCCGCGCCGCGAACGAGAATGCCACGTCTCGCCAGCCCGCCCATCGCCGCGACCATGGCCGTAGGCGTCGCCAGAATTAACGCGCAAGGGCAGGCCACGATAAGGACGGCGACGGTCCGCAGCCAATCCCGGGTGAAGTAGAAAGTCAGCCCGGCGGAAATTAACAGCGCTGGGAGGAAGTACTTCGCATAACGATCGGCCAGCTTCTCGACGGGCGATCTGCGCTCCTGCGCTTCCTTTACCAATTCGATCACGCGCGCCAGCGTGGTGTCCTTGCCGCTCCGCGATACCCGGATCCGCAGCAGCGCATTGTTGTTCAAAGTGCCGGAAAAAACTTCGTCGCCTGGCTGTTTGTCCTTGGGCAAGGGCTCGCCCGTGATGGAGCTCTCGTCTATCGTCGAAATTCCAGAAGTAATGACGCCATCCGCCGGAATCCGCTCTCCACTCCGCACCAATACCAAATCGCCGGGCAGCAGCAGTTCCGAAGCAATTGTTTCTTCGCGTCCATCCCGGAAGACAGTGGCCGGCCGCGGCATTTGTTCCACAAAACGCTCAATGGCCGCGGTCGTCCGTCCGGCAGCATAGGACTCCAAACCTTCTCCAACCAAAACGATGAACATGGCTTCGGCGGCTGCGAGATATTCGCCTACAGCCAACGCCGCGATCACAGCCACGCAGAGCGCGATGTCAGCGGAGATGCGCTTTTCCAGAATGGACGAGATCGAGTTATAGAACGTTTTATATCCGGCCAGTAGCGTGACGAAGATAGCGGTATCAATGCCGAACAGAGTTTTGAAAATACCGACCCAGTTCAGAAGCAGTAGCACTCCCACGAAAGCTGCATACGAGTAATAAATGATCCTTTGCCGCTTCTCTTCTTGCATTTCTAGATTCCCTATTCCTGGTTGAAGAACCCACTTCGATTGCAATTCAAAGTGGCCAATATGCGTTGGCCTTTTGCGCGAAACTCTGGAGGCGCGGGGCGGAATCGAACCGCCGATAAAAGCTTTGCAGGCTCTCGCCTTACCACTTGGCCACCGCGCCGGAATATCTTCATCCGCCTAACTGCGGCAAGAAGCTTGAAACTCCGAACAAGAAAACCGTTCCAACGACTACGCTGTAGGCAGCCGTGGCCCCGATTACAAATCGCAGCAGTCCTGGTTTTGCCGCACTCAGGCCAAAGATTCCGACGGCGGATGCCGTCATCAGCGTGTTCATGAAGAGAAGCCCCGCCAGGAACACGGCCAATCCCAGAAACCCGTGAGCCAAGCCTCCTAGATTTGCCGCCAATAAGAACAGCAATAACTGGCTCGGCGTTTCCGCACCAAGGCCGTGAATGATTCCGATAAGAAATACGGATCTACGGCTATAGCTTCCGGAAACCGGATCGGGCCGTTCTCCAGGAACTGCTCCGAAGAGTTGCGGAAGCTTCCAGCCCAGCCAGCGAAAAGCGCCAATTAGGATTGAGGCACGCGACTTAGGCAGGTTCGCTTTGTCTCGAAGCAACGTTCCCAGAACATAGACTCCCAGAACCACCAGCGTGAGACCAACTGCTCGCTCGGCCCAGTTGTCTATGCTTCTCGGCAATGATCGCTGAAAGAAAATCACCACCCCTCCGAGAACAGCCACCATGGCCGCATGTCCCAGGACATAGAGCAACCCCATGCGCATCGCCCGTTTGCGGTCGGTCTCCACGCTGGTGATGTCGGTGATTGCCGCAATGTGGTCGTAATCAAAGCCATGCCGGAAGCCCAGCACCGCGGCAGAAAACAAAGCAAGATTTAGTGTGCTTGTCGGCATAATCCCGGTTCACTCAAAATAAAAAATGCGGGCCGCCACGCGGCAGGCCGAGTGCTTATTTTCCTGTGTAGGTGATCCAGAAGGGAGACACCCATACGAGCTCTCCGTTCTCTTGTTCGCCGCGCACGTAGTAGTAGCTGGTCTTGCCCGCTTGCGGAGCGTAATCGCGCCACCGGAACTCGACATCTTTTGTGCCCGGCTGAGTCGAGTAGACATACTTGCCGTCCTTGACGATCACCACTTTGGCAAAGGGCGCGGTTCCGGACAGCTTCACCGAAAGCTCGGGAGCTTCACTACTGGAGAACGCATCGCCCATGATGTGCGAACCACTGCGTACGTCCGCGACGATATTGTCGGTCGCCGCATAGACATGCCGCTTCTTGAGAGCATCGACCACCGCCTCGCGCGTGTTCGCAGTTGTGAGCACGCTGGCGTAACTCATGTGCGTCGAAATGTGGTCCGAACTGGATTGGAAGCCAAGCTTGTAACCTTTATCGAGCGCAATGTTGACGAAGCCCTTGGGTCGCCAGCCTCCGATGGAATCTTTCTCGTTGTTGGACCGTGGGGCGTCCGCGATTTCATAATTCTGTCGCATGCCCTGATAGATCTCGACTACGGGTTCGACATCTGGGTCGTTATCCCGCCAGTCGGTGCCCATGTCGGTGGCGCTGGTATGCGCGGCCACGACTCCGTCGTACTTTTTGAGGTACGCGTAGAAGTTCTGCGTATCGGGTGCATGGCCGGTCGAATCTACATCGACTTTGGGAAGTCTTGGAAGTGGGCGCACTCCGCGCTTGGCGAACACCACATTACGATGGCCCTCGGGATATTCGATACTCCGTTCATAGTTGAATAGTCCTGCAAACTTGCCGGGAACGCTGAAGATATCTGTGAGCTTCTGAGTGGTCCACCAACTGTATTCACGGCCGCCTCCATTGGAGTGATCGCAGCAACCGACCCAATCGAGTGAGGCTACATCGCGAATGTATCGCCATTGATCGATGATGCTGCCGTCGTGGCCGCCATCGAAAGAGATTTCGCTGTGGCGATGAAACTCACCGCGCAGAATCTGAAGATTCTGTCCAGAGGCTGAGACTCGATAGTTCCTCACATTCGCGAGATCGCCGCGATCGGTGCCCGAATCCTTAGGGATTACCGGGGGCGGGGGAGGACCAGCGTCGCGTCCAATGATGGGAGACGTCGCCGGTGGGAGCGCGATCACGCTGGCATAGAGATCGTTGTTGTATGGGTCAGCAAATCCGTAGCCATCCCAAACTCCAGCGTTCCATCCCTTTGCCAAGCCGAGTTGCACCTCGCGGCGCGAGTCGGAAGACTGGATCACGATCAGATCGCCTGGCCGGCGCGAAACCAGCGCAGGACGATTATCGAGCGTGTTGTCACTGCGGAACAGATAGACCGGGTCAGTCCAGGTCTTACCATCGAATGACGTCACATACTCGGACCAGGACGTCCCTAGCAAGGACCAAACCACTGGCCCCATCGATCGGAACGCCAGCCAGATTCTTCCTGAAGCGTCCGTTTGCAGACGAGGAAGACTGTTACGGACGTTCTGATTTCCGAGGCTATCGACATCCTGTGGACGTCTGGACGCAGCCGATGGGTCGGGTTTCTCCCAACCGGTGACGTCCGCCTGGCGGCTAGGGTTATCGTCGCGAAGATCATCGAGTCCTGGAAGAACTGTGCCAAGATCAACGCCGGGATCTATGAGCCGCCCCGAACTGCTCAAACCGACAAGGCGAATAGCGCGGGCAGCGTACAATGGAACACCGTCAGTCTTGTATGCTCCGAAATCTTTGCCCCAGCCTTCAGCTCCTTCTTCGTAGGCGATCCAAAGAACTCCTTGCGGATCATACGCAATGGAGGGATACGCTTCATAGCGAGCGGTGGCAGCAACTGGAATTTCTGCTCCCCAATCGCCCCCCCTCGTTACCGTTCGCACATAAACGTCATAGCTGCCGTTGCGATAGGAATCCCACGCCACGCTCACTTGTCCTTTGGAATCGGCGGAGATCGCCGGATTCCATTCGTTGGCCGAGGAATTCGAGACTTGCTGGGGCGCGGAGAATTGGTTCTCATTCTGCGTCGCCGAGAAGATGGCTGCCTTGCCATCGCGCCATCCCTGCCACGCCACCCACACTCGACCTTGCGCGTCGGAGGTAGCGACAGGAAACACATCGGACGCCGATGCTTTCGAGATCGCTACAGTTTGTCCGGGCTTTCCATTTTCTATGACACGCGCCCAGAGTTCATACACGCCTTTCCCGCTCTTGTTGTCGGACCAGAATACCCACGGCCTGCCTTTGCCATCGATCGCGATGGCCGGTCGGTAAAGGTCGCCTCCGGACGGAGTGACGGCGATCGGTTCGCTCCATTTGTTATCGGAAAATTGTTTGACGAAGACCTGATCTCCCTTAGGTGGTTCCGACAGTTTCGAGAAGTCCTTTGGAGCCGTGGTGTAGGGAGCGCGAATCTGGTTGTGCTCCGGGTGGTGCTGCATTTCTAAATAGACCAGCCAAATGTCGCCATTCGGCGCAACCGCGGACGCCGGATAGTCTTGCTCTTCCGGATCGTTGGTCAATTGCCAACTTGGCGGGATGAGGTCCACTGCCGCTCGGCCTCCAACTTCATACTTGAATCTTCCATAGGCGAGCTGATTCAAGCGAAAGCTGAAATCCCCGCGCGCAGTTTTCACCTTCACCAGCGTGTCGGGCGTCTCGTCGCTGAGCCAAATAATCACGCCGTTATCGGCGAGCGGCGGACTGTCGGTCCAGGAATCCCAATCCAGTAGAATTGGGTGGGTGGCGACTCTCCAGGAGTTATCGCTATGAATCTCGTCATCGGGAGTGAAGCGCCACGGGGAGATGCGCGTGACGCGGCCTCCCTCGACCGCGACCAAGCCATCCCACCGGGTTGAAACCTTGTCCGTAAGTCCTACAAGGACGCGCACTCCCGTTTCACCTTGGGCGCAAAAACTCAAACCAATAATGACAACGCTCAGAAGAAGCCACCGCCGATTTTGCGACACGATTTGTTTCTCCTTTGTTGGGTTCATTGACAAGGTCTCGCTTCTTCGCCTCAGAACGCTAGGTGCAGACCCAACTGAACGATCCGCGCCGGAGTGCCCGAGTAGAGGCCGGTGACTTGGCCAAACGTGGGACTTCCATCGCGAGTATCGGGATTGGCGAAGTTCGCGTGGTTAAAAGCGTTCAGCGCCTCCAACCGGAATTGCAGATCGACTCGCTCCGTCACGTGAAAATCCTTCAAGAGAGATAAGTCGACATCGAAGGCTCCCGGCCCCGTACCGAATGTGCGCGGCGCATCGCCGAAGGTGTAAGCAGCCGGTGATGCGAAGGCTGCCGTGTTGAACCATTCGTTCAACTTCTCGGTACGCGAACGGGAACCTGAAAGGTTGGGATCGCCGGCAATATTTGGCCGGTTGCCCAGCGAATAGGAATTGGTATTGTTCACAAGTTCGATCGGGCTGAGAGGAGTTCCAGTATTCGCCTCTGCGATCACTCCGAAAGACCATCCCCCCACGACTTGGTTCACCACCGCAGAGTCGGGATGTAGAAGCTTGCCCCGGCCGATCGGCAGCTCGTAGACTGAGCTCCAGACAAATCGGTTGCGGATATCGTTTCCCGAAAGGCCGCGTGCTAAAGCAGGATCGTAATAATTGAGCAGAGCAAAGTTGTTGTAACTGTATGGGTAGTATTCCAAGTCCGCGCGAGACTCGACGTTATCAATGAACTTCGCGTAGGTGTAGTTCGCCTTGAACAGTAGTCCATGCGAATACTTTTTTTCGATCCCGATGTTCACGCCGTGATAGGTGGAGTTCCCGTAGGGGTCCGCGATCTGTTGCACGTTGGCGAACTGCGGAAATGGCCGCAAAGACTGTGCCGACAGGGACGGGTTTGCTTGCAGTACCGGAAGGTCCGCGGTGGGAACCTGGTTGATATTCACCGGGCTCGGGGAAGGCAAGTGATGACCGAAGGAGCCGAGATATCCAACATCCAGCAGCAATGAATCACCGAATTGACGCTGCCCATCCAGGCTGGTTTGTTCGAGATAACCCGTTGGGTGATTAGCGGCCACGTAGGTAACAGCAGTGTTTGGACTTTGACCAACCAGAACCGCGCCAAAAGCCGGGGTTAGAGCGGGCGGCGAAATTGGTGGCAACCCGTTGCTCAGTTGGAATGCCGGTGCCACACCACCAGAAGAAACAAAGTCTCCAGAGGTGCCGAAGCCAAGAGCCAGGGCGATCGGCATGGGCTGATCGTATTCGCCCAGGTAGAGAACCGCCCCTCCTCCGCGAACCACCCACTGGTCGCGCGGCTTCCAGGCAAAACCAATCCGCGGACCGAAATTATTCTTATCCCAGTTGTTCGAATAGATGCTGGTTCCGTCCCGTCCGGCAAAGGTGACTACGCCCGGAGTACCGGAAACAGGATTAATGGTGGTAGGATCAAAACCATTTTGTTGATTGTGGAATTCGTGCCGCGGCATATCCAGGTCGTAGCGCAAACCCAGGTTCACAGTAAGAGTGGGAGTAACGCGGAAATCGTCTTGAGCATACGCCCCCCAGCTTTGCGCCCCACTATGCAGATGGTTGTCGTACTGTATTTGCCCTTCATACACTTGGCCGAGTAACAACGATGCCAATCCTTCTCCGCCGGTTCCTGGGCTGGCAGGGTTACTCGTGGCAAGATTGTTGAACGTGAACGAACCTCCAGGATAAAGACCGAAGACGTCCCCATCGATTGAG
Organism: uncultured Acidobacteriaceae bacterium; assembly: GCA_964407505.1. Lineage (GTDB taxonomy): Bacteria > Acidobacteriota > Terriglobia > Terriglobales > Acidobacteriaceae > Sulfotelmatobacter. The sequence continues at coordinate 4,651 of CAYOVU010000073.1, read as the reverse complement.
GTGCGCCAGGCGAAACCGAACTTGAGCTGATGGCGTCCGCGCTGCCAGCTGACACTGTCTTCGTAGGCGTTGCTAATGACAGGTGATTGAAATCGCTCTTGCTCGGCCTGATAGTAAGAACCATTCAGATCGTCAATGCCGGAGACTGCTACGAGTGGGAAGAATTTCTGATTGACTCCAGGGATGGCTAGTTGCGTGCCCAGCTCATTTCCCTTGCCCAGTCCGAAGTCTAGAAATTCACGCCAGGTGTAAGTCGCTTTAAGCTCGTTAATGACCGTGGGACGAAAATTGTGGAGCCAGGTCAAGGAACCACTGTACTCATTGTCTTTATAGAAGTCGCCGTAGCTGTCGACACCGCTGGGATAAATCGCGGCAACGTTATAGTGATCGCGCTGCCCAATGAACCGCGCGAAGATACGGTTATTTTCGTTAAACACATGATCGATTCTTGCCACGTAATCGTTCACGCCAACCTTAGTCGGGTCATTTTGCCGGAACAGGTTTGTCCCCGGGACATTCGCAGCGGGATAGTAAGCAGCTAGCTGAGCGCCGATCGTATCGAAGCGGTTCTTGGGAATAACGTTACCCGGAAAAGGCTGTCCAGTCTGCGGATCGTAGATAGTATTTGGATCGGCGCTGAAGTTACCCGCGACCTCAGCCGCCGTTGGAACTTCCGAGGACACTGGAACTGAGGAGGTCTTTCGCAAACCCTCATAGTTGAAGAAGAAGTGAGTCTTGTCCTTCACGATCGGCCCACCCAAGCTTGCGCCGAACAAGTTGTAGTTGAGCGGAGGATTCGTGGTGGAGAAGTATGGGATCGCAGCGATCTTATCGTTCCGGTAGTATTCGTATGCCGATCCGTGAAACTGGTTGGTTCCAGATTTTGTAGTCATCTGCACTACTGCTCCGCCGGTCCGGCCTAACTCGGCGGAGTAGTTGCTTTGTGCGACCGTGAACTCTTGCAACGACTCTACGGGTGGGTCAATGATAAGCTGGGGCGTGCCAAGCAAGAGATTTACCGCCGTTCCTCCGTCGATCAGATAGTTTGCGTTGTCGCCGCGTCCGCCTCCTGTGGCAAACTGCACGTTCTGCCCTGTTCCTACCTGAACGACAAACCCGTTCAAGCCTTGCAGTTGAGCCGAACGGCGGTCCAACAAGGGCATATTCGTGATGGTTTTATTTTCAACCACGTGCGCCAACGCTGAGGTCTCGGTCTGGAGTAACTCTACGCTGGCGTCCACATCAACACTCTGAGAGACAGTTCCCACTGTGAGAGTGACGTCAACCGTGCTGACGCTGGCGGTTTCCACCACAATGCCCGCCTCTCTCTGAGTTTCGAAGCCTTCTTTCTCGACCGTTAAGTTGTAGTGACCGGGCAACAGAAGCGGGAACGAATAGTAGCCCTGATCCGTCGAAACCCCTTCGCGATGATCTCTGGTTTCAACGCGCGTAAGCGTGACCTTCGCCCCCGAAACAGCGGCCTTTGAACCATCGCGGACCTGGCCCGAGACCTGTGAATCCTGTGCGTGTAGCGCGCTAACTGCCGCCATCGCGATGAGAACCAAAAGACGCCCCAATGTCTTCATAACCTTCCCTTTCCAATAAGAGACAGAATTCGACTGCCCCCTCCAGGCGTAAAGAACCGCCGAGACTGAGAGTGAAAAGCTGAGCCTGTACAAAAGGGCTAGCTATAACTGGATTCCGAGTTTGCCCCCGGTTTCCAAACTCGTTGTGACAGCAACGGAAGGACGCGACCGGCAGTTCAACAGCGGGCTCGGCTGTGGGGGAGGACTACAGATTTAGGGTCGCGAAAAGCCATGATCAATCTTCCGAGGTCACAACTTACAAAAGTATTCGTTTAATGTCAAGTAATATTATCGACATTATTGTGTAGATGATAGTCTATATGCGGACTTAAAATGGGATTCGGGGCGGAAAATCGTAGCGATTACTCGGCCAGATTTGCGACGGTCGGTCGAAGAATTGTTGAGTTTTTCAGCGCGACTAGAAAAACATCCTTAATTAATTATTATTCTTGTCCTGCGGTGGCCGAGATGCTCTTTCGCGCAGCCGCGATTAAGGCGCGAATCTGTCCGGTACGGGAATCGGACGGCGCTTCCTTCAGGAAGATCCCGAATTCATCCACAGCTTCCTCACTGCGATCAAGCCCCATAAGAACGTTCCCGCGAACAAGATGCACGTCGGGAAAGTCAACACCCACGAGCTCCAATTCCCGCAGCGCCAGGATGAGATCGCCTTCGCCATAGAAACTTTTCGCCAACTCGAGCCGTCCCTGAAAGGAGTCGGGATGAAGGCCGAGAGCATGGCTGGCGGTTTCCCGCGCTTTCTCAAATTGCTTCAGGGAGTTATAAGCCATCGCCAGCGCTACAAACGACTCTGCAGCATGCGGGTCAAGAAGGATTGCGATCTTGGCATCCTCCACTGCCCCGGCTTGATCTTTCTCGGCTAATCTGAGAAAAGCCCGCATCGTGAACGCCGGAGCGCACGCGGGATCGATCTTAAGAGCGCGGGCGACTTCCATCGCGGCTTCCGGGAGGTTCCCCTTACTAAACTGGGCGTGCGCCGATTCCAGATGTTTCCACGTTTTGGTCTTGATGCTGAGTTGGGGAGCAGAAACGGTCTGCTGCGGTGGTTCGGGAGCCACGTCTTCCGAGGCAAGCGGCAACGCGATCGCAATCTCGATATCCCTCCGATCAAGTGCAATGCGCTGGTCCTTTATTAAATATCCTTTAGTCACAACAACGATATATTCCTCTGGCTGGGCAGCCGCGCTGATTTCAAATCTTCCGGCGCTGTCTGTGAGACTCCGCCCTATTTGGAGTCCTCGAAGATCGCGAATCTCAACAATTGCATTAGTTACTGGTTTTCCATCAGCAGTGACGATCGCACCGCGTACGAGTTTTTGCAAAAGGCCAGCCGATTCAGCAGCCAAACTGATGGAAGTTAAAACAAGGAACGAGAAGAGCAGGAAGGTTCTAGCATTCTTGCGAGCGAAGGAAATCCTACAAAATCGATTTATTTTCTTGCTATAGGAGCCGGTCTCTCTACAAGAAGCGCAAAGTCGGAGACGGTTAGAGCCTGCCCGTCCCACTGCGCAACCTCACGCAAGGTTCGTTAATCAGTTGCAGCCAAACTCGCCTGCCTAGACTCATTAGGGTCCTTGCAATTCTCATTGTCCCAATCTTGACGTCCAGCCACATCATTAAAAAACCTAGGATAGCTCGGATTTTAGTACTGGCGAAGATTTATTTCTTGATGTCTGCGGCTTCGGAAATATTGCGCACCTTACAAAGGGTAAGTTTTGGTCATTCTTGAATTGCTGGCCACGGAGTCTTCCAATTCTTAACAGATGAGCTGTCTTGCTCAGACCCGAAACATCCATAGCTGTCATTCGAAACGGTGCGCGATCGAGAGCGCTGATGGGAACGTCGCGCCATGCACATAGAGCACCGCGCGCCGCCCCCCGCGAGGAGCGTTTCGCTCGTCAATAAGCGGAGAAACAGCTGCAGGTTGTTTTTCGGGCCCGCGATGAAGAAATGCTGTTCCCATTGATCGAGGCGCGGGATCCCTAAGCAGTGCTTGTGATTGCAATGTTGAGTTCCTTTTCCTCCGCCAGAAGTTTCTTCCGCTCGGCGAGCCAGTCGTCTCGCGAAGCGACTCGCGGATGACCAAGGTTGGTTCGGGAAACTGGAGCGCCAACGGCTTCTTTGACGTTCTTGGCGGCCGCATTTTGGGGTCATAAATACCCAATGATGGTTGCTATATCTTTAAGAGGGTTCATTGTTAGCTATAAGAAATCCTCCCTAACTCCGAAAGGTTCTGACCATAGCTTGAGGGAAATTCCTTGCGGGATGTGCACGTACTCAGCCTGAGTTCCCGTCGAGGGTATTGCCCAAAATCCAGCCGCCATGCTGAGAATGCGCCCCTCGGTCGCCGACGGTAAATCTCCCTTCAAAATGTAGATCAGTTCCGCAAATTGTTGACATGGCGATGCGCACGATGGCGTCGCTCGGCTCCAGAATTGTGGGGCGCGGTTTCTCCTCCCACTCGCGCTTACCCGGACCGTGGTAGACCAGCGCTTTCATGGCAGTCCTTGGAGTTGTGGCTTTGTTTGTCGCTAGCTCGAGTTCCGCAGTTGTCATTAGTTGTCATTAGAATTTCCTGGTAAAATAATCGTAAAGCGATTCGCGACGACATAACTGGTCAACATTGCACAATTTTGGCAATGACTTCACGCCGTGGTTTCTTCCGGAATTTCGTCGGAAAGAATTAGTTGTGCAGAACGACGTTGCGTAGAACTACGCACTTGTAACCCGCCTTTGTAGCGAATGAAGCCCAGCGTTCTGAACCGGTCACGAAGAGCTGACGCGTGAGCAAGAGGAGCCGATCGGCACGCCAGCGCATCCAGGGCAGATCGCGGGTCTTGAATTTGCATGTTTGACAGTTCTCTTATATAAGACTAGGGTTATAACTGAGGTGGTTACCACCTTCTCCTCATTTCAGGTCCTCTGAACTAAGTCAGCCCATCTGAAGTTGTCTCTCTTAGCAACCCCAACCTAGGAGGTTGCCTATGTATGCACGCAATGTCTCGATTCATCTGAAATCCAATATGCTGTCCGATTATTCGAAG
>CAYOVU010000072.1:0-10799 GCA_964407505.1 uncultured Acidobacteriaceae bacterium | reverse complement strand
GGCGCAGTCTGGTAAGGCACTCCGTTGGTGGGGAAGTCTGTAGAAGTGGTGTTGCCTACAACGTAAACCTTGCCGCTGATATCTACGCCGAGTCCACTGCACGGGAAGGCAAAGGTGTATCCCGGATATGCAGGACACAATGTGTCGATTCCGGTGCCGCCCAGAAAAGTTTCATACACCACCGACGGCCCCGAGGGGTCGATCTTGGCGACGAAGATATGGCTCGGACTTGACGAGGTAAGCGACAAGGATGTCGGTATCAACGTCTGAGCAGTCGCGACAGGAAACGAGGTCTCGGGCGAGCCCTGAGTCGTGCCGGCGATATAAATGAAGCCGTCGCCATTCACGGCAACCGCAGGCGACGTTTCCGAACCGCTGCCGCCGAAGTAGGTGGAGAACTCGAGCAGCGGATCGATTACCAGCTCGCGGCTGCGATCATAAGAGCCCACTTCGAACCCGACGCGGTTGGCAGCGCGGAGAACAAATCGACCGTCGACCGGTTGTTGATGATCTCCAACATTCTGATAGATACGCGGCGTGCGCAAGCGAATTCGTCCTTCGCCCTCATTACCGAGAAGAATTAAATCGCCGTCCGTGAGTTCGAGTTTAGCCGCGTCATCAAACTGCATCTCGGCTTGCGTCGGATTGGCGCCGGGTGCAACTTGAAAGTCATACTCAAGCCGACCCTGGCTTCCGTAGAAGGCCAGGTCGATTCCCGGGTAAACGCTCTTGTAGTGAACCCCGGCATATTGCGCCACGCCGGTATGCCACTTGCGGGGATCGTTGCCGAGGAGGTAGTTCGTTTTGCCGGGAAGAGGACCGGTCGCATCAAGGGTCGAGGCAGGGTTGCCGCCCACCAACGTCATATGTACAGCCTTTTCGGTTTGCGCAGCGCTGGCTGTCTGAAGCACAAGCTTTGCCCCGGTTTCATCGAGGAGAAGAGTGTAGCCCGCGCCTCGCGCGAGAAACTTCACGCTTGGGTCAGCCTGGCCCTGGTTCGCCTCGAAGATCAAAGGCAGCCTTGCCAGGATGGAGTGCGCGTCCGGCTTCGTTTCAGAAGACCGGAAAAAAGACCGCGACAGCGAAGGCGGAGAGAACAAAGATCCGGAGGCCGTTTGATTCGGAGAGGCCGAAACCTGTGCGGCGTTCTGAGAGTAGCGGTGGGAATTCGACCCTAGCAATAAACACGCGGCCACTAACAGAACACACGCTGCCGCGAGGGCGCGAACCAAAACCAACCTGCTTCCCGAGCTTCCGCCCGACAACGCACGGCCATTTCCCATTACGCTTTTCCTCCGAATGCTTTTCCTGTGAAACTTCATCAGATCATTTTGGAGAGTAGAGACGCCACTCGGGTCAGTTCTTACCCGGCGCCGGCGAAACCGCCCGCTGCTGACATGTCATTAAAAACTGGCGGAAAATAAACACCTACTTAAACATCTGAGCGATGGCCAAGTCAAGCGAGGCTCCGCTCTTAGGAGCCCTACAAAACTTGTCAGATGCGTTGGATCAGGTGGAAAGATGCCGCAAGGTTGCTTTTGCTTAAAGAATACGGTTCGAAAATGAGGACCGCAAGATCGATAACGTTGTTCTTGGGAGCAGCCCTGACGCGCCAGAGACTTTCCCGAGTAGTTATGCCAATACTGCTTCAGGGCTGAATACCACCGCCGATTATTAGAAAACAGTTCACTCCGCTGGGCGGCAAACTATTGGCACAACCACTAGCACAAAAGTGGAATGAAGTGAATTGCAGATCGCAGCATGTTGGCGATTTCTGCAAACAGTTGCATTCCGCGAATGCGGCGATCACAAACCTCCGGACAGAATCTTCAAATTCGCCGCTGTTTCCGCGGATAAAGAAGCCATCGCACTAAGCACCATCTGGCGCCGCGATTGCTATACATCCTCATAGAATCTGCACGGTGGTGTGCCTCCCCGGGGCTGTTCGCAGTCTTCAAGAGCATTTACCGAATAAGTTCCATGGTCTTTTTGCTCTTGCAAACTGGCGGCAAAGCTATACATTTAAGCGTAATCAGGCCTGCCGAGCGGCCGATATCGCGACCTTGGCCCCAGCCTGCCAGTTCGTTTGATTTTCGTACCGGGCCGTGTCTTTCTGATTTTGTTTTTCTGAGGAAGAATGCTTTCGGAAAATAAGCAACGGATACAACCTGAATCTCAGGAACGGCGCATGATGCGGCGCTTTGATATGCGCCTGCCGGCAGTCGTTCGCCTCGACGAAAGCTCCGAATTCCAGACCGAGACCCAGAACGTGAGCGCGCGCGGTGTTTTCTTTTACCTCGATCGTCCGGTGCCCGAGGGAACCCGCTGCGAAGTGACGCTGACCTTCCCGCCGCATATCACGCTGACCGACGCTGTGCGCGTGCGCTTCACCGCTCGTGTGATCCGCGTGGAATCCCCGCTGCCTTCGTCGCGCGTTGGGACCGCAGCCACCATCGAAGACTACGAATTCCTGCGCTCGGCCGGCAGCGCGGATTTATTCAGCGCCCTGCAGCAGGAATGGAAAGCCGCAAACTAAGAACGGTTTCCGCCATTCGCCTTTTTTAGCCGCGCTCCAGGATTCAGATTCAAGTCGGCGCCGATCTTCACTTCCCGCTCTTGTTCAGATCCTTCATCTGCTGCCGCAGACGGCTGTTGCGGCGCACGAGCATTCCGATATACAAGCCGTGAATCAGCCAGGTAGCGATGTAAGCCGCGTAGAGAAATTCGGTGGAATTCATTGTGGCACTCCGCGTAACGATTGCAAGCTCTCGGCTTCTTCTACTTCGCGCTGCAATAGCTCCAGCCGATAGCGAGCCCAGGAGAACACGAGAGCAAGGCAGGAAAAAGCTAACCAGTTGATCAGCAGGACGTGCAGCATACGGGGATCAATGGAACCGCCGCCACCGATGACTGGCTGGGGATGCTGCGTGCGAAAAAACCAGATGGAAAAATAAACTAGGGGCACATCGAGCGCGCCAAAGATGGCGAGTACCGCCGCGAGTTTGGGAGTTTGCGAACTCTCGGAGAATCGCCGCAGCACCAGGTAACTCACATAAATCAACCACAAAACCAGTGTAGTGGTGAGTCGAATGTCCCACGTCCACCAGATACCCCAGACCGGACGGGCCCAGATGGGGCCGGTCACCAGCACAATCGTGCAGAACACAACTCCAACTTCGGCAGAGACGAGAGCCACTGCGTCGGCGCGAGGATTTCGCCGCACAAGATAGATTACCGAAGCAACCAGGTTCACGAAGAAGAGCAGGAATGCGGTCCAAGCCGATGGCACGTGGTAATAGAAGATGCGCTGGACATCGCCCATCGTCCGCTCCATGGGCGCGACCCAGATCGCTTCATAAAAGGCATACGCCAGCAGGATTGCCGTAACCACCGCGAGAATCGGGAAGGCTCGTTTCATTTCGCCTGCAATCACTCCGCTTGCAGCACGGTTTCGAACAAAGCCAGACAGGCAGTGGTAAACACCATATCGTAAGTCAGGAGCAAGACAATCCAAAACCGCGCCGCGCCGTCCCCGGAGAGAATGATGCGCGTGGCCTCGACCATGGATTGTACCGCAGGGATGGAAATCGGAAACAGCAATAGTGGCAGCATGATTTCACGGCTGCGCGTTCGTAACGACATTGCCGCAAAGAATGTTCCGTTCACCACCAGCGCCCAGGTTCCAAGAATCGCCACGGGAATCAACTGCCACGCCGCGCCAAGCGCGCGCAGGTTATAGAAGATCATGAACAACGGCGCCATCAGGGCTTCCAGCACACTCACCAGAATAAAGTTGCCGAGCGCCTTCGCCACAAACAACGCTGTCGCGGGGGCAGGAGAAACACGATAGGCATCGAGCACCTGATTACGCAGTTCGCGAGCCCACGTCTGATTCAGTGCAACCACCGCAGCGAACAGGAAGGCAACCCAAATCAGCCCCCCGGCAATTTCACGCGACTCTTCCGCGTTCGGATCAAAAGAGAAGCTGAAAATCACCACGACCAACAGAGAAAAGAACAGCATGGAATTGAGGGCATCCTTCGAGCGCCACTCCAGGCGGATGTCTTTGGCCAGCGTCGCCCAGGTGATGGAGCGCATCAAACTCATCGCTCCCCCGATCGCGTGAGGCCTGAAGTGCGTTCTACGATTTGTCCGGCCTGCATCCATATAAATTCGTCGGCTACACCCTCGAGCAGTGCAGCCTGGTGCGTAACCACGAAAATAGTTTTGCCCGCGTCGCGCATGGCTTTCAGCAGGCTTACCATCTCCCCCGCCGAATGCCCATCGACGTTAGAAAAAGGCTCGTCGAGTAATAGGATTTTAGGATCGTGAAGAATCGCCCGCGCCAGCGACATGCGCTGTCGCATCCCCTGCGAATACTGCCCTACCGGCCGCGGCAATTCGGGATCGAGGCGCACCGAGCGAATCGCTTGCTTACATCGTTCATCCCCTGAAATGTCGTAGAGGCGGGCGAAGTAGCGCAGGTTTTCCAGTCCGCTCATCTCGTCGTAGAGCAGGGACGGGTGCGCCATATAGCCGAGCTCGCGGCACGCCGCTTGCGGACTCGTGCCCTGAATGGAAATTGCGCCGCGCGTTGGGTGCGCAAGGCCTGCCAGAGCCCGCAATAGAGTCGTCTTCCCCGCGCCGTTGTCCCCGAGGATGACGTAAAACTTGCCAGCAGTAAATTCCGCCGTAACGCCGCGCAGAGCCGCGAAACGGCCGAATTGTTTCACCAGGCCATTGACGGCAACATGCGGCTCGCTCTGCGAGTTTTTGAGGTCGGTCACGAGCAAGAGACGTTCACAGCATAGCCCATCGATCTGCACACAATCTGCGCGATAGCGAATTTATGCATTTTCAAGTGGATTTGCAAAGCGAGCTGTGCGGGTATGGACAGAATAGCGACGAGGATGTTGCGGGTAAATCGAACGAGGATGCGAAAGTCAACGCGCCGTTGAAGGTGCAGAACTCGTCGCTCTGCACCTCAACACGCGTTGCATCAAAACAATCGGTTCATCTTCTGCCCGGACGGTAGGGCGACGGCCGGAGCGCCCGCGGTTTCCCAGATGGCTCTCCCGCTTTTGCGCTTCCGACGACGGCAGGGCACACATCGCCCGACAACGTTGTGTTGGTTACATCAAAGAAGTTGTTCGGAGTGGACGTATTGCTCGTACCCGTTCCCAGCAGAATCCCGGCACACGCTTCGTTGATCGTGTTGCCGGTTGCCGTGTTGTTATTCCCGGAACCGCATGAGTCGTCGAAGTGCACGCCAGATTCCGTGCTGCCGTAGATCGTGTTGGTCTGCACCGTATTCGAGTTGCTGCAGACGTCGATGGCATCGAAGAGTTGGGTCCCAGAAATTCTGTTTGTTGTGATCGACGTACTGTCGGCTGGACCGTAAGTTGGATCGGTCACGGCGACGATGCCGAATTGCGAGCTGTTTACGCCGTTGCCCGAAACCGTAATGCCAGTCGAAGCGTAGACCAAGATGCCGCTTGCCGCGTCTCCCGTATCGGTGCTCGTATCCTGCCCCCAGATGTTGTCGCTGACGGTGTTTCCCGTGACTTTTCCGCTGGCGCCAAAACCCACCTGCACGCCGTTTTCGGCTGCGGTTCCCTGGCTCAAGTACACTCCCTGCCAGTTCATGGCGGTCGCGCCAAGACCCACAATGTAGTTACCGCTGATGTTCATCACAGGTCCCGGAGATCCAGCGCCAGTTGCGGCCCCAGTCGCTGTGATCCCGTTCTTCTGATAGCTGCGCACAGAATTGCTGGTGACCGCAACGGAGTTAGAACTGGTTACACTTTCAACATTGATGGCCAAACCGTTCTGGCATCCGCCGAAGTCCGCATAATCCGTCTGAAACTGATTTCGCACCGTGTTGCCGCTGATCGTTCCGGCAGTATTCTGGAAATAAATTCCCTCGAGAGTTGGTGCACCACAACCAGAAAGATTGTTGCCGGTGCCATCCACCGTCAAGTGCGAGACCGTAACCGCGCCGCTTGTACTGGCAACGAAGATCTGGGCCGCTACTGGATTACCGAAAATGTCGGAACCGTTTTGCACCAGTCCGCCCGATGGAGGCACTACTACAGAGGCGTCGCCGATGCCCCCCTGCACGCCGGTTAAGATCAGCTTCTTCGTGATCGTCACCTGCTCCGCGTAAGTGCCGGGGCAAACGTTCACAGTGGAACCCGATGGCACGGCATTGACCGCCGCCTGGATAGTGCTGAAGGTGACTAGGTTTTTGCAAGTGCCTACGACAACGGCGCTCGCGGAAGCGGTTCGGACGGAAAGGCAGGCTGCAATTGCCAGCGCAAGGGCTGGCAGGACGTGAACATGCTTGCGCGCAAAAAGAATCATGGAAATCCTCCGAAGAACAAATTGGAAGTACTAGGAAACCCTTGGGAAGGTAACTCTGCGCAGGAAGGTAACTCGCGCGTAAAGGTAACTCAGGGCGAATGTACACCCCTGCCGAGCGACAAGTCAATTCGATTCAGGCTATGGAAAAAATAACGGAGAAGTTCCGAATGGAATTTGCAAAGCTGAGCTTGCACCTTAGCCGAGAGCTAGTTTGCAACCATCGTGGAATTTTCCGGACCCTTTGTCATGTTTTTGGTGGGAGCGGCTTGCATCTGGTTTCCGGGCTGCTGCGGAGCATATTTCGACGCGCACTTGGCCTGCAGTGCTTTGGCGTGGAAGACGCCGTCATGCCCAAAGCTGCCATCGGCCAGCGCTTGCGAGTCGTCCTTAAAAGTATCGGGAGGGGCTTCGGTTCCTGTGTAATCCACCGGAAGCGACTGATCCTGCTCCATCAGCACAAACTGTACGTGAGTCCCGTTGCGCCTGATCGACCCCGGCTGCACGTTCCCTGCAACCCGCAGGCGCTTGGTGTAAGCGCCATTGCCCAGCTTGTGCAGCTCGGTGATGGTGACATAGTAGCTTTTGCTGTCCTGAACACCGGTGTAAGCAAGATAGCCGAGCAGAAACAGAATTAAGACAGTTGCTCCGCCGAATTTAAGATAGGTTTTGCCTTGGCTGGACATAAAAATCCCCAGGGATGCTGCAGCATACAAACTTTACGCGCCGTTAAGCTGAGAATCAAGACAACGCGAACTTAAGTTCCAGCTCTTCACCGTTCGTGCTCGACCGCAGTATGCACACGGAAGCGAGCTGCGGGCACGCAAGTCGTGGATCCGTCACGATGCGTGGTATCCGAGTCAGGACTGTCTCTCACCACAAGATAGCTGCGGATCGCATAGCACGTCGCTTCCGCCGGAAGTTCCATCCCGTTTGGAAATCGCAGCACTCCGGAATCGGATTGCTTCTTTCCGCCCCAATACACATGCGGATCGATGTGGACGAGGACCGTCGGATTGTTCTCAGAGTTATCTTGCAGACTGAACGCGGTCTGCGGATATGGGCTGAGCCGGAACTGATCAGGATTGTCGTTCTGCGGAGTTTGCGCGAGAGCCAGCCCGGCACACAACAGAACCATCATCGCAACGAGGAGAAGGCGTTTACAGGACATAAACCCTCCTAACAATAGAAATCATAGCACTGTTGTCCAACCGGCTCTCAGATTTCCCCGCCAGGAGTCAGGCTCGGAAACCATGGTCCGATACAATAGGAATCATCGATGATTCATCCTTGGCACGATGTAACTCCCGGTGACAAGCTCCCGCAGGAATTCGATTGCGTGATTGAGATCCCTTTCGGATCGAGCGTGAAGTATGAACTGGATAAGGCGAGCGGCCTGATCAAACTTGATCGCATCTTGTACTCCGCGGTTTACTATCCCGCGAACTACGGCTTTATCCCGCAAACTCTCGCCGAAGACGATGACCCGCTCGACGTTCTCGTGCTCTGCCAGGAAACCGTGGTGCCGCTCACCATCATCCACGCCCGCGCCATCGGCCTGATGACGATGATCGACGGCGGCAAGCCAGACCATAAGATCATCGCCATCGCTACCGAAGACCCTGAGTTTAACTCCTACCGCGAGGCGGCGGAGATGCCGCCGCATCGCATGATCATGCTGCGGCGTTTTTTTCAGGATTACAAGCAACTTGAAGGCAAGGCCGTCGAGGTCGACGAGATACGACCCGCAGGGGAAGCGTATCCCATCATCCTCGACGCACTGCACCGCTACAGCGAACAACGCCGCAAAGGCTTCAAGACTCCGGCAAAGCACTAAGGCGAATTACATCCCTTTGAAAACGAAGCTGATCTCCTTGGTTTCGTTCGCGCCAATGGTGATGGTTTGTGTGGACGTGCCCAACTTCTCGTGCCACGCCTTGATGGTGTAGGTTCCGGGCGGCAGACTGCTCAGATCAAAACTGCCATCTTTCCCGGTCACAGCGAAATACGGATGTTTAAACACGGCCACGTAGCCGTGCATCCAGGGGTGGACGTTGCACTTCACCGGAATCGCAATCTCTTCCCGGGCGAAGGATTCATCGAGACTGGAGCCCGGCGGCTCCGCTTTGTTCCACTCGCGATTGTTCGCCGGTGTGGGATGGATGTTGTGCGATGTGGGGTCGTCGTTCACCACGTGCAGCGGCTGATTCGCCCTCATCGCCAGCACATGGGGTGAATACAGGCAGCCCTTTTGTTCAACGACAACTGGCTGCGCCGGAACATCAAAAGTGCGATCTCCCAAGCCGTCAGCGATGAATACAATCACGTCCTGCAGGTCGCCCTTTGAATCCGTCAAAACTTCTTGCGCAAGTACGGGCGACGAATGCTGTTTGGCGCAGCTCGGGTCGGCCGACATGCTGATCAGCTTTGGCTTCGGAACCGTTCCTTCGAATCTCACCGTGCCCTTAAGATTGGCAGCACCGGAGATGCTTGGACTCGAAGCGGGACTCCCAGCCGCGCCCACACTGGAAATACCAAGGAGCAGACAGAACCAGATTGTCAGACTAAGAGTGGATATGAAAATTAAGTTCTTTCCCGTCATATAAAATTTACCTCCATTTCAAAATTCTTCTATTGCAAATCTTGTTTCATGGACCCAGGGAGCCTTACTCGGCCGACCTGGCGCGCTCCGCGTGAGCCTGCGCATTCGCCACCACTTCGCGATATCCACGGCGATACCCTGCGGTGAACATGGCGCGGTCTTGCTCCGAGGACCAGCGGCCTGCCGGGGGACGAAGTGCTTTACCGCCATCGCCTGTGAGCTTGCCCAGGTACAATCCATCGCGAAACGCCCCATCGGCGGCAAAGCTCGCCTCGACATTTCGGGTTGGGTTCGTGACCGACTTGCTGTTGTTCAGCACCGCCGTCGTTCCCAGGCAGATAGCAATTGCCGTGGCGAAGGTAGAGAGTCTGTACATGTTCTTTCTCCTTTTTCCATTCAAGTAGCTGCATCGAGTAACCGGTCAACGCCCGCACGGAACTATCCCTTGACCCGGCGCTCAAAGCCGGCGGTCGATTTAGCTATTCAGTTCGCAGGGGTTTTGCTCGAGATAGGTCGAGCGTACGTCTTGCACAGATTGTGGTTGTCACAGTCTCGTCAGCAGCCGGTCATTTCATCGTCATCTTCTTGTCAACTTTTTGTCAGAACGCAGAACACATTTGGAATGAAAGCGCGCTCCCGCCAGAGGTAACCATGCCGTAACTGCCTTGTACCACCGTAACTTCGCGTGTTTCGCACAGCCGGATAGAATTCGACGAGTCAAAATCCGCAATTCCGGGTTTACTACAACAAGCTTGAATTAACGGAGTTCATTCTGCCGAAAGGCCTCCAGGGAAAATTTGAACAAGGAGACTATGAAATCTCTACGACATTGCGCCGTAATCCTGTTATTTGTGGCCGCCTGCACCGCTCTAACCTTTGCCGACGAACCGGGAAGGCATCCGGCTTATTTGCACGCTCTCACTGACCTGCGCCACGCCCGCGCGCACCTGGAAAACCCGGCTCCGAGTTATCACATGGACAAAGAGGAACGCCATGCGATTGAAGAAATCGACAAAGCGATCGATGAAATCAAGCGAGCTGCGATTTGGGATGGCAAGAACTTGAACGATCATCCTCCGGTTGATGCTGGAATGGATCGCGCCGGTCGATTCCATCGCGCCCTCGAATTGTTGGATAAAGCGCACAACGACATCGCCCACGAAGAAGACAACCCCTCAGTGCGCGGCCTGCGGAATCGCGCCATCCTGCACATCGACGAAGCGCACCGCATTGTCGATCACCTTGTCGTGCAGGCGGCCAGGTACTAGCGATACCCGCCGTGTATCTTCAGGCTTAACCCACATCGAAAGCTAAGGCGCGGGCAGTAAGCCGGGCCTTTCCTTTGTGGTATGAATGTGTGTGTGAATCCGTCTTGATCGCGATCGAACCGGCCTTTTTCTTACTCGAATGAACTTCAAGTGAGGTGCGTTATGGCGGATCGACAATGGCAGGCTGCGGAGACCGGACACGACTATCGCTGGGGAACGGCAGCCGCTTCCCTCATCGTGGGCGCGGCATTTTTCGCCTTGTGGTTCTGGCTGCTGCCACGATGGCTTGGTTTCACCGTCGAGACAGCCGCGCGGCGCGCTGGCGATGGCTGGCCGCAGTTCCTTCCGTGCTTGGATTTGCCGTTGCCCTGCGCTGCGTCTGGGATTTCGGATGGACGGGACGCGGTACTGCCGCTCCCATCGCGCCGCCGCAACGGCTGGTTGTGGTTGGCTTCTACCGCTATGTGCGGAACCCAATGTACGTGGGCTTCGCGGCAGGCTGGATTGGATTGTGGGTGATCTTCGGACACGCAGACGTGGCTGCGATCGCTGCGGTCGCGGCTGCTGCC
>CAYOVU010000071.1:0-10961 GCA_964407505.1 uncultured Acidobacteriaceae bacterium | reverse complement strand
AGGTGGCGTGTTCCTGAAGCGCGTGGCCGAGGGAGCGCCGCTCAACCAGCCCTGGGGGTTTGCCATCGCGCCGAAGACTTTCGGACCGCTGAGCAACACCTTGCTGGTCTCAAACAACACCAACACCGGCACGATCAACGCTTTTAACAGCATCACCGGCCAGGTTGTGGGGACGATAGCGGACACCAACGGAAAACCGATCCAAATCAACCAGCTGTGGGGCATAGAGTTCGGCGGCGGCACGGCCAACGACGGCGCTTTGAACCAACTCTTCTTCACCGCCGGTCCTGACAATAATCTGGCTGGAACGTTCGGTCAGATCGTGCTCCCGGTTCAGTAAAACCAGTTGATTGAATCAGTAGATGAAACTGCACGGCGGGACGATCTGCATGCAGGTCGTCCCGTCGGATGAAATTTGTACTGCACAATCCTTATTAGTCTTTCTTCTTCAGAGCTTTTCCAAGACACTCCGCTTGAAACAGCCGATCATCCGCGCGATGTAGTCGGTTGGCCATGGCCGGCGTGATCAGAGGATAGTGCTTAATCTCGAACAAGTGGTACACAATGAACCACACGGGCTGATTGGTGGTCATCCAGTTCTGGCGATCGAAGCGTTTTAAGTTCACGGGAACGGAATAGCGCCGCAGCGTTCGTTCGCGGCGCAAGTTGAAATAGATATTGAAGTAACTCAAGGCAAGTTCGCGCAGCGTCCGGTAAATCGGTTCGCGCCAGCGGCATCCCGTGAAATTTGATTTGGCGATGGCGCCCCAGCAGCCGTGCTCGCGAAAGATGGCGAGAACATGGTCGGTGTCGTGCTCCGCTTCAAAATCAAGCAACAGCGGCGGATATCCATTGACCCGTAGCGCGGCCGCAGCAAAGATCGCGCCCTCGAGGCAGTGTGCCGTTTGCTCGGCCAGCACTCGGCGCGGTGACCAAGCCGTATCCGCAAGGTGGTAGGGAGCATCGTCGAGAAACTTTTGGATGCCGTAAGGATTTTTCATGCTGCGCAGCTTGCGCAGCTCAGAAGCAGTGAAGCTACTTGGTGCATCGTTCATGGTCGGAAGAGTTTACATGAGAGCGGGGCACAAAGAAGAACGTGCTGCGCAGCGCTTTCCCGCCTTCTAAGAGCAAGTGAAAACCTCCACCAGTTCGCCGGGAGTATCCACGAGCACGTCCGGCGGATCCCCGTATAGAGTGTGCGGTGCGAAACCGTAGGTCACGCCTACGGTCCATAGGCCGGCATTTCGACCGGTTTCCACATCGACGTGAGAATCGCCGACGATCACCGCCTCCTCCGGACGCACGCCGGATTCTTCGAGCAACTTTCGTGCTCCTTCGGGATCGGGCTTCTTGGTCGCAAAACTGTTACCGCCGTAAATTTGGCTGAAGAACGGACCCATGCCGAGGGCTTCGACGATGGCGCGAGAGGGGACAACGGGCTTGTTCGTGAGCACCACCATTTGCCTCGTGACATCATTCGAGTTCGAACGATGATTACCGTTTGAACTTTGACGGGGCGAGTTCTGTATGGATTGGAGAGCCTCAAACACGCCCCCATAGACCGTGGTGTGGTCGAGTTTGTGTTCGCGATAGTACGAAAGAAAAAACTGCAGACCCTGGCGCACCAACGCGTCGTCGACGACCTCGCCGCCCAGCGCCCGCTGAATCAGGATTGGCGCGCCATCTCCCACGTAGCTGGCGATGACATCATCCGGCAACTCGGGCCGTCCGATGTGGCGCAGAGCGGCATTGACGGAGTGGACCAGATCGAGACGCGAGTCGATCAGCGTGCCATCGAGGTCGAAAATCACGAGTTTGATCGAATTTGGGTCGAAAGCGCGGCGAACTTGAATCATGCTCTTTCAGGATAAATGAATAGAAGAGTCTGTGGACATCACCGATGATGCGGTTCAAGCGGAACTCGCAAACAAACGATTACCATTGGGTTCGTTTCAACTCCCGGATGCCATCCTCGAACTGTTTTTGCTCACGTGGCGCCGCTGCGTCCGTATAATTCCGCAATGAGCAAGAGCTGGAAGACGCGTTTAATTCACTCCGATGTGCAGGTTCCGGAGGGATATCGATCGCTGGCGAGTCCGGTTTACCGCGGCTCGACTACGCTGTTTCCCGACGCTGCTTCGGTCGAAGACAGTTGGGATCAGCATGAGGTTGGTTATTCCTATGGCCTTTACGGCACGCCTACCACGCTGGAACTGGCAGGCAAAATCTGTGAACTCGAAAAAGGTTATCGGACCATCATCATGCCCGGAGGGCAGGGCGCGATCACGCTGATCGACCTTGCATTTCTTAAAAGCGGCGATCACATTTTGGTTCCCGAGAGCGTTTATACCCCCAATCGAAAGTTCTCACGCAATGTACTGCGGCGGTTTGGAGTGGAAGCCAGCTTCTACCCGCCGGAAATCGGCAGTGATATCAAAGGCCTGCTGCGCGAGAATACGCGCCTCGTCTGGTGCGAAAGTCCTGGCTCAATCACCATGGAAGTGCAGGATGTGCCTTCCATTGCGGAAGCCGCGCACGCGCGAGGAGTGCTCGTGTCGCTGGATAACACCTGGTCCGGGGGAATATTTTTCGACGCATTCGCGCGCGGCGTCGACATCACCATACAGGCCCTGACGAAATATGTTGGCGGACACAGCGACCTGCTGCTGGGCTCGGTCACAGTGAAAGAGAAAACTCTGTACGAGCAACTGGGAGCAACCCATCAACTTCTGGGCTGCGCGGCATCGCCCGATGATTGCAGTCTGGCCCTCCGCGGCATGCGGACCATGGCGGTGCGGTTGAAGCACATTGAAGCTTCCGCGCTACGTCTAGCTCGCTGGCTGGCTGCGCGCCGGGAGATTGAACGCGTGCTGCATCCGGCGCTCGAAGGCTCGCCCGGGCATGAATTCTGGCACCGCGACTTCACCGGCTCGACGGGTGTTTTTTCTATTGTCTTCGGGCCGGAAGCCACCAAAGCCGAAGTCCTCGCGTTCGTCGATGGCCTGGAGTTATTCGAGATCGGCTACAGCTGGGGTGGGGTAACCAGTCTGGCCGTGGCTTACGACTTTCACGGATCGAAGGGACGTCCGAACTATGGGCACCGGATTGTACGGCTGAACATCGGGCTGGAAGATACCGAGGACTTGCTCGCGGACCTGGAGCGATGTTTAAGCAAAATATGGGGCCGGCGGTGATTACCACCGGTATGAACTTCCATGTTTCCCAATACCCGGTTCCGATTTACAATGCAACCTGCCCGATGGTGCGCCGCACCTTACTTGACCGCGCTGCGTAATCGGGCAGCGAACTAGCGCATTCATTTACTCTCGATCAGGGAACCGGATGGCGACCACCAGAACTGACCCCAAGCTCTCGCTGGCGAACGGAAAGAAAGCTCGCAGCTACGAGGGGCTGACGCGTGAGCAACTGATCGAAGCCTACCGTCTCATGTATACCTCCCGTCGAATTGACGACCGGGAAATCCTGCTGAAACGTCAGCAAAAGATCTTCTTCCAGATGTCAGGCGCCGGGCATGAGGCGATTGGTGTGGCCGCCGGTATGGCGCTGAAGCCAGCCTACGACTGGTTCTACCCTTACTATCGCGATCGCACGCTGTGCCTTGCCCTGGGCGCGAAGCCGCTCGAGATGTTTTTACAGGCGGTGGGAGCGGCTGATGATCCGAGTTCGGGCGGACGCCAAATGCCCTCGCACTGGGGTTACAAGAAGTTGAATATCGTGACCCAGTCGTCGCCGACGGGATCGCAGATTCTGCAGGCGGTGGGATGTGCCGAAGGCGGAAGGTATTTTGCGCTGCATCGCAAAGCAGCGGAAGTCCCGGGCAAAAGTGGAGTACCCGATTATCGTCAGTTCAAGGATGTAACTTTTCACGGCGACGAAGTGACCTATGTCTCTTTGGGCGACGGCACCACCAGCGAGGGAGAATTTTGGGAGGCGATGAATGCCTCGGCGCTGAACAAGCTGCCGGTCATCTTCTGTGTACAGGATAACGGATACGCCATCTCGGTGCCGGTGGAAGTGCAGACAGCGGGAGGCAGCATCTCCCGGCTGGTCTCGGGATTCCCTAATTTTCATTTTGAGGAAGTCGATGGCACTGATCCGGTAGCGAGCTATGGTGCGTTTCATCGCGCCGCACAATATTGCCGTGATGGCCACGGGCCGGCTTTCGTGCATGCACACGTGATTCGTCCGTATTCGCACTCGCTGTCGGATGATGAGCGCCTTTATCGGCCGGACGCCGAACGAGAGCGCGATGCGGCCCGCGATCCCGTGTCGCGTACGCAGATGTTTCTGCTGCGCGAAGGCATTCTCGATGAGAAGGGCATTAACGAACTCGAGAAGCGGGTTGAGGAAGAACTGCAGATCGCTGTGGACCTGGCCCTCGCCGCCTTGCCGCCCGCGCCCGAGAGCATTCTGAAATATGTCTATTCGCCCGATCTCGATCCGACTTCTGAGTCGTTCGCCACGCAGGCGATTGTGGGGCCAGACTCTGCTGACGGCAAAAAGCCGGCGGCGAAAACCATGGCTGATCTGATTAACACTACGTTGCGGGACGAGATGAAACGCGACGAGCGCATGGTGATTTTCGGTGAAGACGTGGCCGACTGCAGCCGCGAAGAATACCTAAAGCGCAAGCTGGTGAAAGGGAAGGGCGGCGTCTTCAAGCTGACTTTTGGGTTGCAGTGCGAGTTCGGCGCCGAACGTGTGTTCAATTCTCCGTTGGCCGAGGCCGCTATCGTGGGCCGTGCAACGGGTATGGCCACGCGTGGTCTGAAACCGGTCGTGGAGATACAGTTCTTCGACTACATCTGGCCGGCGATGATGCAGATTCGCGATGAAATGTCGGTCATCCGCTGGCGCTCGAACAATGCGTTTTCCTGCCCCGTCGTCATTCGGGCGGCGATTGGCGGATATCTGACCGGCGGCGCGATTTATCATTCGCAGTGCGGCGAGAGCGTGTTCACGCATATTCCAGGGTTGCGTGTGGTGTTTCCCTCGAATGCGCTCGATGCGGCAGGGCTCTTGCGTACCGCGATTCGATGCGATGATCCCGTACTTTTTCTGGAGCACAAGCGCCTTTATCGCGAGACCTACGGCCGCGCGCCTTATCCGGGCCCCGAATACATGATTCCGTTTGGCAAGGCGAAGATCGTGCATCCGGGGACGGATCTGACGGTGATTACTTACGGCGCGGTTGTGCCGCGGGCGCTGCAGGCTGCACAGAAACTCGAGCGGGAACACGGCGTAAAAGTTGAGCTGATCGATTTGCGATGCCTGAATCCGTTTGACTGGGAGACGATCGCGGCTTCGGTAGGGAAGACCAATCGCGCGCTTGTAGCCTATGAAGACACGTTGAGCTGGGGCTATGGTGCGGAAATCGCGGCGCGCATCGCGGATCAACTCTTCGACCATCTGGATGCGCCCGTCCGCCGCGTCGCAGCCGCCGACACGTTTGTCGCTTACCAGCCGATTTTGGAAGACGCCATCCTGCCGCAGGCCAACGATCTTTTCCGCGCAATGAAAGAACTGGCAGAGTACTGAGAGTCAGTCGGCAGTGTTCAGAAAAAACCTCGTTTTGCTCTCCTCAAAAACGTGCAATATAGACCTTCGTGCAATGCCGCGCCCCGCAAGGATTTGCGCAGAGTCTTTGGCCTCTGAGAGTTCCTCTCAATTGACTTCGGCATCACAAGCTGCCTAGTATCCACCTTGCCACTTTAATGGGAGAACCGGTCATGCTGCTTCGTCACAAATTTCACTTCAGTCCGTTCGCAAGATTTGCAAGCTTACTCTCCATACTTCTTTTCGCTGGCGTTTTGACAGCTGCCGCACAAACCACGGTCACCACTTATCACAATGACAATTACCGCACCGGCTGGAATTCGACCGAAACCGTGCTCACACCGGCGAACGTCGGTAGTTCTTCATTCGGGCTTCTGTTCAAGGTGCAACTTGACGATCAGGTGGATACGCAACCGTTGGTAGTCCCAGGCGTAAACATCACGGCGGGGAAATTTCCAGGAACACACGATGTCGTCTATGTCGTCACGGAAAACGACACGGTCTACGCCATCGATGCCAATACAAGCACCGTTCTGTTGACGCAGAGTTTGGGGAAACCCGTGCAGATGCCGCTCGGCTGCAACAACAACGGCCCCAACGTCGGCATCAATTCAACCCCGGTAATTGATCCCTCCAGCAGCACGCTGTACGTGACTGCTTACACGCAAGACAATACCGGCCCGACTTACCGCGTGCATGCACTCGACCTGGGAAGCCTTACCGACAAGGTGACGCCACAGATCGTGACTGCATCGCACACGCTTACCGACGGAACCACTTTTGTGTTTAATGGCAAGTACCAGCGGCAACGTCCGGGCCTGCTCCTGGCGAATGGCAATGTCTACGCCGGATTCGGCAGCTTCTGTGATGTTTCCGCAAACCTTTCCCGCGGATGGTTGCTCGGTTGGAATGCGGCAACCTTGACGCCACTCTCGGCCAACGAAGTTATCGACATTCAGCCCACATCGCCGAATAGCTTTTTCCTATCATCAATTTGGATGTCTGGCTATGCACCGGCGGCAGATGACTCCGGCAACGTGTTGTTCGTCACGGGCAATTCCGATCCTTCAGGAACGACTTACGATGGTGTCACCAATATTCAGGAGAGTGTGGTCAAGGTATCGCCGAACCTCACCAATATCGTAGATCTTTTTACTCCCTCGAACCAGGCGAGCCTCGATCAGGGAGATATCGATTTCGGTTCGGGCGGTGTATTAGTCCTGCCCGACCAACCTGGGTCACTTCCGCACCTGGCGGTAGCAGCGGGCAAGAATGGACAAATGTACTTCATGAATGAGGACAAGCTGGGTGGGTATTCGACCGTCAAGAATAACGTCTTAGCCACATATTCCATCGGAAAATGCTGGTGCGGCCAGTCGTATTTTGTGGATCCGACAGACGGCTTGGCACGCGTGGTGAGTAGCGGTGGCCACAAGGTGGAAGTGTGGAAACTGCAAACTTCGCCCAGTCCGAAGTTGACGGCCATTGGCGGTGGGACAGTCTCCAGCGGGCAGTTCGGCGGGTTCTTCACAAGCGTATCTTCGAATGGCACCGCCAGCCCGATCATCTGGGCGATCTCGCGGCCAGTATCGCCGGGGGCCGATATTGGACTCTACGCTTTCAACCCTGAGTCTGGCGGGAATAAGCTGACAGTGCTCTTTAAGGCTCACGCCGGGCCTTGGCCGAACTACCATGGCGATGCAAACCTGGTTCCAGTAGTGGCTAACGGCAAGGTCTATGTCGCAAGTTATCAGCAATTGGAAATACTCGGTCTAAAGCAGAGCAAGAGTCAGGCCAAGCCTCGAAAATAGGAAGAATCTTACCGGCCCAGTTTGCAAACTGTGACAAGGTTCCTCGACTTTCTTGGACAAGTAGCAGACTTACTCTTCCGCCGTATCTGTTGGATTTGACCCTTTAGTAGCTACGCTCTCCGCTCCGATGCTGGGCGGTCGATCCGCATCGCGCTTCTCACCGTAGGTTCAACCGCTTCGGAGAATAGGGAGCGATAGATCACTCCACCTAATGCACCACCAATGATCGGGGCGACCCAGAACATCCACAACTGTTGAAGCGCCCATCCGCCAGCGAAGAGTGCCGGACCGGTGCTGCGGGCTGGGTTTACCGACGTGTTGGTTAGCGGGATTGAGACGAGGTGAATTAGCGTCAGGCATAAGCCGATACCGATAGGAGCGAAACCCTTGGGCGCGCGTGCGTCGGTCGAGCCCATAATCACGATCAGGAAAAACGCCGTCAATACGACTTCCGCAACGAAGCCGGCAAGAAGGGAATAACCCCCGGGTGAATGCGGGCCGTATCCGTTCGAGGCAAAACCGACATGTACATCGAAGCTGGGATTTCCGCTGGCGATTACGAACAGCACGCCTGCTCCGGCGATTGCGCCCGCAACCTGGGCGATCACATAGGGAATCAGATCGGAAGCGGCGAAACGCCTGCCTGCGACCAAACCAATACTTACAGCGGGATTCAAGTGGCAGCCGGAAACATGTCCGATGGCAAAGGCCATAGTAAGAACTGTCAGCCCGAAAGCCAGGGCCACTCCGGCGAATCCGATGCCGACCGTGGGAAAGCCCGCAGCGAGCACTGCGGCGCCGCATCCTCCGAACACCAGCCAAAAGGTCCCAAAAAATTCTGCGATAGCGCGCTTGGTGAGAGTCATAGAATCTCCTTGGATCGGCGATTAAGAAATCGTCGATAGAAATCGCGTCGATAGCAAATCCGTCGATAAAAGGGAGCGATCGAAGTGTTGATATACCAGGGCCGGATCGACGGCGAGGCGAAGGTTAACACAAAGCAGACGGAAACGAAAACGCCCACCGCAGAATTAATTGCTTTGACTATCGACTGACGTCAGATGCAGTCCTTGGGAAAGCATCCGTTTCCCAAGCCCAAGATCTGAACTCGGACTCCGGTTACGAAGGCTTTTCCTGCAAGCTGATCTGGATTGCTCGTTCTTCCACGCGATGCTAGGCTCCGAACAGGTGAACTCAGTTTCCTCCAATTCCGTAAAAGCGATTCCGGCTGGGACTGGTGTTGCGCGCAGCGTTTGGTATGAGTGGCTGCACTCGGCATCCGCGGAGGTGTGGCTAAAATTCTTGCTGGCACTGGTCGGGTTGGGTCTGGCGTTCGCGGCAGCGTTGTTTTCAACCGCCTCGCGCGAAGCGGGGAATCTGTGGGTTTCCGTGGTACTCGCGTCCCTCTCGCTCTTGCTGGCAGCGTTTGTGGGCCTCGTCACCGTTCCCTATCTGGCCCGCCGAGTGGCTTTCGAGCGCCTGCGCGAGACTTTGGACTACGAGGTTACCAAGGTCGGCGTCGTCTATGTATTGGTCACACTGGTGATCGGGATCGCGGCTCTTAACACGGCAAACAATCTGCTCTACATTGTAGTAGCCGCCATGCTGGCTGCAATCCTGGTCTCGGGTGCGGTCTCGGCGCTTGTGCTGCGTGGTCTGGAACTGGAGGTGCGCCTGCCTGAGCATGTATTCGCCGGACAATCAGTCGTGGGACGGATCGTGCTGCGTAACCCGCGGCGATTGCTGCCTTCCTTCTCGATTCGCGTGGTGGCGGCGCGCAGGAAGAAAAAAACCGGCAAGCAATGGCGTTGGGAGCCGACAACTTTTGCTTTTCCGCTGCATCGCTCTGCTGAAAATCAGTGGTTAAGAATGCGCGATTGGCGTGTGATCCGAGTGAACGTGGCTCCGCCCGGCACAGGAATTTTCGACGGGATGGTTTATTTCCCGTACTTGCCGCCGGGAGCACAGTTACAGGCGGAGTTGGAACTGCGTTTTGAGCGGCGCGGACGTTATTGCGAGTCGAGTTTCGGCGTGGCCACCCGGTTTCCATTTGCCTTTCTTACCAAGAGCCGTCACATCGCGCTGCAGCGCGAAATCCTGGCGTATCCGTCGGTTGAGCCGGCCGATGAGCTGTTTGAAATCCTGCCGCTGGTGCGTGGAGAGTGGGAGAGCTTCGTGCGGGGACGCGGCTTCGATCTGTATCGTATCCGCGAGTATATGCCCGAGGATTCGGCGCGCCATGTTGACTGGAAGGCAACCGCCAAGTCCGGCTCATTAAAAGTGCGCGAGTTCAGCCGCGAGGACGAGCGCAAGCTGTGCATCGTCTTTGACAATCCGGCGGTTGGGTTGATTTCGGCGCAGGCCTACGAACATGCGGTAAATCTGGCGGCTTCGCTGGCTTGGCACTTTTCTTCGCATCATGCGGAGGTCTCTTTCGTGGTTCCGGGACAAGGCCGCTACAGCGATCTGTACGAGTTTCTGGCACAACTGGCAGTGATTGAACCCTGTGCGGAGACGCAGATTCTTCCAGGGAAACAAACCACGGACGCATTCGCGGAAATGAACCTGGGAAATACCTGCGAATACAAAATTATTCTCACGGCTCGGCCCCACGGAAGTTTGCCTTCCCTGAGCAATTCCTCCTATTTTGTATTCCTCGGGCAAGAGAATGCGTCGGGAAGTTAAAAACCGGACGAAAAAGAACCCGACTCCGTCGGGAGTGAGCTATCCCGAAATGGTCACATCGAGCCGGAATTTCTCTTCTTCCCCAACCCTTTATTCTTCCCATGCATCTCGTTTGAGCCTATACTCGCGCTCCGGTACAGCTTTTGGAGTGCGAAGGAACCATAGCTTCGGGAGGACCAAATGCGTATCTGCGATCTGATAAAGAATCAGGAGACTTGGCAGGCGGAGATGAGCCAGACCGTGCTGGCGACCGTGCGCAGCATGGTGGAGCACAATATTGGCGCAGTTCCCGTCCTGCACAACGGCAAACTGGTGGGAATTTTTTCCGAACGCGATCTGATGAAGCGCGTAGTGGCCGAAGGCCGGGACCCCTGCACCACCTGTCTCGCGGAAGTCATGACCGGCGATCCGGTTTCCATCAGTACGAATGAGGAACTGGAAAATTGTATGACCCTGATGCGGCAAAACGGCTTCCGTCATCTGCCCGTCTGCTACGAAGGAGAGCTGGTTGGGATGGTTTCGTTACGCGACATTCTGCTGCACGATTTGAACGAGAAGGATGACGAAGTGCGCATGATGCGCGCCTACATCCACTCGGTTCCCGACGCCTAGAGAGTGCGATGGTGTCCCGTCTGGTGAGTCCGCGCTAGGCGTGTATCCGGCTGTCAATTTCGATTTAGCCCAAAGAGCTCGATCTTAAAGAAATGCATGGCTTGCCAGCAAGGTGGCTTCCGGCTTTAAGCCGTCTCGCCCTTTAGAGTTCCTTCCACGTTGAAAGCGGAGCCTCCGCTATGGCCCAAAGGTAACGTTACTTTCGGTTACCTGAGTGCATTGAACCCGCGTGTCAAAACATTTAACTTCTCTAATAACGCTGAACCACTCTTTCTA
>CAYOVU010000070.1:0-31216 GCA_964407505.1 uncultured Acidobacteriaceae bacterium | reverse complement strand
TTGCCGGAAACCTAGTTCGCGCAGGGCGTTCTCACCTTTTTCCACCACGGCGAGCGCTTCTCGCGTCACCGGCCGGCCGTATTCGATACGGGACGATAGGCAGGCGGAGGCTGGCTTATCCCAGATACGCAGGCCGGCACTCCGCGCGAGCGAGCGAATATCGTTCTTCGTGAGTCCGCAATTCAGCAGAGGAGCCACGATATGGTGGGCTATGGCTGCCCTTTGACCGGGACGAAAATCGCCTTGATCGTCGAGGTTTACACCATAGGCGATGGCATCGAATCCGCGCGCCGCCCGCAGTTCTTCCATCAGCGTAAACAGTTCGTCTTTGCAGAAGAAGCAGCGCTGCGCATCGTTGCGCACATATTCCGGACGATCAAGTTCCGCGGTCGCGACCACTTCAAGAGGAATCGACTGTTCGTTCGCGAAAGCAACCGCGTCGGCAAGTTGGGTGCGAGCGAGACTGGGGGAGTCGGCGATGATCGCCAACATGTTTTCTCCCAGCGCCTGATGCGCAGCCCAAGCCAAGTAGGCGGAGTCCACACCACCGGAGTAGGCAACGAGGAGTCGCCCCATCGCACTCAGGCGCGTTTGTAAGAGTTCATTCTTAAGCGAGAGCTCGCCCCTATCGGCAGACATAAAGATGATGTTAGCAGCCCGTGCGAGGTTGTGCTGGGCGCCCCCCTAGAATAGGCTGATCACGAGTGAGGTGACGGGATCACGTCCCGTCAGGTCGCCCTAGGGTTACTCCAACGGTTCTCTGTCCGACATATCATGTGCTACCGACACTACAAGATTCTGCGGCTTGACATCGCATCTGCCGCGAGGTAGACTCGCTCCGCTTTCCCGAGCGTCGCTGTGCCCCGCAGCCGCCCCTTACACCTGAGTGTTACGTCCCCAGGACGAGTTTGGCCCATGCCAATTACAGGTAGCGTCGAGTTAAAAGAGGGCAGCATGAAAAAATTTTGGCTATCGAAGTCTGCAATTATCGTTTCCCTGTTTTGTGTAGTTACGGCGTTTGCCTCGCCGGCGGAAACTCCCTTCAAAACTCTAGTGACGTTCAATGGCGCCAATGGCGCTACGCCTTATTACATGTCGTTAATTTGGGGCTCCGATGGGAACGCCTACGGAACGACTTCTACAGGGGGAGCCTACGACGTTGGAACCGTCTTCAAAATCACCCCTGCGGGAGTGCTGACGACTTTATATAGCTTTTGCGTCCAAAAAAACTGCCCAGACGGCGCTTTTCCTGAGGCTTCGCTAGTGCAGGCGCCTAACCGGGACTTTTACGGAACGACCGAAGGCGGCGGAAAACACTTCCAGGGCTCGATCTTTAAGATGACCTCTTCGGGTGAGTTGACGACGTTACACAACTTTGCGGGTGGGGCAACTGACGGCGCATTCCCTGCAGCGGGGCTGGCTCAATACAGAGGGGATTATTACGGCACAACGGTAAATGGGGGAGCCAACAATGCGGGCACGGTCTTCAAGATCACCCCAGCGGGAAAGTTCACTGTGCTCTACAGCTTTTGCGTTTGTGCTGACGGCACCAACCCTTTTGCAGGGCTGGTTCAAGTAGCTGGAAACTTTTACGGAACCACAGTAGGGGGCGGCACCAACTTTGCGGGCACGGTGTTCGAAATCACTCCCGAGGGCGCGCTGACGACGCTGCACAGCTTCACCGATACGGACGGCTACTTCCCCTATGCAGGGCTACTCTTCGCCAATGACAACTTCTATGGCACGACCCAGCAGGGCGGGGCGCAGGGCATTGGCACGGTCTTCCAAATGAGCTTGGACGGACAATTGACCACGCTTTACAGCTTTTGCTCTCAGGCTGACTGCGCCGATGGATATTTCCCCTTCGCAGGACTAACTCAAGGCGCCAACGGAAACCTCTACGGAACCACGCTGTTAGGCGGGACCTATGGTGACGGCACGATTTTCGAGATCACCCCCGGCGGAACGTTGACCACCCTACATAGCTTCGACACCATTCATGGAGCTAACCCTGAGGGCGGGCTGCTCCAAGGCGCCAACGGGGACATCTATGGCGCGACTACGGGTGGTGGGAGCAGACTTGACGGTACGATCTTTGGTCTCTCTACAGCAATGGAAAGATAAGGGCGCACGGCGGCAACCGTTGCAGGTCTACCGTTACGCTGCGCGTGACCGGTTGGGCCGCTGAAATTGGAGACGCGGGCAGCCTCACAATGCGGGCGTGTGGTTGCCGGGTTCGGTACATCGGTCGATGTCGCCGGAACATCAACCAAGAAAGTCGGCGCGATCAACGGCTCCCCGAACGCGACGAACTCGAACAGACCCTTCACAATCGGCTAGTACAGCCGCTCCTGCGGTCGAAGACTGCCGAAGCCGCCAATATTCGCCAGAGTAAACGTGAAGCGAAACAGGTTTTCGTTCCGCACATTCGCGACTGTGTAACTGCGATATTCGACCGTCATTCCGCAACAATCCCAGTTGTACGTGGTCTGGGCGCTGATAAATTGCAACAGCTTGGATTCCGCGTCGATTCCAAAACTACTTGCGGCACTGAACCCGCGCTTGCCCGGACGTCCGTAACCCAACGCAGCGCGAAACTGATTGAAGCGTGCTGGTTGGACGGAACCTGGAGACGTACTTGCCGTCTGCGAAGGTATTTGCAGGATCGCATCGCCGCCGCCCACCGTCACTTGGCCAATATGATAATTCGCCAGCAGAGTGCTCGCATTGACGCGATTGTTTTGGAAATCAAAATCCATGTCCCACTCCGCATCGGTGCGCGAACTGGTCTCAACCCGCAGCCGCGAAACCAGCGGCGAAAGATGGCGCGGCTGGGTTAGAAACGCAATCCCAGTGAGGTCAGCAGTTGTGGTGAATACATTGCGCTGGCCGGAAATCAGCGCCCCACCAAAAGTGGGATCGAGAAAATATTTCTGTTCGAGTTCCCAGGTAGCGATCTCTTGAACTTGCGGTTTCGCCTGGCATGGAGGGCTTGTCAGCGCAATGGTATGCCGCCACGGAATACTCGACTCCGGCGCTGCACCGCCCACCATCAGCGCCGACATAATGGCATCGCAATCCTCAGGCTTGGCCGACGCTCGTTTGGCATAGAGCCGTGTGACGAAGCCATACTCCAGCTCGTGTGTATCCGTGAGGACGTCGCGCTCATCGAACTTCAAAATATTTGCGAAGTTGTTCACGCCGGTCACAAAGCGGTATACCGCTCGTGGCTCGATCACATGCTTCCACTTTTTGCCGAGAAACTCCTTATCAAAGACGCGTTCCAGGGCTGGCGGCCGCATCTCCACCGCGGTTTCGATTGCTTGGCGATTGATAGCATCGCTCACCGCGCGTTCGGGGTTCTGTCCAGTTTCTCCCACCAGCCTTTGCGTGTAATAGGTTTCGTGCAATATCAACTCGGGGCGCAAAGACCAGCCTCTAAACAAGAGCGGTAACGAGATTTCCGGATTCAAATCGAAGCGTCCCAGCAGATTTGCTGTGCGAAACGGCGGCGTGCAGGATTCAATCGCTCCCAAGGTCGAGCACTGCGGTGGCTCGCTCCGGGCGAGACCTGTGGCCGAGGCGTCGAACGACCAATAAAATGGCGTGCGCGACAATTGGCGGTCCACGCCGGAAGCATCCAGGCTGGGAACGTGCGAAATGGTGACCACCTGCCCTGGAGTCGTGCTCAGAAAGTTTTGATAGCGCTCCGCATATCCATTCAGGTTGAAACCGTCTGTAGACTTCGACAGAAAAGCATCCGACTTCACTTCCGAATACACCGCCTGACTGAAAATTTCGTTGAAGGCAAGCCGGAAAAGAAATGAACTCAGATAATCGATATTGGCGACGG
The DNA here is from genome assembly GCA_964407505.1 of uncultured Acidobacteriaceae bacterium. GTDB lineage: Bacteria > Acidobacteriota > Terriglobia > Terriglobales > Acidobacteriaceae > Sulfotelmatobacter. The sequence continues at coordinate 27,363 of CAYOVU010000070.1, read as the reverse complement.
CGCGAAAACCGCCAATGTTTCCCGCCGCGTTCAGCCGAGCATTTTCCCCGCCCTCTTTAAGTGGAGGCGAGCCGATTCCGCGATCGATCACCCCAAAATAATTCAGGTCCACGTAAGAAGTTTCGGTGGGCTGGGCTCGAAACTCTCCGCGCTGCGACCAGCCGCGCAAAGAAAAATACTCGGCACCCAGCGTGGCATCCATCATGCGATTGATCGCCCAGTAATAGGCATCGCCGATGACATTCCCTTTGGTGGAAGATCGCGCGACTGACGGCAGCAAAAACCCGGACTGGCGGGATTCTTTCTCCACCGGATGAGTTGCGAACGGAAAATAGAGGATGGGAATTCCATGTAGCAGGAACTCGCTGTGGTAGATCTTGGCGTTACCGCCCACATCCACATCGATCTTGCGGGCGTCGAACAACCATTTGGGATGCGGCAATTCGCACGTGGTAATAGTGCCGTCGTAAACCAGGTAATGCTCAGGGCTGTCTTTTTCGACGAGCTTTCCGGTAAATGAAAACGGCGCGGTTGAAGTGAGGATCACCCGGTTGCCGCGAAAACGCAGGCCAGTCGTGCCGGTGACGTCGTAGAACTTTCCCGTTTCAAGCGCAAAGTTGTAAGTGCCGTGCGAGGCTCGAATGTGGTCGTCGTTGGGACCGCCGTCGAGCGCGAAGTGTCCGTTCGCGGTCGCCTCACGGGTGTCAGAATTGAAAGTGGCTTCGTCCGCCCGGAGCACGTAATTTTCGTAGTAGATTTCGACTGCGCCGTGCAACTTATAAATACCGCCTTGCTCTTCCTGCGTGATGGCGCAGACTGTGGGCGAGTTATCTTTCTGCGCCGCGACTGCGAGGGAACACGGCGTCGCAAGCTCCTTCGCTCCGGGCGGCAACTGGCTGGTAACTAACGGCGTGAGCAGAAGCAGGTGACAAAGCATTGCCGCCGTGATAAGGAATCTGTTGCGAAGTTTCATCGGAACAAGATTACGGGAGCGAGATCATCCGAAGCCCACGAAAGCAGCGCTCGGACGCCTGGCGGGAATCGTCGTGAACTTAGCACGGCTGTGCCCCGCGAAGCAAAGCCGTCCGGTGGCTTGGATTCCGCAGCCGTCTTCCTGGTTATCCGGGTGACCTTAACTATCTGATTTTCTGGCTGTCGCTTAAAGATTCGATTCATGCCTTGCCCGCTTTGTGGTGACATCTGCCGCTGCTCCTCCGATGGATATTCGGTGGCATCTCCGCGCTGGCTGAATGATGCTAGCCCGCTCCCGGATGCCGGGGCTTCGCTTGCGTCTCTGCAGGCTCAAGCAACGTGCGAGCCTCGCGCGGAATCGGCTCCGCAACCCGTTTTACCTCGCGAGGACGCCGAGGTCGCTCCGGAAGAGTCTTCAACGTGGCGCTTGGAGGTTTCCCAGCGGCTGAGTCGTTATCAGTCCCGCCGCAAGCCGCGAGCGCCCCGCTATCCGTCGTTGCGGTTAAAATTTGATATTGCGGATGCCGTCGCGCCACTCGGCGGGATGCCTCTAGACTCTCACTCTTTCCCACAAGCCACGTCCCGCTCCAACCACGCATTTGCGTTGGATGAGTTTTCTGACAGCTCCCACGACGCGATCGAGACTTCGGCATTCGACCCACCCATTACAGATGATGCGTACACCGGCCAGAGAGCCGCCGCGTACTCTCATTCTGCCGGGATGCCACGAAATCCTAATTCCACCCCGGTCGCCACAGCTGCAGCCTTCCCCCCAACCACGGCAAAGATCATCGAGTTCCCGCGCTCGTGGACTCCGCCAGTACCTCCGCTGGACGAACTGGCGGAGCCGGTCATGAGCCGTCCTCGCATTCTGGAGGCGCCGGAACTTGTGCCTCCGCCTCCTGCGCTCGGCGGAATCACGATTGATCCTGCCCCGCAGCCGGAATTTGAGAGGCGTCCAGGCATCGACTTCCCGCTGCAAAGCGCTCCCCTGGAACAGCGGATTCTCTCCGCTTTTCTGGATGGCATCATCATCGTTGCCGCTTGCGCTCTTTTCGGTCTTATCTTCTGGAAAGTGACCGCCTTACGTCCACCTCGCTTTCAGCTTTTGGGTATGGCGATAGGCGTCTCTGCAGTGTTCTGGGCTGCTTATCAATATCTGCTGTTGGTTTACTCGGGCGCGACCCCGGGACTACGCTTAGCTCGGCTCCATCTGGCTCGCTTCGATGGAAGTCCCGCTGGCCGCCGCCTACGCCGCTGGCGCGTTCTCGCGTCCTTTCTTTCCGCGGCTTCTCTCGGCATGGGATACGCCTGGGTTTTCCTCGACGAAGACTCTCTCTGTTGGCACGACCGCATTACGCACACCTACCTCGGAGTGAAGCGAACCGAGACACCCGCGGAAAAGGCGTGCGAATCGGCCTGAGTTCCGCTTCCTACGTACTCTAGCGGTGCCGCGTCCAGCTTGGCCTGTGCTATCTTCAATAGGTTTACTTTATAAGCGGTTCCCGCACTTCTGGAAGCATGGCTACATCCGTTGAGGGTTCCAAACCGGTCATAAAGGTTTTCGTCGCCACCACGGTGATGTTGACCTTCATCTCCTTCTGGCGCGCCTCCGCCATCGTACTGGCCGACCTAGCCTCTTCCGCTTATTACGCCGGCGGCGACGCCGAAAAAGTAATTGGAAAGAGCGCTCCCTGGTTCATCCTCGCGGTCATGCTATTCAGCTATGCCGTGCGGGCGTTATACATCGAGTCCAGCAGCATGTTCGTGCGCGGCGGCGTGTATCGCGTCGTCAAAGAAGCGATGGGCGGCGGGTTGGCTAAGTTCTCAGTCTCGGCCTTGCTCTTCGACTATGTACTAACCGGACCCATCAGCGCTGTTTCCGCCGGGCAATACCTAGCTGGCTTCATCAAAGACATGGGCGTGTACATGCACCGCCCGCTACATTTTTCCGACGACCACTTTGCTGCGGGTTTGGCGGTGATCGTTGTCGTCTACTTCTGGTGGAAGAACACGCAGGGCATGCACGAATCCAGCCAGAAGGCGCTGCAGATCATGGTGATCACCACGGTGATGGTGGTGATTCTGCTGATCTGGTGCACTATTACGGTTTTGCGCGCGCCGATCCAGCTACCTCCAAATCCGTTGCACGCAGGCGTAGTTCCCCTGAATAAAGAGTCTCTCGGCTGGCTCTACTCAAGCCCATGGCTTAGCCACTTGACGTGGATTATCGCCTTCGTCGGCTTTGGACACTCCGTGCTTGCGATGAGCGGCGAGGAGACTCTGGCTCAAGTCAATCGGGAAATCGAACACCCCAAGCTGAAGAACCTCGAGAAGACGGGGCTGGTCATCTTCGTCTATAGCCTCCTGTTCACGTCACTGGTTTCGTTTTTTGCGGTGATGATTATTCCCGACAAGGTGCGTCCGGATTACTTCGCCAACCTGATTGGCGGCATTGCGATGTATCTGTCTGGCCCGGAGAGCTTGAAACTTCTCTTCCATGGTTTTGTAGTGTTGGTCGGCGTTTTAATTTTGGCTGGGGCGCAGAACACTTCCATTGTTGGCGCGAATGGCGTCTTGAACCGGGTGGCGGAGGATGGCGTGCTCACCAGTTGGTTCCAGAAGCCACATAATCGCTTCGGAACCAGCTACCGCATCATCAACCTGATCGTGGGCATGCAGTTGTTGGTGATCTTCCTCAGCCTGGGCAATGTGTACGTGCTGGCGGCGCTTTACGCATTTGGCGTGATCTGGAGCTTCGCCATGAAGTCCATCGCGGTGCTCGTGCTGCGCTTCACCGAACCGGGAAACCGCGCCTGGAAAGTGCCGGGCAACCTGCACATCGGCAAGACCGAAGTTCCCGTGGGTCTGTTTCTCATCTCAGGTGTGCTGCTGATCACCGCCATCGTCAACCTCTTTACCAAGTACCAAGCCACGATCGCCGGAGTGATTTTCAGCGCGGTGTTCTTCACCATCTTCACGCTCTCCGAGCGCCATGTCACCAAGGAGCGCCACGGCAAGCCGGAGCAACTCGACCAGTTCCGGGTCTATGGGAATCAAGAACTGGGCAGCGGCGCGATGGGAGTGCGCCCGGGAAATATTCTGGTCGCGGTGCGCGACCCCCGCAATCTTTACTATCTGCGCCAGGTGCTGGCTCACACCAACACGGCCAAGAACGATGTCATTGTAATGAGCGCGCGCCTCTACCATCGCGAGCACAGTTTCAGCGGCAGCGCTGTCGTCGAAGCCAGCCAGGTATTCGATCACTACGAACAGGAGCTCTTCACCGCGGCCGTCGCCGTCGCCGAAAAAGAGGGTAAACCGATTTCGCTGCTGGTAGTCCCGGCGACGGACGTCTTCGAAGCCATCATGGTGACTGCAGCGCGCCTGGATTCCGCGCGGGTGATTTGCGGACTCTCGAATAAGCTGACATCCGATGAGCAGGCGAAACTTACGGGCGACGCCTGGGAGCGCATGCCCGAACCTCGTCCGCGGCTGTGTCTCGAAGTTTATGCTCCGGACGGGAGCGTCCGTGAGTACACGATCGGACCGCATACCCCGCGCCTGCGTCCGCAGGACGTTGAGCTTATGCATAAGCTGTGGCTTAATATCACCACCGATCCCAAGTTCGCCGGAGCGCACCATTACCACATCGTGGCCCTCGCATTAGAAGAGTTGCAGCGCGAGCTGGGTACCGAACAACGAACGGCGCTTCTGCAGAAGTTACTGGACGAAATGAACCGCCCAGCCGGTGGGTCGAGCCAGTCAAACTGAAAGCCGTCTGAGAGACGGACTAACCCCTTAGTAGCGCCTCCAGCGAAGCCCCGAGTTCGCGATAACGAAATGGATAGTCGCTTGAGATCAGCATGCCAGGTTCGACCTTCTGGCTTGCCAGCAGCAGATCTTCACCCATCTCACCAAAGACAGCCTTCACTGCGAAGGCTGGCAGCGGGAAAATGGCTGGACGCGACAGCACGCGGGCAAGAGTTCTCGCGAAATCTGCGTTAGTCACCGGCTTCGACGCGACCATGTTTACCGCACCTTGCAGCAAATCATTCTTCAAAATGTGGTGGATCGCGCCCACCATATCTTGCACGTCAATCCAGCTCATCCATTGCCGCCCGGAGCCGGTCCGCCCGCCCAGCCCCAGCTTAAACGGCAACAGCATGGCTGCTAGCGCACCGCCCTTCGGGCTGAGAACGATCCCCGTCCGCAGGTTCACGGTGCGAATGCCAGCTTGCATGGCAGGCATGGTCGCCTCCTCCCACGCGCCGCAAACCTGAGCGAGAAACCCTGTTCCCGGCGCGCTCGCTTCGGCCAACAGTTCGTCGCCGCGGTCGCCGTAGTAGCCGGTGGCCGACCCGCACACAAATACCTTCGGTTTCTCTTCAGTCTGTGCTAAAGCCCGAGCCAGATTCAATGTGCCAACGACGCGGCTATCTCGAATCTTCGACTTCTTGCCGGCGGTCCAACGTCCGAAGATGCTCTCTCCCGCCAAGTGAATCACAGCGTCGAAACCGGAGACTGTTGCAGGCGCGATCGGCTTCGCCGGATCCCACGAAATCTGCCCCTCGCCTGCAGCCGCGCCACGCACCAACCGCACCACGGACCATCCGGCTGTACGCAAGGAAGGAAGAAGAGCGGCTCCAATTGGTCCCGAGACTCCGCTGACTAGGATTCTGGAATTCATAACTTACCGATTTTCACTCTAGCAGTCGCGAAGCGGACCAACAACCTGTCGGCTCATTTGAAAGTATTGAAGGGAACGAACTGCAAGAAAAGGCTCTCGCGAATACCTTCGTGCGGTCCCAGTGGGTATTAATCTGCTCGTCCCCAGATAATCTCTCGCACCGCTTTGACTTCACCCAGCCCCCGCTCCAGTTTCGGACGATCGTGGCACCCTTAAGCACCGAACACTTTCTCAACGACCGCAGGCCGCCGACCGACCCAGATGACAATTGACTTGGCGAACAGGAGTGCAGCGGCTAAACTCAGCTGCTCTTGCGGGCTATAATCGTGCATGGCGAGCTTGCGCCAACAGATCGCGACCACCGCTCTCACGCTCACCAAGTTCCGCGAGTTGATGAAGCGGATTGCGGAAAACCGTCCGCATGACGATCTGTCGATTGTTAAGAAAGCCTACGACTATTCCTTAAAGCACCACGAAGGCCAGGTGCGCGCCTCGGGCGAACCCTATCTCGTACACCCGCTGGAAGTGGCGCTGGTGTTGGCCGAGATGAAGATGGACCCGGTCGCCATCGCCGCCGGACTGCTGCACGATTCCGTCGAAGATACCTCCGTCACCATCGTCGACATTCGCAAAGAATTCGGCGAACAGGTCGCCCACATCGTCGAAGGCGTCACCAAGATCAGCAAGATTGATTTCGCCACTCGTGAAGAGGCCCAGGCCGAGAACCTGCGCAAAATGATGCTCGCGATGGTCGATGACATCCGCGTGGTGCTCATCAAACTCGCCGACCGCCTGCACAACATGCGCACGCTCGAACACTTGCAACCCGATCGCCAGCGCAAAATAGCCGAAGAAACGCTCGAGATTTACGCCCCCATCGCACACCGGCTGGGCATGGGAAAGATTCGCGGCGAACTGGAAGATCTCGGCTTCCGCTTTCTTGACCCGGCGGGATACGAGCAGGTGGAGAAAGCCGTCAACGCCCGCCGCAAGCAGGGTGAAGCTTTTCTTTCGAAGATGCAGACGATCATCAATGACAAACTGAAGGAAGCGGGCATCCAGGCGAAGGTTGAGAGCCGCATCAAACGCCTCTTCAGCATCCACAAGAAGCTGCAACGACAACGTATTTCCGTCGACCAGGTCTACGACCTCTTTGCCATGCGCATCATCACCCGTTCGCTGCAGGACTGTTACGCGGTGCTTGGGATCATTCACAACATCTGGCGTCCGGTGCCGGGGCGCATCAAGGATTTCATTGCCATGCCGCGTCCGAATTTTTATCAGTCGCTGCATACTTCGGTGATCACCGAAGACGGAACGCCATTCGAAATCCAGATCCGCACCGAAGAAATGCACAAGATGGCGGAAGAGGGCATTGCGGCTCACTGGAAATACAAAGACGGCCCGGTCTCAGCGCAGGACGAGCAACGCCTCGCGTGGCTGCGCCAGGTGGTCGAGTGGCAGCGCGATGTAAGCGACCCCAACGAATTTCTCACGGCACTCAAAGTCGACCTCTATCCCGAAGAGGTTTACACCTTCACTCCAAAGGGCAAAGTCGTAGTGCTTCCGCGCGAAGCAACGCCAATCGACTTTGCTTACACGATCCATACCGAGGTCGGACACACCTGTGTTGGCGCGAAAGTGAATGGCCGCATGGTGCCGCTGCGCCACAAACTGCATTCCGGCGACATCGTCGAGATCCTCACCCAGGCCGGCCACAAACCCAGCCGCGACTGGCTTGGACTGGTCAAGTCGTCGCGCTCTCGCAACAAGATCAAGCACTGGCTCAACGTTCACCAGCGGGAGCGATCCATTGAAATTGGCCGTAAGCTGATCGAAAAAGAAGCGCGCAAATACCGCATCGCACTCAAAGAGATTAAAGACGAAGACCTGCTGAAAGTTGCCGGCGGCTATGGGCTCGGCAAAGTTGATGATCTTATGTCCGGCATCGGCTACGGAAAATATTCCGCGCGGCAGGTGCTGGCGCGTCTGTTGCCGGCGGGCGCGACGCCTTCGATGGCTGGCGACATCGAGGCCGAGGGACTTTCGAACAAACCCGGGGCGATTGCCAGCGTCGTGCGGCGCGTCTTTGGCGATCATAACGCCATCATGGTCAAAGGCCAGGGAGATATGCTGGTCTACCGCGCACGCTGTTGTAACCCCATCCGCGGAGAAAGTATTGTCGGCTACATCACACGCGGCAAGGGAGTCGCGGTGCACGCGGTGAATTGCCCCAACATCACGAATCTGATGTACGAACCAGAGCGCCGCATTGACGTGGAGTGGGCACGCGATGAGAGTACGCCCGCGGCTTACCCCGTAAAGTTGACGGTTTATTGCGACGACAAGTTTGGAATGCTGAAAAACATCACCAGCGTCATCGGCGATGCGCAAAGCAACATCCGCAACATCGGCGCGCACACAGAAAACAGCCAGGCCAGCGTGGAGATCGTCCTCGACATCTCCGACCTCAAACATCTCGAACAAATCATGGCCGGTCTTCGGAAAATCCCCGGCGTGCATGACGTGCAGAGATTGCAGAAGATCTAGACGCACGACAATTACCAGCCCACTAGTAACCCTGCTTCATGCATTTGAACGCGTTCATTTTTCCCTTGACACGTAGTGGGACTTGCCATATTCTTAATTTGAACATGTTCAATTATGACTCGTTCAAGGAGAATCGCCATGTATATCGTCGGATGCTACATGAGTTACCTGCTGATCAGCTTGGCCGTCACTATCTGGGTGGCGCGGACACTGTATAAGAACGGAAGGGTATTTCTGGTCGATGCCTTCCACGGAAATACGGAACTGGCTGACTCCGTGAACCATTTGCTGGTGGTGGGGTTCTATTTGATTAACATCGGCTACGTGACGCTTGCCCTCAGGACCTACGGAACTCTCGACACACTCCGAGGGGCGATCGAACTGGTTTCCGATAAGATCGGCATCGTTCTGCTCGTACTCGGAGGCATGCATTTCTTCAATCTCTTCATCTTTTCCCGCATGCGCAAACGCTCGCGTCCCGATTCCAGCGGGAATGTTGTGTTTGCGAATCCGGCACCGCGAACATAACCATGAGCCGCGCAGCCGCCACAGCGACCACGAAAAAGTCTGAGGAGACTCGGATCCGCATCCTTGAAGCCGCGCTCTTGCTGTTCCGCAAGCGCGGCTTTGAGAAGACAACCATGCGGGACATTGCGCGGGAGTCCGGAGTCGCTTTAGGAGCCGCTTACTACTACTTCGACTCGAAGGATGCCTTGGTGATGGCGTTCTATGAGCAGGCCCAGCGCGACCTCGATCCTCTGCTCGAGGACGCGCTCGCCAAAACGCAAGGGCTGGAAGAACGGTTGCGAGCGGCCATCGACGTGAAGTTCCGGTACTTTGCTCCCAATCGAAAACTGATGGGAGCGCTGTCCGCGCATATTGATCCGCAACATCCGTTATCGCCGTTCAGCGAGGAGACCCGCGCCATGCGCGAGCATGATATGGGATTTCTTGCGGCGGCGGTTGACGGCGCGAAGGTCCGGATTCCCGACGACCTGAGACTGCATCTGCCGCGAGTGTTGTGGCTCTATCAAATGGGGCTGCTGCTGTTTTGGGCATATGACTCTTCATTCGAACTGAGTCGAACCCAGCAGTTGGCCCAGAAGAGCCTGTCGATCGTGGTGAACCTGATCAAGTTTTCGAGTCTGCCGTTAATGCGCCCGGTGCGAAGGTTGGCGACGGATTTGTTAAAGATCGTTTATGGCGATGAACCGAACGTTTTGGAGGTGACGCCGTGACCGGGGCGCCTCGCATCGTTCTAGCTGGCGGTACTGGGCAGATTGGGACGCTGCTCGCCCGTCACTTCCACGAGCGCGGCCACGAGGTCGTAGTGATCGCGCGATCGGTTCAGTCTGCGCCATGGCGGGTGGTTCAGTGGGATGGAGCCACGTTAGGCGATTGGACTGCCGACCTGGAGGGTGCCGATTTCCTCATCAATCTGGTGGGCCGGAGTGTGAATTGCCGATATACCGCGGCGAACCGAGAAGCGATCAAGGAATCCCGAGTTCAGAGTACGCGATTGCTCGGCCAAGCCATTGCTCGACTGGCCTGCCCACCTCGCCTGTGGATGAATGCCAGCACGGCCACGATCTATCGACATGCTCTAGACCGGGCAATGGACGAAGATACAGGCGAGATCGGCGGAAATGAGCGCGACTGTCCGTCCAGTTGGCGCTTCAGCATCGACGTTGCCACCAGCTGGGAAGAGGCATTTTTCTCCGCGGTTACCCCGCAAACCCGGAAGATCGCGCTTCGCAGTGCCGTGACAATGAGCGCTGACCGGGGAGGCATTTTCGCGGAGTTGCTCTGGATGGTCCGCCTTGGGTTGGGAGGCACAGCAGGATCGGGAGATCAATTTGTTTCGTGGATTCACGGGGCCGACTTCATTCGCAGCATCGAGTTCTTGATCGATCATGAAGAGATTGACGGCCCGGTCAACCTGGCTGCGCCTGGGCCGCTACCGAATCGCGACTTTATGCGCGCACTGCGGCAAGCATGGGGAACGCGAGTGGGCATCCCCGCTCCCGGGCCTATGCTCGAACTCGGCGCGTTGTTTCTGCGCACGGAGACCGAACTTATTCTGAAAAGCCGCCGCGTTGTGCCCGGACGGCTGCTGCGGGCCGGATTTGAATTTCAGTTTCCCGAATGGCCCCAAGCGGCCAAGGATCTGGTGGAGCGATGGCGCGGAAGAATCTAGAAATGGGGGTTCACTAACGATCTGAAGCTTTGGCCTAGGTTATAATCTGGCACCGATGAACTTGACCTCTGGCGCGCGGCTGGGCCCATACGAAATCGTTGCCCCTTTGGGCGTAGGCGGAATGGGCGAAGTGTATCGCGCCCGCGATTCCCGTCTCAAACGTGAAGTGGCGATCAAGGTTTTGCCGCCTGCAGTTTCACTGGACGCCGACCGACTGCGCCGTTTCGAACAGGAAGCTCTCGCCACAGCCGCCCTGAACCATCCCAACATTCTGGCGGTCTTCGATATTGGTACGCACGAGGGCTCGCCCTATGTGGTCTCCGAACTGCTCGAGGGCGAAACGCTGCGGGATCGCATGCGCAGCGGATCGATCGCAGTGCGCAAGGCGTTGGACTACGCCTTGCAAATCGCACACGGGTTGGCCGCGGCGCACGAAAAAGGAATTATTCACCGCGACCTCAAGCCTGAGAACCTGTTCATCACGAAGGACGGCCGGGGCAAGATCCTCGACTTCGGCCTGGCAAAGCTCACACAGACCGAATCCGGCGCCCACGCCGCGACTATGACCCACGTTACCGAGGTCGGCACGGTGCTGGGCACGGCGGGATATATGTCCCCCGAGCAAGTTCGCGGCGTCGCGGTCGATGCGCGCTCCGACATATTCAGCTTTGGCGCAATTCTTTACGAGATGATCTCAGGCAAGCGCGCATTTCACCGAGAAACAGCGGCGGATACGATGAGCGCGATCCTGAAAGAAGATCCTCCGGAGTTTAACGAAACCAATCGCAATGTTTCCCCGGCGCTGGAGCGCATTGTGCAACACTGCCTCGAGAAAAATCCAGAGGCGCGCTTTCACTCTGCCAGCGATATCGCGTTTGATCTCGAACACCTTTCCGGAATTTCCAGCACATCGACGAAACTTACGCCGGTGGCCAGCACGTCATCGCGGAACCGGTTGTTCGCCGTGCTGGCCGGCGGTCTCGCACTTGCACTCGCAATGCTTGCTTTTGGCTTGTGGTTGGGACGAGGCAAGGGACCAGCGCCTCTGGCTGAGTACAACCAGATCACATTTCGCACCGGGTCCATTGGAAACGCCCGCTTTGCCCCGGATGGCAGCGTAATTTATAGCGCATCATGGGACGGCGGCGACGATCAACTTTATTTGGCTCGTACCGACGACCCCGGTGCGCGCGAATTGGGGCTGAAGAATGCCGAGCTGCTTTCCATCTCAAAGAACGGGGAATTGGCGATTCGGCTCAACACTGTGCGCTACGGTGGATATGCGCGCAGCGGCACCTTGGCACGAGTTCCGCTGAGCGGCGGCACACCCCGAGAGGTGCTGGAGAACGTGCAGGACGCGGATTGGGCCGCCGACGGCACGACCATGGCGGTGGTACGCTACGTGCCGGAGAATAGCCACTGGCGCTTGGAATATCCCATCGGCAAGGTGCTGTTCGACAGCATTAATTGGATCAGCCATCCCAAAATTTCTCCCGACGGCAAGTGGGTAGCATTCGCGGATCATGAAAACCCAGGTGGAGACGACGAAGGTTCGGTTGCGGTGATCGGCGCCGACGGCAAGGAGAAAGAAAAGAAACTCTCGTCGGGGTGGGAATCCCTGGAGGGGATTTTTTGGACTCCTTCCAGCGATGAGATCTGGTTTACGTGCAGCGCCAACGGCAGCGCGGAGAATCCGCACGCTGTAACTCTCTCAGGCAAGCTGCGGACCATCACGAACGTGCCCGGGGGCGTTTGGTTGGAAGATCTGCGCAACGGCACTGCGCTGATGGTGACGCATCAGGAGCGCATCGGCATTCGCGGCATAGCTCCTGGAGGCAAAGAGGAGCACGACTTGGGATGGTTTGGCTGGTCGATTGTGCGCGACATCAGCCGCGACGGCCATAAGATTGTTTTCGAAGAAGAAGGCAACGGCGGCGGACAGAATTACACGGTATTTCTTCGCGACACCGATGGGTCGCCTCCGACTCGCATCGGCGAAGGGGTTCCTGGCGCGATTTCGCCTGATGCAAAATGGGTAATCACGAAGCCGGCAAAGGGCGGACCACTCAGCATGGTGCCGACCGGCGCAGGCGAAGCCCGGCAACTTACGCACGATGCCATTAGCTATAACGGCACGCGATGGCTTCCCGACGGTAAGCACCTGCTCGCCTCGGGAATTGAAGCGGGACATGGTGTGCGCGACTATTTGATCTACACGGGTAACGGAGACGCCAAGCCCATAACACCGGAGGGTGTCGCAGGCGTGCAGCTTTCTGCCGATGGCAAAAACGCGGCGGTACTAGGGGCCGATGGAAAATGGGGAGTCTGGCCGCTGGACGGGAATGCGATTCGGCCGATCCCGGGACTCGACAGCAGCTTCTACGTGAATGGTTGGTCGCCCGATGGAGGATCAGTCTACGTGGCATCGAGCCGCGCAGACCAGAGGGCCGCGAAAGTGTACAAGGTGAACATCGCAACTGGAAAGATAGAGTTCTGGAAAACTTTCGGCGGTGAGGCGGGCACAGGTCTTACAGGAGCCGGTGCACCGATATTTTCAGCCGACGGGAGCGCCTATGCGTACGTTTACGTACGGGTGCTCTCGGAGGCTTACGTGGTTACGGGATTGAAGTAGGAAGTTTCCATTATGCGCGAAGCCATCGCAACCAAAGACGCTCCTCAGGCCCTCGGGCCCTACTCGCAGGCGATCAAAGCGAACGGGTTCATCTTCGTTTCTGGCCAGTTGGCCATCGATCCATCCACTCAGCAGGTCATCAGCGGAGACACGGCTGCTCAAACCGACCGCGCGCTGCGCAACGTGTCGGCGATCCTGGAAGCGGCTGGCAGCAGCCTCGACAAAGTGGTCCGCTCCGGCGTCTTCCTCAAAAGCATGGACGACTTCGCCGCCATGAACGAAGTTTATGGTAAGTATTTTCTCTCCATTCGACCGGCTCGCACCACCGTCGAGGTGGCGCGACTACCCAAGGATGTACTGGTAGAAATTGACGTAATCGCGCTGGCTTGAGGAAAGTGAACGGAGCACTAATCGGCCTAACGCTCAGGCCGGACTCTTTCTTTTAAGTTCGATGCACATCAAAGTGATCGTTACGAAATCAGCAACCCTCTTGTGTGCGTTTATGCCCGTCTTTGTTTAAGATTGTGGATAACAGTACTGGCAAGGAGATAAACATGACGAAGTATGTCGCGGCGATTGCAATCATTCTCGCGCTCACGGCTGTTCTTTTCGCGCAGAGCACCGCTAAGAAATCTACGACTCCCAATACCAATGCTCCCACCAAAGTGACTGGCGATGGAGTGAAGACGCCTTCTGGCCTGATCTATTGGGATATCCGGGTCGGCAATGGCGACGTCGCCAAGGAGGGTAGTCACGTCCGGGTGCACTACACCGGCTGGCTTACTACCGGCAAAAAGTTCGACAGTTCGGTTGACGCCGGAAAGCCGTTCGATTTCACTATCGGCAATGGCGAAGTGATCAAGGGCTGGGACCTAGGAGTTGCCGGGATGAAAGTTGGTGGGAAACGCCAGCTGCGAATTCCTCCCGACCTAGGATATGGCGCGGAGGGCACCCCCGGTGGCCCGATCCCGCCCAACGCCACTCTGATCTTCGATGTGCAGTTGCTGGGTGTGCAGTAGGAACGGCGGGGTCTTAGGTCTCGGGCGTTAGGTCATAGGTCCTAGGCGAGGGATCCTACTGCAGTGAAGGTCCAAGACCAATTCCTAAGACCTAGCACCTAAGACCTGCTTCTTTACGCTTTAACCACTTTGCCGCTGCGCAGGCAGGACGTGCAAACGCGCATGCGTTTGGTGGTAGCGCCCACACGGGCGTGGACCGGACGCAGATTGATGTTCCAGCGCCGTTTGGTCACGTTGTGGGCGTGGCTGATTCGGTTTCCAAATTGCGGCTTCTTCCCGCAGATATCACATTGTTGTGCCATGACTGCTAGAGATCCTTTCAGGGCTTAGCGAAACCACTATTCTACCGGATTGTGCCGCTTTCCGACAATTCAGATGTGGGGACACCCGCCGCTTCGACAAGTTCAGGGCAGGCTCCCAGCTGTCCGTCGAGCGATGCTCGACCCTGTCTCCCGCCACTGCATTTCTCCTATGCGATACTGAATTCATGCAGTCTCCGCTTCAAACTCCCACCGCGGCCACGGACCCGAAATCGGTGAAGGTCGATCTTACCGGCGGCACGGGCGTGCATATCGATTGGAAAGACGGCCACGTTTCGCATTACAACTTCGTCTACCTGCGCAACGCCTGCCCATGTGCCATGTGCGAAGAAGAGCGCGGCAAGGCAGGCCGGCGTTACGGAGAGGCGCCTAAACTTGCTCCCGGCGCGTTGCCCATGTTCAAGCCGGTGGCGAAACCGATCTCGGCCGAGGGCGTGGGCAAATACGCGATTAAATTCACGTGGAACGATGACCACGACCTCGGCATTTACTCGTGGAAGCTTCTCCGGGAAGTCTGCCCGTGCGCGGAGTGCAAGGCGCAGACCGGGGCCGAGGAGTAGCACGTCGAACCTGTCAACCTGTCGAATATGCAAGAAGGCAAATTCAGCAGAACGGCGCAGCGGGTGGCGATTCGCCGTGCGGCGCACCAGGTTCTCGACCATCCCAGAGTGCTCGACGATCCTCTGGCTCTGCGCATCATTGGTGTTGAAAGGGCGGAAGAACTTAGGTCCAATCCAAAGGAGAATCACAAATTTTCCCGCGCCTTCCGCGCCTTCATGGCGGCACGCAGCCGCTACGCCGAGGACGAACTCGCACGCGCCGTAGAACGCGGCGCGTCGCAATATGTCGTCTTAGGTGCGGGCCTCGATACCTTCGGTTACCGGAACGGTCATCCGGAGTTACGGGTCTTCGAGGTCGATCATCCCGCCACGCAGGAGTGGAAACGTGAACAACTACAAGCGGCGGGTATTTCGATCCCGTCGTCGGTCACATTCGTTCCGGTTGACTTCGAACGGCAAACTCTTGCGGACCGGCTCTGGAGTTGCGGATTCGACGCAAACGCGGCCGCTTTCTTCTCGTGGCTGGGTGTTACTCCTTATCTCACTCACGAAGCTTGCATGGCCACTCTGAGTTTCATTGCCAGGATGCCGGCAGGCAGCGGCGTGGTCTTTGATTTTGCAATCGATCCCAAGCTTCTCAACATCGGCCAGAGGATGGCGCTCAACGCTCTCTCGCGGCGCGTGGCCGCAGCCGGAGAGCCGTTTCAGCTATTCTTCGATCCCGCAAAATTGCAAAAAGAACTGAAGAGTCTGGGATTCCGGCGCACTGAGTTTCTGCAAGGCGAGCAAATTAACGCGCGCTACTTCAAGGATCGGACTGACGATCTTCGTGTCAGGGGTGGCTTGGGACATCTGATGGGTGCGTGGGTGTAAGGCGTGGAAAAGACGAAGGCCCCGATTTCTCGGGGTCGTTAAATTCGGGCACCTACAGCACCCTGCGACAATTTCAGTATAGGCTGCCTAAAACTACGGTCAAGTTACTTTGTAGGGAAGCTATCCCTGCTTCGCTCCCCACAAAACCCGCGCTCCTAAAACCGGAGCGTGGACCCGGCGGGATTCGAACCCGCATCTGCTACCGTCGCAGGGTGCTGTGTTGCCGTTACACTACGGGTCCTGCAGAAAGTCTATTCGTGATGCAGAGTCATGATCATGGTTTCTCGTTGAATCAGACTTACGTAGTTCCGAAAGGGAAACCGCAAATCCTAATCCTGTAAAATCAAATCATCAGCTCCGGAGCCACTTCCGCATTGTCTTTTCTCGATCAACTCAACCCGCAGCAGCGCGAGGCCGTCGAAACCACCGAGGGCCCAGTATTGATCCTCGCCGGCGCGGGTAGTGGCAAGACTCGCGTCATCACCTATCGCATCGCCTACCTCATCGAGCACGTCGGAGTGATGCCGGAATCCATTCTGGCGATGACTTTCACCAACAAAGCCGCCGCCGAAATGGGCGAGCGGGTCGAAAAACTTGTCGGCGGACTCAGCATCGCCAAGCCGGTCATCTCGACGTTTCATTCTTTCTGTGTGCGCGTTCTTCGCCGCGATATTGAAGCGCTGCAAATTCCTTCGGCCACGCCCGGCCAACCGCCGATCGGCCATACTAAAAAATTCGTCATCTACGACGAAAGCGACATGCAGGCGGTGGTCAAAGGGATCATGAAGCGCCTCGGCCTCGACGACAAGCAACTGACGCCGCGTATTGTGCTGTCGCGCATTTCGTGGGCGAAAAATCACATGCTCGATCCGCAGGAGCTTTACCTGCAATCGACCGATCCCAAGACGGAGAAGATCGCGCATCTGTTCGAGGAATACCGCAAAGAACTGCGCAAGGCTAACGCCCTCGACTTCGATGATCTGCTGCTCGAAGCGACTCGTCTGCTGAAAACCGCCGCGCCGGTGCGCGAGTACTACAATCGCCGGTTTCAATATGTGATGATCGACGAATATCAGGATACGAACCGTCCGCAGTACGAACTCATGCGCATGCTTGCGGGCGAGCGGCATAATGTTTGCGCGGTCGGGGATGAAGATCAGTCGATTTATTCCTGGCGCGGTGCCGACATTCGCAACATTCTGGAGTTCGAACAGGATTTTCCGGAAGCGAAGATCATTCGGCTCGAACAAAACTACCGCTCCACGCAGAATATTCTGCAGGCCGCCTCGTCCGTGGTCGCGAATAACCTCCGCCGCAAAGGCAAGAATCTTTGGACATCGCGCCAAGGCGGCACCAAGATCGGATATTACGAAGCTCCCGACGGCGAAAACGAGGCGCTATTCGCTGCCGATCACATCGCAAAATACCTGCGCGGGGCCGGTCGTGCTGAACACTCGGGCGGTGAAATTCCGCGCGCCGCCGTGCTTTACCGCACCAATTCGCAGTCGCGTTTGTTTGAGGAGGCGATGCGGCGCTACGGCCTCAAGTATCACGTGGTCGGCGGATTCTCGTTCTACGAGCGCGCCGAGATCAAGGACATGATCTCGTACCTCAAAGTCATTCAGAATCCCGACGATTCGATCTCGCTGCTGCGCGTCATCAACACGCCCACGCGCGGCATTGGCAAAGGCACCATTGAAACCGTTGAACGCCTCGCGCTCGAAACCGGATTGTCGTTATGGGGCGCACTCGGTGAAGCGATTCGCCGTCAACTCCTGCCTCCGCGCGCGCTGGCGGCGCTGAAGAGTTTCCAGCAGTTGATCCGGGACGCGCAAGCGATGTTAGCGGGAACGTTTATTGAACACCTCGAAGAAGAAAGCGCGGAGGAAAGTGTGGCACCCTCGCGCATGTTATTGGAAGCGCCACAATCTTTACAGTCTGTCGCGAGTAACTCCATCGATGACGATGCAGCTGCCTTCGATCCTTCCGAGTTCGAAAATACGGCTTTCGATTTCGGCGGAGCGTACGGCGAACCCGACGAAGAGAACGTCGCGAGCGAAGGAGCCGCCAACAAACCGCCAGCGGTATTCGAGAATGAAAGCGCGCTGAGCACTGGCGATAATGAAACCGCGAGTCCATTTCCTGCTCCCACGGTAAGCACGGCCGACATTCTCAAGTTCCTCATCGACCGCACCGGCTACATCAAACTGCTCGAAGCCGAAGATACGCCGGAAGCCCAGTCTCGGATCGAAAACCTGCACGAACTAGTGAACGCCGCCATGGATTCGCGCGACCGCGGCGAAACCCTCGACCAGTTTCTCGACCACGCCGCCCTGATCAGCGATGCCGATGACTACGACGAGCGGTCGCAAGTCACTCTGATGAGCTTGCACGCCGCCAAGGGCCTGGAGTTTCCTCTAGTCTTCCTCAGCGGGCTCGAAGAAGGACTCTTCCCGCACTCGCGCACCATGCTGCAGCCCGACGACGTCGAGGAGGAGCGCCGGCTCTGCTACGTCGGCATGACTCGCGCCATGGACCAGCTCATCCTGACTCGCGCCGTCTACCGCCGCCGCTACGGCACCGACATGCCGGAAGCAAGCGTTCCGTCCAGATTTCTCGAAGAGGTCCCGGCGCCATTGATCGAAGAACTGGGGACCAGGAGAACTCATGTGGGGACGTCCGCTTTCGGAAGCCTGCCCCGAGCGGAGTCGAGGGGTCCAGCGGGGCGAAGCCCGGCAGCTTTTGACGCTGAGCATACTCACTACTCCTACGAAGACGAAGATCAAAGTGCAAGCTGGAAACGCAGTGGCAGGCAATCCACGCGCCAAAAGGCGACCGTTCCAGCCAAGCCCTACAACTCCATCGAGAACATCGCCGAGTTCTTCGCGTCGCGCGGCAAGAAGTTTACCGTCCCGAAAATGCCAGCTGAAGAGCCCACCGGCAAGCGCGGATTCCGTCCCGGCCAGAAGGTTCGTCATCCTAAATATGGCGAAGGAACGGTCTACCAGCGAGAAGGAGAAGGCGAAGAGGCCAAGATTACGGTACAATTCCCTCGCTTCGGATTGAAGAAATTAGTGGAGAAGTACGCGCAGCTGGAGCACGCCTAAGCGGTAAGTTAGGCAATAGCAATCTGGAGCGACGACATTGAATGCTGGGAATCGAGAGATCGCTTCCCGCCGTTCTAGTTAAGAGCGCGGAATAGGTAGAAGTCCACGGTAAGAGCCGTGTAGCAAGAAACGACAATCCGCATTGAGAAGAGGACAAGTATAGCAATCATGGCAAACACAGCAGAGCTGACCAAAGAAGAACGTAAGAAGTCGAAACGCGCCGCACGCAAAAAGGCGAAAGCGGAAAAGCCGAAGAAGCCCCGCGATTACGCCCGCGGATCGAAGAAGCGCAAGGTGAAGAAGCTAGCTCGCGGCCAGTCGAAGCGGTAGACCGCACTCGGCATCAAGCACCTGGCATTTGGCCGGAATGTTTCTGAAATCAGACAGAAACTCAGACTGGCTAAATGCCAGGTGCTAACGGCTAAAAGCTCTTCAGGGAGACAACCACCACTTGTCCGAATCATCCACGGAACCCGCCGCCACGGTTCGCACCTCTGACAACCAGCTATTCTGCTGCAAGTCGATCGACAAACTGATTTCTGAATCCGAGGCCCCCGGGCAGCGGCTGCAAAAAACCCTCGGCCCCTGGTCGCTTACTGCGCTGGGTATCGGAGCAATCATCGGCTCGGGCATTTTCATCCTTACCGGCACTGCAGCAGCGGGCGAATATTTCCAGGCCCCATCGATCCTGCATGCGCAGGCGCTCGACGTAATCGTAAATTTACTGCGCACCGGCAGCACGGCGGGAGCGCTCATGCACGGACGCCCGCCCGCCGGGCCATCGATCGCCATTTCGTTTTTCCTGGTTGCGATCGCCTGTAGCTTCGCTGGACTCTGTTATGCCGAACTCGCGTCGATGATTCCGATCGCCGGCAGCGCCTACACGTACTCTTACGCAACCCTCGGCGAAATCTTCGCCTGGATCATCGGCTGGGACCTCATCCTCGAATATGTAGTCTCGAACGTCGCAGTCGCGGTTGGCTTTGCCGGTTATATAAAAGCGCAACTGGCGGTATTCGGCCTCAACTTGCCGGAAAAACTTGCCAGTCCGGTCTGGGCCGGCGGGCAGTCGACAGGAGCCTATTTCAATCTCCCCGGCTTCCTCATCGTTTTTATTCTCACGCTGCTGCTGGTGCGCGGAGTGAAGGAGTCGGCGGAGACCAACAACATCATGGTGGCGGTCAAAATCGGCGCCATCCTGACCTTCCTGGTAGTCGGTGGAATGCTGGTAAAACCCGCGAACTGGGTGCCATTTGCGCCTTCCGGTTTCGCCGGAATCGTCACCGGAGGCGCCATTGTTTTTTTCACCTACATCGGATTCGATTCCGTTTCCACGGCCGCCGAGGAATCACGCAATCCGCAAAAAGATTTGCCCTTCGGTATCATCATGTCCCTTGTGGTCTGCACGCTGCTCTATGTCGGCGTTGCCGTCGTGCTACTCGGCATGATGAAGTACACAACCTTCGTCTCCGGTGCGGCCGCCGAAGCGCCCGTGGCTTACGCGATGAAGTATCTGGGCGTGCACCCGATCTTCCGCTCGGTCATTGTGATCGGAGCTCTCACGGGCATGATTTCGTCGTTGCTCGTTTTCCAGTACGGGCAGGCCCGCATCTGGTACGCCATGTCCCGCGACGGCTTGCTGCCCAAGCTGTTCTCTGCGGTGCACCCGAAATATAAGACGCCGCACTGGTCTACCTGGATCGCCTGTTTTGCGGTTGGAATTCCCGCAGGACTCGTCGACATTGGAGATGCCGCCGACCTCGCCAACATCGGCACGCTGTTTGCCTTCGTTCTGGTTTCGCTGGGAGTGATCATTCTGCGCCGCAGGCAACCCGAGCGCAAACGCGCGTTCCGAGTCCCGTTTGTCCCGTGGTTCCCGCTGATCTCGATCATTCTTTGCGGCGGCCTCATGACCGGGCTCACTGTCATCACCTGGCTGCGCTTCGTCATCTGGCTTGGCCTTGGCCTGCTGATTTATGTTTTCTACAGCCGGCATCGAAGCGAATTCGCGAAGAAATAGCTTTTAGCCATCAACCAAAACCGGACTGTGTCATCCTGAGCGGAACAGACCGGTGAGCGAAGCGAATCGGTCTGTCCAGTCGAAGGATCCTTTTAGCAATTCTGCCGCGAACCGGCGCAAAGAGGCGTTTTCACCACTGCCTTCCGTCCTAAGTTCTCCGTGACTCCGTGCCTCTGTGGTGAATCCCGCTCCGCCTCCTCGCAAATCTTCCGCCAAGAAACTACAATCATGAAGTCATGCCTTCGGCACCCGAGCGTCCGAGCAGCTTCCTGCGACTCCTGCCTAAGGCCGAGTTGCATCTGCATCTCGAGGGTGCAATCGATCCGGCCACGTTGCTCGAACTTCGCCAGCGGCACGGAGAACGCCCCACCCAGTCCGAAGTCGACCAGCTTTATCGATATGCCGATTTTTCAGGCTTTCTGCTCGCCTTCAAAAACATCACCGAGCACCTGCGCACGGCAGACGATTACGAACTCATCACTTACCGCCTGATGCAGCGCCTCAAAGAAGAAAATGTCCTTCACGCTGAGGTTTACGTTTCGGTGGGAGTGTGCCTCTGGCGCAGGCAGGATTTTGCAGCCATCTTCGAAGGTCTGGATCGCGGGCGCGCCCGCGGCGCCCGCGACTTCGGCATCTCGCTGCTTTGGATCTTCGACGCGGTTCGTCAACTGGGAGCGGAGGCCGCGCAGAAAGTTTTCGAGCTGGCTGTTCGATACCAGGATCGGCATGTCGTCGGAGTCGGAGTCGGAGGTGACGAACTAAAAGGCCCACCCGAAATCTTCCGCGACGCCTACGTCTGGTCCGCCGACCACGGCATGCGCCTGACCGCTCACGCCGGCGAGACCGGCCCTCCCGAATCCGTATGGGGCGCTCTTAACTTACGCGCCGAGCGCATTGGTCACGGGCTCACTGCCTTCCATGATCCCGATCTCGTCGAAGAACTCGGCCAGCGCCAGGTTCCCGTAGAAATTTGCCTAACCAGCAATTTCCGCACCGGCCTTTGCCCCAATCTCAACGATCATCCAGCAAAAAGTTATTTCGACCACGGCGTGATGATTACCCTCAACACCGACGATCCCGCCATGTTCGGCACTACGCTCGCGCGCGAGTACCAGCTCGCGCAGCAAACTTTCGGATTCACCGACGAGCACCTTCGCGAACTGGCTCGCAACTCATTTGAAGCATCATTCTTGCCAGCCGAAAAGAAGTTGGAGTTTCTGAACCTCTTCGATGCCGCCGCAGCCAGATGACTCCTAACTTTTCGTTGTCCAATAGCGAACAGAACATCCTTGAGGTGAAACTGGCCAGGGCGTAGCCTTATTCTGAGAACCGAGAACTGCTCAATATGCCCCAACACATCGGCATTGTCGCCTGCAGTACCGAAGGAGCCGCGCTCTGCTACCGCACCATTGCGATCGAGGGAGCAAAGCTGCTCGGCACTCACGATCACCCCGAAGTCTCTCTGCATTCGCACCCACTCGCAATGTATATGCAATTCATTCGCGCCAACGATTGGGCAGGTGTTGCCGAGCTGATGCTATCGTCGGCGGATAAGCTGGCTCGCACCGGCGCCGATTTTCTGATTTGTCCCGACAATACGATTCACCAGGCCTTCGGCTTGGTCGAACATCGCTCACCGCGCCCCTGGCTGCACATCGCGAGGGAAGTTGCGAAAGAGGCCCATCGTCGCCAGTTTAGGCGCCTTGCCGTGCTCGGCACGCGTTATCTGATGGAGGGGCCGGTTTATCGCGAAGCTCTGGAGGAGGCTGGGATTGAACACCGCGTGCCTGCAGCCGAACAGCGCGAGCACCTCGATCAGATCATCATGCACGAACTGGTCAATGCCCAGATCATTCCGCGCTCGCTCGCCTATTACGTGGAAGTAATCCGCTCGTTTCAGGATGAAGGCTGCGACGCGGTTGTGCTCGGCTGCACGGAGATTCCACTCCTGGTGACGCCGGTATCTTCTCCGCTCCCCACGCTCGACTCCACGCGCCTGCTGGCGAGGGCCGCAGTGCACAAAGCGGTGGAGGGCTGAGGATTTAATGTGGAGACAGCCGCCCTCGGCTGTCTGACCGGGCGACCCGGCAGTTGCTGGAGGCCAAGGAAATGCATGTCACCGATGGAGAAAGTGAATCCCGAGCCACTCAACCCATGCATCAATTGAAATTCCGCCAACTCCCCGGCCTCTACGCTATCGTACGACTCGCTCCAGATGTACCCGTTCCCGACTGGACCACAAAGGGCGACTTCACCTCAATCACTCGCACCGCCGACGAACTCTCCATCGTGTGCTCGACGGAAAATCTTCCCACAGAGGTGGATTCTCAACATCGATGGACCTGTCTCAAGCTCGAAGGCCCTTTCGCGTTTTCGCAGACGGGGATCCTGCTTTCATTCATCGAGCCGCTCTCCTACCGAAATGTGCCGATTTTTGCAATCTCAACCTACGACACGGATTACGTACTCGTACAAGAGGAGTACCGGCAATCCGCTTTCGACGCTCTAATCGCCACTGGACATGAATTCATCGGAGAGAGATAAACTGGCTGCAAGCTTCCTCTGAGGCGTTTCAATCCGCAGTTCCGCCAGCGCCATTCGGCCTGTCAAACTTGCCGAACACTGTCGCTGAGGCTGCATTTATCGCGCATCCATGCTGTAATAACTATATAAACGATGCCCTCAACCCTCACAATCTTACGCCGCCGCGCCAAAGCCTTGCGCCGCAATCTGCGCGGAGCCGCCATGGCCGCTCGCGCCCTGGCTTCGACCCATCATCCCCTCCTGGCACATATCATTCCCGTTCGCCGCTGCAACCTAGCTTGCACCTATTGCAATGAGTTCGACGATTTCTCACAGCCCGTGCCCACGGAAGAAATGTTCCGCCGCATCGACAAATTGGGCGCGCTTGGCACCGCGGTGGTCACAATTTCTGGCGGTGAGCCGCTACTGCACCCCGAACTGGACGACGTAATCCGCCGCATCCGCGCAAACGGCATGATTGCCGGCCTCATCACCAACGGATATCTGCTGGTCGCCGAACGCATCCAACGCCTGAATCGCGCTGGACTCGAGTGGCTGCAGATTTCCATCGACAACGTCAATCCCGACGATGTCTCGAAGAAAAGCCTGAAGGTCCTCGACAAGAAATTGCAATGGCTTGCCGAGCACGCTGAGTTTCACGTGAATATCAATTCCGTGGTGGGTGGCGGCATTCCGAATCCGCAGGATGCGCTCACCATCGGCAAACGCGCCATCGAACTCGGGTTCAGTTCCACCATCGGAATCATTCACGATGGCAGTGGCCAGCTGCAGCCGCTGGGCGGCGAAGAGCGCCGGATCTACAACGAAATGAAGTCGTGGGAGAAGCGCAGCTTCACTCGCATCAACGCCTTCCAGGACAACATCGCTCAAGGCCTGCCCAATGCGTGGCGATGCCGTGCTGGCGCCCGTTACCTCTACATTTGCGAAGACGGGCTGGTGCATTACTGCTCACAGCAGCGCGGCTATCCGGGCGTGCCCCTCGCAACTTACACTCGCGACGACATGCGCCGCGAATATCTCACTGAAAAAGGCTGCGCTCCGCATTGCACCGTTTCGTGCGTCCACCAGGTTTCCATCTTCGATGGATGGCGCGCCCCGCAGCATCTTGCCCCGGCTCTTCCATCCCAGGACGCGGGACTGATTCAGATCAAATCATAGTCGCAGCAGTATCTGACCGTTTCTGGCCACAGCCGCTTACAATGCTCTCTTGCGAATTCTGCTCTCAGCCGGCGAAGCCTCGGGCGAAATGTACGGAGCCCAGCTCATCGAAGCCCTGCGCCACTGCGACGCATCGCTCGAATTCTTCGGCGCCGGCGGAGACCGCATGCGCGCCGCGGGCTGTGACACGGTCGTCGATGCAAAGGACCTGTCCGTCGTCGGCATCACCGAAATCCTGAGCCATCTGCCGAAGATTTACGGACTCTACCAGCATCTGATTGCAGAAGCCGACAAGCGTAAGCCCAATCTCGCCATCGTTATCGATTCTCCTGCGTTCAACTGGCGTGTCGCCCGCCAAATGAAGAAACGCGGCATCTCTGTTGTCTACTACGTTGCGCCACAGTTCTGGGCGTGGCGCCAGGGACGCGTCCGCCTGCTGCGCAATTACATCGACAAAGCTCTTGTCATTTTTCCGTTTGAAGAAAAGTTTTACCGCGACCGCGGAGTGGATGCGACCTTCGTTGGCCATCCCCTCGCCGAATTGCCGCGCCCGGCAATCGACCGCGACGACTACGCCGCACAATTTCGTCTTGACTTTTCAAAACATTGGATCACTCTCATGCCCGGCAGCCGCGTCAAAGAAGTCCGCATGAACCTGCCCACGACCCTCCAAGCAGCCGCCCAGCTGGGTCCCAACTACGAATTTCTGCTCCCAGTTGCACCCACCCTCGACAGCGCTTTTCTGCAAAACTTAATCGACGCAAAAACAACCGCTCAACCGCGCATCACACTCGTCCCCGATTCCCTGCCTGCACTATGCCATTCCCGCGCTGGCATCATTGCCAGCGGCACGGCCACAGTTGAGGCAGCAATGATGCATACCCCATTCGTGATGGTCTACCGGGTCTCGCCTGTCACTTATATTCTCGGCAAGCCGCGAGTCAAAGTCTCCTACTTTGCCATGGTCAATCTGATCGCCGGGGAGCAGGTCGTCCCCGAATTGGTGCAGCACGACTTCACCGCACAAAATGTTGTTGCCCGTCTGCAGGAAATTCTGCCCGACGGCTTCGCACGCACTCACATGCTGGAAGGCCTAACCAAAGTAAAAGCCCAACTTCGCGACCCCGAAGGCAACCTCAAAGGCTCGCCGCCCCAACACCCCGCAAACCGCGCCGCAGAGATCATTCTCGCCCTGCTGCAACGAACTCAGTCTCCGTGATTGTCATTCCGGGGAATTCGACCGGTGACATTCTGGGGAGCGAACGCAACGAGAGCTTGCCCTGAGCGAAGCCGAAGGAAACCTGCCCGTTCGCTGGCATTGGAGCGAACCAGGCTCTCGCTCTGCTCGAAAGGCCACAGGTGTTCGTTAAACCTTGTGCTCCCAGCATCTTTTAGGTGAGAATCTTCATCATAGGGAATGGTTAGCCCCGTTTCCTGGAGACTCTCCTTAATGCAGATTCGCTTTCGGCGCGTCCCGAGCGTCCTGTCGAGTTCCCTCGTCCTTTTGCTATTGGCTTTCGGCTCGACTGCTTCCCAAGGCGCGGAAAAGACCCGCCTGCGCGTCGATAATTATCAGATCGAGGCCGAACTTACGCCTCATATTCACCAAATTTCTGCTCGCGCCAAGGTCAAATTCACCGCCCTTCAGGACCTCAACACTGCCATCTTCGAATTGCACAACGGCCTGCGGGTGACCCGGGTGCTCGACGATAAGAACCAGCCGTTGTCAGCCGAGCGCGTCACCCAGGATTCGACCATTCGCGTGCCGCTGCCTGCCGGCCTTAGCAAAGATGCTTCGACCACCCTCACCTTCGAATATGAGGGCTCCCTTGAGACTGCTGACGACAGCCCCGTACCCGGCCTCATGCTCGCCCACATTGGTGACGACACCAGCTATCTGCTCTATGCCGGACGCTGGTTCCCAGTCAGCGGCTACGGCCTCAACCGCTTCACCGCAACCATCAGCGTCACTGTTCCCGCTCACATGATGGTGATCGGAAGCGGCAAGACCACGGTCACCGACAATCCGCCGTCCAAGAAACCGAACACCAACGGCCTCCCGACGAAGACGTTTACCTTCGTCTATTCGAAGCCGAGCTTCCCCGGCACCATCGTCGCCGGCATCTTCCAGGAATATAAGAGCGACGAAGCTGGCATGGATCTCCACGTCTTCTTCAAACCGGATCATCAAAAATTAGCGCCCGAGTACACCACGACCGCGGTGCAGGAGTTCACTTATTTCATCACGCTATACGGCACACCCTTGTCGTCGAAGCTAAACGTCGTCGAACTTCCGGGTGATACCGTTCCCTATGCGTGGGCTCCGGAAATCGCAGGCCTCGCAGGTCCTTCGATTACAGAAAAGACAAACTACCGCCTGCTCGCCAACGCCATCGCCCATCAGTGGTGGGGCGTTTCTGTCAGTCCCGCCACGAAGGACGATTGGTGGGTGATCGACGGATTTTCCCGCTACTCGGAGGCCATGTACGTGGAAAGCGCCGCTGGATCCGCGGGTCTTGAGGAGGCGATCAAAGACATGTCAGTCGGCGCTCTTGCCTATGACACCATCCCACTCTCCAGCGCTGCCAAACTCGATCCGTTCTCGACTGAATTTCAGTCGCTCGTCACCGACAAAGGCGCGATGATCCTGCACATGCTGCGCTGGGTTCTTGGCGAAGACAAGTACCTCAAAACGATGCGTGAGTTCGCCGAAACCTATGC